>DATBAT010000373.1:0-89290 GCA_036271375.1 Terriglobales bacterium
GTGGCCTTGGTGGCAATGTCTTTGTTCGAACTATTTAAGGAATTCCCCATGCTCAACCGATTAGCGCTATTCAGTGTGGTCCTCGCCCTTCTCCAAACCAGCCCCGCGCAAACCATCTACGATCTGGTCATCGCCAACGGCACCGTCATGGACCCCGAGTCCGGCGTCTCGGCCGTGCGCAACCTGGGCATCACCGGCGGCACCATCATGGCCGTCACTACCGACCAACTCCAAGGCCGCCAAACCATCGACGCCACAGGCCTGGTCGTCGCCCCCGGCTTCATCGATCTTCACCAGCACAGCCAGGACGATGCCAGCTACCGCATGAAGGCCATGGACGGCGTGACCACCGCCCTCGAACTCGAAATCGGCACCGAAGACATCGACCGCTGGTACGACGCGCGCGCCGGCAAAGCGCTGATTAACTACGGCGCTTCGATCGGCCATCCGCGGGTTCGCATGGTAGTGATGCACGACACCGGAGATTTTCTGCCCAACGGCGACGCCGCTCACAAAGCCGCTACTGATGCTCAAATCGAAGAGATCATCAAACAAATCGATCACGGTTTGCAGCGCGGAGCGCTGGCCGTCGGCGTCGGCGCGGCTTATACCGAAGCGGCTTCGCCTTGGGAGATCCTTCAAGTATTTCAAGTCGCCGCAAAATACGGAGCGTCGTGCCACGTTCACATTCGTGGCCAGAATGGCCACGTAGAGGGGCTTCAGGAAGTCCTGGCTGACTCTGCGATCAGCGGAGCACCACTGCACGTGGTCCACATCCAAAGCACCGGGCAAGAGGCTACGCCGCACGAACTGGAAATGATTCGCGGCGCGCGCGCGCACGGCCTCGACGTCACCACCGAAACCTATCCCTATACCGCCGGCATGACCGCAATCGATTCCGCCGTCGTCGACAATTGGGTGAAGGTGCCAGGCAATTCGTTGAGCCAGTTGATGTGGCCGGCCACCGGCGAGCGCCTGAGCCGCGAGAGTTATGAAAAGTATCGCAAGCAGGGTGGCTACATCATCATGTTCTCGAATACCGAAGAAATCGTGACCGGCGCGATTCGCGACCCGTTGACCATGATTGCCAGCGACGGAATGATCCAGAACGGCAAAGGGCATCCCCGCACCGCCGGCACCTACTCGCGCATCCTCGGACATTACGTCCGCGAAACCCATGACTTAACGCTCATGGACGCGCTCCGCAAAATGACCCTCATGCCCGCGCAGCGCTTGGAGAAACGCGATCCCGCGATGAAAAACAAAGGCCGCATTCGCGAAGGCGCCGACGCTGACATCACGGTGTTCGATCCGCAGACCATCACAGAGAAGTCAACCTACGAGAAGCCGACGACCTACTCGGAGGGAGTGAAGTTTGTGCTGGTCAATGGGAAACTCGTGGTGGACAAGGGGCAGTTGGTAAGTGGCGCGTTGCCGGGGCAGGCGGTTCGGGCGCCGATCTATGGCAACTAGTCACCAACTTTGGGGGAACAGCACCTGTAAAACTACCCGAAAGCAATAAATTTGCCTCTTGACTGTAACGACTGTTACATGTAACACTCGTTACATGTCGAAGGCGAAGTCACAACGCCGTGAAGATCTTCTCGAAGCGGCTATTGAATACCTCCTCAACAACGGCATAGCCAACCTTTCTCTTCGCCCGCTAGCGGCCGGCGTTGGCAGCAAAGCCCGCTTGCTCATTTATCACTTCGGATCGAAAGATGCGCTGGTAGCCGACGCCATGATCGTCGTGCGGGAGCGGGTGCAGAACGCCTTCGCCGAAGTCGTCCACAACGGAGTCGGACTGCTGCCTTCTCAGATCATCACCACCTTTTGGAAATGGGCTACCGCGGTGGAACACCAGCAATATCTAAAACTGTTTTTTGAGGTGCATGGTCTGGCGCTCCAGGGGCCTGCCCAATACGGCCCTTACCTTGAGGGAGCGGTTGCGAGTTGGATCGAGATGATGGCCTCGGCCCTGCCTGACCGCCTGCCGCAAAAGAAACGCCACGCGCTGGCAACGCTGGCTGTCGGCGCGGTGGCTGGATTGCTGCTCGACTACCTTTCCAGCCGCAACCAACCGAGGACCTCAGAGGCCCTCGCCATCTTTGCCAAGAGTTTTGACCCCATGGTGTTAAACGAGTCTTGATTCTGGAAGAAGACGAGACGGAGGCAGTATGAATTTCGCAGAGTTCTCTCGAGGTTTACCGGTACCGGCGGTTGTTCTGGGAGTGGCGCTGTGCATGATGACAGTTGAGGTGAAGCGCGCCGGAAGAAAATGGCCCAAGGTACAGGGTTGGTGGTGGCGCGCCATTCTCTTGAACCTGGTGCAAGTTGGAATCGTATTGACGGCAGGATTGGCTTGGGACGGATGGATGCTGCGGCACCGTCCCTGGAATGGCGACGTGCTGGGAGTTACGGGCGGAGCATTCGCCGGCTACTTCGTCATTACCTTCTTTTTCTACTGGTGGCATCGCTGGCGTCATCAGAGCAATTTCTTGTGGCGGTGGTTTCATCAGGTACATCACAGCCCGCAGCGTATTGAGATCATAACGAGCTTTTACAAACATCCCTTGGAGATCCTGGCCGACAGCGCTTTGTCGAGCGCAATTCTGTATCTGGTCGTTGGCGTCGCCCCGCGAGCGGCCGTGGAGGCCGTGCTGCTTACCGGCTTGGCGGAACTTGTCTATCACTGGAATGTCACCACACCCTACTGGCTCGGTTTCTTCTTCCAGCGCCCGGAGAGCCACTGCATCCACCACGAGAAGGGAGTCCACTCCTTCAACTATTCAGACCTTCCCATGTGGGACATGCTCTTTGGCACTTTTAGAAATCCGCGGCAATGGGCCGGGGAGTGCGGATTCGACGCCGCGAAAGAAAAGCGGATCCGAGAGATGCTCATGGGCCGCGACGTCAATGCGGAGAGTCTCCCTTGAGGAATCCGGTCATTATGTTGTTGGCGATGGGGCTGTTGCAGATGACGGCGGACTTGCTGCACCTGCCTGGGCTCAAGGGGATCGCCGCCGCCACCGCTGCCTCCCCGGCGCCCAAGGTGTTTTCGTCGGTGAACGGACTGGAAACATTCTCGACCAAGTTTTTCGTCGAGTGGCGAGACCGCGCAGGCCAATTTCATTCGACCGAGATCACGCCCGAAAGAGCCAGCGGTTTGCGCGGCCCTTACAATCGCCGCAATGTTTACGGCGCAGTGCTCGCCTATGGTCCGGTAATGCAGTGGAATCCGCAACTGCGTCCTATGTTCGATTCGGTTTCCCGTCACGCGTTCTGCGGCGGGGCACCGCTGCTCAGCGAACTGGGAATTGACCCAGCGACAGTTGCGGATCGAGTCACCGTTCGTCTGGAAGCACGGCCCGGTGCCCAGACGGGTTCACTACCGATGACCATCGAGGTGCGCTGCCAGTGAAAGAGGTTTGGCATTACCGTATCTACCGCGCCGCCTTCGGAACTTACCTGCTGCACCACTTTCTCGGCTTGCTCCCGTGGGGAACCGAAATATTTTCCTCTGCAGGTGTTTTACCCAACTCTTCCTCAAGCCCGCTGATGCGTCTGTTCCCGAATTTGTTCTTGATTTCGGACGCTCCCCGGTTCGTTGCGTCGTTGCTGATGGTTGGCGCCGTTTGCAGTCTGCTATTTATGGTGGGCAAAGTTGAGCGTCTCGCCGCCCTGGTGTTGTGGTTCCTGTGGGCTAGCCTCTATGGCAGGAACCCGCTGATTGCGAATCCGTCGTTACCGTTCGTGGGATGGTTGCTGCTGTCCCATGCCGTGATTGGCTTTAATGATCGTTCGTCAGGTATGGGGGGGATTCCTAAAGATCTTTTCTCCGCCGCCTGGATACTTATGGCGCTCTCCTATTCCTACAGCGGCTATACGAAGCTCATTAGCCCTTCGTGGTTAGACGGCACTGCTCTTAGTTACGTGCTATCTAATCCGCTGGCTCGAGCGACGGTCGTTCGAGTGTGGCTGCTTTCATGCCCACCGATCCTTCTGAAATTTGCTACCTGGTCCACGTTGGGATTGGAACTTATCTTTGCTCCGGTCGCGCTGTTCAGAAGAATCCGTCCGTGGATATGGCTGGCCATGGTTGGCCTGCATCTTGGATTAGTTGTGCTGGTAAATTTCGCAGACCTTACTTTGGGCATGCTGATCGTTCACATGTTCACCTTCGATCCAGCATGGCTTACCCGAGGCAACCGAAGTATTGAGGACGCTACGACGCCGGCTGTATTTTCTCCAGCACGAAATCCGCTCGTGCCTTGGGAGTCATCTTCGGCAGTTCGATAGTCTCGTACCCGCAATATTCATAAACAGAGGCCATCTTTTCGTAAGTTCGCACCGCCTCCGCGAAGTCCTGTTTGCGTTCGTCGTCCGTGACGTAGATTTCTTTCCACGGCGGCGCCAGAAATACCAGCGGCGCGTAGCGATATCTCCGGCATGCCAGCTGCATCGCCAACTCATCACCCATGCCGATCAATCGCGCGTAACAGAGCGCGTCAGGAATGCCACGGTCGCAAAAGATCGGGCCAGCTTGTTTTACGTAGTAAAGATACGACTCGATCGAACGTTCCAGCATGAGGTGCGCGAAGGCTTCTTTGTCAGCCCAGGGAAGCGCGGTGCCGCGCAATCGCACTTGCTCCTGAATAATCTGTCGCGCAGTTTCCGGCGCGGTCGCATATCCGAGCTTGCTTAACTCGGCAATGAGCGTGGTTTTCCCCGCGCCCGGCCCGCCTGAGATCATGAAGATTTTCGGATGGTCGAATGCCACGAGCTAAATACTACGCAACGCGGTCATTGGATTTGCGCCCTTCCCACATGCTGGAATATGTCCGGACGCGACGGGTCCCTAACCCAGCGCATGCTTGGGTTGACGCTTCAGCAGGGTCGAGAATGACAATCAAACAGCTTCGCGAAGACACTTGGCAAGTGAGACGTGTGTCATTTTGATACAGACATCCCCCCGCGGAGAGACTGGAACCATCCCGCAGTGATGCTCTTAAGTGATTGATTAATCATGCTTTATCTCTTTATTCCAGAGTGACCCGCTTTGGCCCACTCCGTGCACTCTTCTCCTCCGGATGCGGCCCGGGTCTCGCCCTGCGCTAGCTAACCGGCTCCAGGGTAAGTCTCCGGCCGCATCGACCGATTAAAGGGACGAACATGGCCCAACCAGCCCCCGCTAAGGCTCGAGCCATACCTGAAAGTCCGACGGTCAAGCTGGCCAAGTTCTTTCCAGAGGCTATGCCGGTGAGGATTCCGGTGCGGCTTACCCGGTTGGTCGGCGATGAAGTGTCGGAGAGCACGACCATCGAATTTGGCACCACACGCGAGGCGCTGTTCGCCTCGAAATTGCCACTGGAGTTTGCCGACCGGCTGCGGCTGCAGAATTCGGACGGCACATTGAACGTTGAGGCTTGCGTGGTGGCGGTGCAGTACAACACTGGCAAGACGGCTGTGGCCGCCCGCTTTGCCCAAGACATTCCCAACTGGATCGTAAAATCATGAGCTTATTACCCGATTACAAAAACACTGCGGCAGAGTGGGAAGCCGCGCAGCAGATCCACGCTATCTATACCAGCCTGGCGCGTGAGTTCACGCTCGAGGTTTCGCCCTCACAGGTGCTCGAAGCGGGCGGCGAAATGACCGACGAAAAACTGGATTCGGCCCGGCAGTGGCTGTCTCGCATGGATGACCGCATTGAAGTCCACCAGCTACGGCAGTATTTGCAGAACACCCAGGCCGCCCATAAAGAGGGCGTGCTGGTGCTGTTGGAGCACTTTCTGCGTAAAGCGGACCAGCGCCCTTCAGACCGCGACAAGGTAGATTTTCTGCTGGTGCAGCATTTCTTCAACAACGCTCCGTCGCTAATTAAAGACGGCACCGTCGAGCTGAAGTATGTCGCCGAGATATTGAAGCCGGTGATTGGGCCGGTTTCCGTGACCGCGCCGGAGTGGCTGAAGCCGCTGGACGTGCACATCGAGAAAGCCGTCTCGTGCAAGAGCTTGAATGAACTCTTCCAGAGCGGAGCGCTGGAGTCAGCGCGCAAACTGAAGACTTCTTCCGAGCACAACTATTTCGATCCGACCGCATTGGTCGCGTTTACTCGCTTCAACTTCTTGATCCGGCGGATTTTCTTCCGCCTGTTGCATCAGGACATCAATGGCATTCTCGACGGCCTTCGCGAACTCGAACAGCGTGGTGTGCAGGTTCTCGACTGCCGGCGTGCGGAGTTCTCTGCGGAAGAACCCATCCTGCGCCTGCGCATGATCTGCCAGTCGTGGAAGGTGATGTTCCAGGCGGAATATTCTTTGGGACAACCTCTGCGCTTGCTGACCGAACTCCGTAGCGCCGTCGATGTTGCACTCGACCAAAAGGAACCGGCGGAAACTCAAGCCGAGAAGTCCGAAGACAAAACGGTTTCGGCGGATGACTCGCAGGATAAGGGCCAGAGCAAGAAATCCCGCCGTGCTCGCGCCGCTGCTGCGGCTTCAGCCACCGCGGCGCACAACAATCGCGGAAAAGATACGGAACCGAACGCGGACAAGTCGCGTCACGACCACTCCAAGCGCAAGTAGGCCAGAGGGAAGACATTGGAGCCGTCAAGCGTACTTCTGATCTCCGAAGATCCGGAATTTTCTGGAGCTGTCCCTGCGCGATGGCAGGCAGAATCCAGTATTCCCGCCTTTACCCTTATGACTGGCGATCTCTGCCAATCGTTCGATCCCGAAATATTCGATCTCGCGATTGTTGGAGAATTGCGGTCCAATGTGTTGTCGCGCGTCCTAAGTGCCCTTGATCGCTCGGGGAAACCAACCATCCTGTTCGCGAGTTCTGATCTCGATACCAGCGAGATTCCCGCGCACGCGATTGTCATCCGCAACCTTCCGGGATGGCTGGATACGCTGGTATTAGTCGCTTCTCAAATCTTGCAGCGCTGCGAAGCCGTGGAACATGCCGGCGTATTGCAGGAAGTCCACGCTTCGGCAGAACGCGAAGCCACACTGGGACGCTACATGCTGGAAATGCGGCATGGCGTAAACAACGCACTTACATCGCTGATGGGGAACGCCGAGCTCTTGCTGCTCGATGGCAAGTGCCTTACGCCGGACGCGCGCTTGCAGGTGGAGACGATTCGCAACATGTCGTTGCGCATTCACGAAACCATGCAAAGGTTTTCGTCGCTGGAAAAGGAATTGAATTCGGTGGCGAAACTGACTCGCATGAAGGCGCGAGCGTCAGATCCTACTTTTGCGTGACGGTTAGCTTCTGGTCACCGACAGTTGCCGTATCAATCTTTTCCTTCAGACCGAACCGCGAGTCCAGGCCGACGTACGGGTACTTCGGCTGTAAGAATTTTTCCACGAACGATTGCAGCACGAAACGCGGAATCTCTACGCCGTCGAGCGTTACGGTATCCACACGCACCAATCCTTCATGGCCGCCACCCTGGGCGTGGGCCACTACCACCATGTCGTGGATTCCATTGAAAACTGACAGCAACGGATTCAACGAACTGCGTCCGGTTTTGAGCTGATCAAAATCAACGTGCGCTGTAGCCGTAATCACTCCGGGGTCGCCATGAAACTTCACGCCGAGAACGCCTTCCGGAAGGTGAACTCTACCCGAAGCCATGTACGCATTGATTTCCTGCTCGCTGAATTCCGTGGGAGAACTATCCACGGGAGTGGCCTCGGCGTTGGCCTTCATGTGCTGAAGCTTGCGCTCCATGCTGGCCACGTCAGAATTTTGCCCAGCAAGAAGTGAACTGGAAAGAAATACGGCGGCCATTAGAGGCAAAAACTTCATGGTTTCAATGCGGCTTGCGTTTCCGGAAAGAGCGCGGGCTGGACGATAGGATCGGTCAACGAGCCGGTCACGTTGAAGCCGCGTCCGGTGTTGCGGACCAGGCGCAGATTCAATTCGTTGGACATCGAAGCCGAGCCGGCGACCTGGTAGGTAGCCTCGGTACATTGCAGCTTCCCGTCGGTGATGTCGAGCTCGCCGTCGTTCAACGTAAATTTCCCGGCGAAGCGTTCGAATTCCAGAGGTTCGCGAGTCAGCGTCAGGTGCGGCAGAGTTCCCTCGCGCGCTTCAACCGTCAGGGTGCCGGAGGCTGATTCCAGCAAATCGGCCACCGTGCTGCCGGAAGCTTTTACTTCATAGCTTACGCCCGCGGTGCCGGTTACCCAGGGATCGTGCATCGCGGAAGAGAGTTGTTCGAGGTCGACTTCGTCGAGTGTGCCGCTGCCTGTGTAGACGGCGGGCTGCCTGGAGAAGTCGATTGTCCACGCGCCGTGGTGGACGCTGCCCATCAGTTCGCCCTGAAGATTAGAAAGGCGCAGAGTGCCGTCTTCGAGAGTTACGTCGGTAGAGACTCGCGTGGCGGAAAGATTGCGGATGTTCAGAGTCCCTGCGGTAAGTTTTCCGCTGGCGTGCAGCGTGGTTAGAAATGTCAGCGCAGTCTTTCCGGCGAGGAACCGGTACCAGACAGGATTGCGCGCATTGCCAACCACCGCTTCGCGTAATTGCGTCGTATCAATTTCGTCAGCCGCGAGATTGAAGTGCGCCGAGCATTTGCCTTCGCGTGTGCAGGGCCGCGGAATATCGAGCGAACCCTTCCATGTGCTTCCCGCCAGGGAAGCGTTCAGGTTCGATACTTTCGTCTGCTCAGACGACAGGGCAACCGTCGCAGTAGCGATCTCCAGTGGCTCACTGAGTTCATTCAAGTCGGCGCGAACTCCGTGAAGCTGAGCCCTACCTGTAATGGTCGGAGCGGCGAAGCCACGCCACTCTCCAGCGATTTGGAAGTCAACTTTCGCGGGACCTTCGGCGGAGAATTTCGGTACCGGAAGGCCGACTGTCTCGGCACTTTGCAACAGGCGGCGAACCTGTGCGTCGCCCTGTACCTGCACGCTGTACCCGGCGCGTGAGAGTCTGGCGGAAACGGCCACCGGTGTCGGACGGCCCATGGCAACCGCAAGCGGTCCGATGTCTACATAGGCCAGGCGCCTGGCGTCAGGCTTCGATACTGCGAAGCGAATGCGCTCCAGACTCAGATCGGCCTTGGTTGATTTCGAGGCCAGATGGAGGCCGGTGGTCTCTCCTTCGCCCTTCCACACCGCAGGCATGCGGTTGGCGCTGGTTACATTCACGCTGCCATTGATCTTGCCGACTGCGATCAGATCTTTCGGAATATCGCCTTTGGCATGGCGCAGCAGCCCGACCAGCCCTTGCAACGGAACATCGTGGGCCGAGAGCGACAGATCGTAAGCGCTGGGATGGTAAAGGCCGGTGACATTGCCCTCGAGAGCAATCTCTCCGTCATTGACCGGAGCATGGCACTCGACCTGGGAAAGCAGCCGATCGATCGAACTGTAATGCCCGTCGCAATGGGCGGTGAGAAGAAGCGGGCCGCTGGCGACGATATCGTAACGGCGAAAATCTTGCAGGGACGCTTGCGTCGCAACTTTTAAATTTGCTGGTGTGCCGCTCACAGTCGCCAAAAGCAGAATCGCTCCGCGCCATCCTTTATCGTCACCGTAGACCAGCTTGGTCAACTGGCCAAGCTGTGCGCGGTCCCACTGCGCGGTGAACTTGAGCGGAGTGTCGCGCAGGCTGGCGGCCCGTTGCCACGATCCGGAAACTTTTACCGTTCCTGTGTCGGTAAGGTTGAAATCAGTGCGCACCGGCTGCGCTTCCATGCGCATACCCCAGGCATTTTCGGAATCCTGCCAGAGAGCGAAATCGGCTTCGGTCAACGCGTAGGGAAGCTTCTCGCGCTGATACTTGAAATTGATGCGGGCACCGGAAGCCTCGATATAGGGAAATCCCGGCCGCGGTTCGCTCTTGGTTTTGCTGGTCGGCGCGACCGTCGTTTCCGCGGTGCGTTGCAAAAGTTCTTCGACGTTCCAGTGTCCGGTCTCGTTGCGGACCAAATTCAAGCTGGGATCAGAAAGATTCAGCCGTGAAATTTCGATCTTGCCGCGCAAGAGTGGAATGACCCGCAGAACAGCCGTGACTTCCTGCGCACGGATCACCGGCTCGGCGCCGAATGCGGGATCGTCGCGCATGACGAAGCCTTCGAGATCGAATCCAGGCCGCGGAAGCAATCGCAGATTCACCGACGCGACTTCCACCGGGCGTCCCACCGCCGAACTAATCGACGAAACGATACGTGCCCGCAGGCGGTTGGCTCCCGGCCGGACCAGGCACAATCCGGCCACCAGCAAGATCGCCAGTAGCGCCGCTACCCGCCGTCTTGTGCCGATCAGTTTCACTTCACTATCTTAAGCGTGCGTCGCCAGCGAGTCTCATCGAAAAAGTGAATGACGACATGCGTCAAAAACTTCGCCCGGTCGCCAACCTCTTTTTGTAAGTACTGATTTGCTGGCGTAACGAACGACCAGTAGATAAACATCGGCCGCCCGATTAAATTGTCCTTGGGAATGAAGCCCCAATAGCGGCTGTCGAGGCTGACGTCGCGGTTGTCGCCCATGCCGAAATAACTATTCGGCGGGACCACGAGATCATCGCCTTGAATATTCTGCGGCAACGTTAATTGCCACGATGGAGTCACGTTGGTGAATTCCGAAGGCGGTACGGCAGGGAAGTTATCGCGATACGGAACGTAAGTTTCGTCTGGCTGATGAATGACGTAAGGCTCGTCGAGCTTCTCCCCGTTGCGATAAACCACGCCATCGCGAAGATGAATGTGGTCGCCGGGAATTCCAATCACACGCTTGACCACGTAGAGACCAGGTTCCGCGGGATGAAGAAACACAATCACATCGCCGCGATGAACTTCACGGTAGGGAAGGAGTGGGCCCAGCCAATGGGCCGGAGGCGAAAACTGCACCCGGTTGACGAATACGTGGTCGCCGATCAGCAGAGTGTTTTCCATCGAGCTGGAAGGGATTTCGAAGGCCTGCAAGACGAAAGTGATAATGAACAGGCCGGTCACGAGGACTGCGGCCAGCGAGGCCAGGAACTCGACGGTAGTCTCGCGCGGTTTTTCCGGCGGAGCTTCTTCTTTTTTACTCAATGTTTTTGCCATTGCGAATAAGAATTTCTAGTTCACGACTCGAAATGTCCGGTCCCAGCGCGTGATCTGCAACACATGGGTTGCGGCATATGCGAAGTGCAAAAGTTTATCACTCGGCGAAGGCGAAATTGCCATGTCTTCGCCGGTGCTGCGCACCGACCAGTAGATCAGCAACGGCCGCCCGATGATGTTGGCCCGCGGCACAAAGCCCCAATAACGGCTGTCGGAGCTGTCGTCCCTATTGTCTCCCATAACGAAGAAATTTCCTTCGGGAACAATAAGTTGTCCGTCTTCCACCAGTTTCTGCATTTCCAGCCACCAACTGCTCTCGAGACCCGCCACTGGAAAATTCAATCGCGGGAACTCATCGCGGAAAGTGTCGTGCATCAGATGAGTGTGCTGGACGTAAGGTTCCTTCAATGCCACGCCGTTTACATAAACCTGGCGATTGATCAGCCGAACGTGGTCGCCGGGAACTCCCACCACGCGCTTCACGAAATGCTGGCTCGGACTTACCGGGTACTTAAAGACAATGATGTCGCCCCGCTTCACCGGACGATACGGCATTAGCGTGTGCGAATTTTGCCCGGAGCCGAAGCGCAGTTTGTCGACCAACAGGTAGTCGCCAATCAGCAGCGTGTTCTCCATCGACTCGGAAGGAATCTGAAACGCCTGCACCACAAAGGTGATGACGAATACCGCGATGACCACGGTCAGCATCAACGACTGTACCGATGAAACCCAGTCGCTTGCGTGATGGTGCGGGGCGGGATCCATGACTAACCGGCGTTTCCGGCGGCTTGTGCGGGCGTAGGATGCATCCCGCGGAGGAATTCGAGGGCTTGGCGGGCCGCGTCCTGTTCTGCATTTTTCTTGGTCGAGCCTTGGGCTCGACCGACGAATTCTTCCTGCGTAGGGTCGGCGCCGCGCAACCGGACCTCTACCGTGAAGGTTTTCTTGTGCTCCGGCCCGTGTTCTTTGACTAGAACGTAGGTAGGTTGAGGCAATCCGATGGACTGCATTTTCTCCTGCAACGCCGATTTGTAATCGGAAAACGGCAGACCGTTGCCGTTGCTCGCCAGATGGGCTAGCTCGGGAGCAATGATGAGATCGAGAATGACTTGCCGGGCGGCTTCAATGCCGCCATCGAGATATAGAGCGGCGAGCAGCGCTTCCAGTGCGTCGACCAGCAGCGTGGTTTTGTTACGACCGCCGCTCTTTTCTTCACCCCGGCCAAGATGAAGATATTCGCCGAGTTGAAGCTGCGCTGCCACGTGAACCAAATGTTTTTCGCTGACCAGATGCGCGCGCAGCTTGGAAAGCTCGCCTTCGCGGAAATGCGGAAAGCGGCGGTAGAGTTCTTCGCCGGTGACGAAGCCGAGGACGGCGTCGCCGAGGAATTCCAACTGCTCGTTGTCTGCAACCGGCCCCGATGAATCGGCGGCCTCTTGTTCGCGAGCGTGAGAAGTATGAGTGAGGGCCTGCTCAAGAAGCGCCGTCCGCTCAAAGCGGTGCGCCAGCGCTTCTTGTAGTGCGGCAGTGTCCCTAAACTTCATGGTCTGTACTCACACTCGGCCCTGCTATTTTGGCGCCGGAGCAGCCGAAGCCGGAGTCGCGGGAGCGGTTCCAGTCGCCGGTGCGGGGACCGTTCCGCCGGTCAGCTGAATCAGGCGATCACGCTCACGGCGCGCGAGCTGGCCAACACTGGTGGTGTCTTGCGTAAGCTCCACCGCATGGTTCGCTTCCTTCAATGCTTCGGGATACTTGTTCTGCTTATCCATGGAGAGCGCGAGCCGCAAGACCACGACCGGATCCGGCTGCGAAGCAAACGCGTCGATGGATTTGCGGAAGAATTTTTCCGCATCGGCGAAAGAGTTGGCGTTGAACGCCTGCGTTCCGAGAATGGCGTAAGCACCCGAGCGCAGGAAGCTCTTGTAGGCGTCGACCCGGTCCTGCGGAGTGTTCGGCGGCACCGCGATGTCGGTATCGATGGTTTCAAGCGCGCGGTTCGCGTCGTTGACCGCTTCTTCCATGCGCTGCGCTTTGTCGAGATCGGTGTCACGGGTGCGCTCGGTCAAAACTTCGGCCACGCCGATCAGGGCTTCCGGATCGTCTTTGTCCAGCTTCAAAACTTTGCGGCCCATGTCCAGCATTTTGTCCGCGTTGTTCGCCGTCTGGTAGGCATGCATGGCATCGCGGTACATCAGCACCGTCAATTCGCTGTCGGGGAACTTGGTGGCGAAGTCGTCGGTGGCCTTTTCAAATGCGGCGGGATCGTTGGCCTTGGCCTTGGCGGCGTTGTAGGCATCGAATTCCGGTTGGGTCTTCGCCTGAGGCGGACGCTTGCCGGTCGCGGGAACGGCGGCGGTGGCGGCCTGTCCTGCTGGAGTAGCTGCTGGGGTGGAAGTGGCCGGCGCCGGTTGCTGCGCAACCGCAAAAGTTGCCAGGGTCAAGATCGCGGACGCCATCGCTGCGTGCTTCATGCTGTCTCCTTGGGGTAGGGTCTGCTCTTGCAGACCAATTCTCAAAATTTATTGCTGCGGCTGTTCCCGCTGCGGACGGGGCGGCTCATAAGCCTGCTGCAGTCCGCGCTCCGCCGCATCTTTTACTCCCGGCAAACTGCCCGCGCTATTCAACGCCGCACGATAATGCACCACGGCCTCGTCGCGCTCTTCCTTTATATCGAAGATTCGGCCCAAATAAATGTGCGACCAGGCTACCACCCGGGGCTCCTGCGCGACCTGCAGCGCCTGCTCGAAGTAGGTGCGGGCGCCATCCATGTTGCTGGTGGCCGCGGCTACCTGCGCAAGGATAAACAATGCGCGCCCACTATCGCCCGTTTTCTGATCGAGCGCCTGTTGGGCCAGCTTTTGTGCACCTTCTTTGTCGCCGTCGGCCAAGTGTTGCTCTGCGCTTTGCAAAGTTTTGTTGGGTGCGGGCCGGGCCAGACGTACGACTTCTGGATCGGCCTTTTCCGCGTAGTGGATCAAGCCGGCTTGCTTGGTTTCCCGGCCGACGTCGATGTGCGAAAGCATGTCGCCGAAGACGTTACGCAAGCCAGCATCCTGCTTTTCGAAATCGGTGAGTGAATCGTAAAAGTAGCGGGTCAGGATGAAGCCCTGATTGATCGACGCCTGCACAACCTTCAGACGGTCTTCTTCCAACGTTTTCTTGTCGCCGAGGGTGTGCGCTTCGACGGCGCGGATGAAGCACTCGGTGATCAGCAGCGAAATGTCGCCCTTGAAGCTGTCGTCCATCGGGGCTTGCTTGGTGGCGTCGAGCAGAGGTTCGAGACGCTTCATCGAACTGGGATACTTCAGGCTTAGAGGATCGATCAGGTAATGCAGGTAAGTGTGGCGAATCTGCTCCATGCGGAGTTCGGATGAATCTCCGGGAGTGAGCACTACAAAATAGTCTGAGCCGTAATTGCGAGCATTGGTTTGTCCGGGCGCGCCCATGGGATCGAAGAAGACGGTGAAGGTACGTCCCAGATATCCGGCGGAGGGCAACTTCAAATAAATCTCGGTGTCAAACAGCATCTTGGCGACTGGAGAATGATAGCGGTCGGCCAAAGCGGAATATTCCGCGCGATGCTTCTCCCAAACGGCGTGCAGGTCGGCATCCTTGCTGAACTTCTGCAACAGCGGAATAAATCCGATGACGCCCACCGCGTCGGGTGGAGCGTCGGCTTCTTTGGTTTTCAATCCCAAATCTGGCGGCGGCTTCAGGTAGAGGGCCAGCGATACAAACTGCGCCAGCCGTCGCGAGTCGTCCGATTGCTGGTGAGTATTGTAAAACGCACACATGAGTTGCTGGCTCTGGGTGGCTTCCGGCGAACCCTCGACGACTTTGGTGATCTCGCCACGGATCTGCGCCCGCAACGGATGGGACTCGTTCAATTCGGTGTCGTAGCCGCAGGAGTTGATCGCAGCCAGCACGTCGAATAGAGCTTCACTGGTGTCGAGCGTAACCGTGGGAGTGTTGTCGGCGAGGCAGGCCGATGCCAGCAATCCGCACAGGACGACGCAAACTACATTTCGGAGCCGAAAATTCAGGGGTCCTCCTGGAGGATGGCGGGCTTTAAGCAGGCCTGTGAATAAGTTTAAGGGGTTCGAGGGGCAGGGTCAATTGGGGAGCCAAGAACATTGCTCCCCTCATCGTCTTTACCCGAAACACAAAAAGGACGCTAAGGTTCAGAAAGGAAGTCCTTCGTGAACTTAAGCGTCCCTTTTGGTGTATGCCTTTTCTAGCCCTTCACACTGATCTTCGAGAAGGATAAGACGGCCTTGCCCGAAGTTGGGATACCCATTGAGGTCGCGGGATGGAATGTGCTGAAGATCAGCATGTTCTTCACCTGCGGCAGCATCTGCCGCGACTGCTCCGAGTCCGAGTCGGGGTCGGAAATAACGCGATAGTCCTGCACCCGCCCCTGGGCGTCCACATAGGCCACGACTACCAGCGAGCCTTCATGGATCGAGTCAAGACCAAACGCCGCCTGCTTCAACTGCGGAGCGGTATTGATGTTGATGGGAATGTCGGAATTGCTGGCCTGCAGTGGCAGCGCGAACGATCCCATAAGAATTCCAAAGATCGTTACCGCCGCAACCAATCCTGCGGCAACCGGGACCATGAAGGCATTCAGCGCGTTCTCGACACGAGTCCACGCCCCGCCCATAAACGGACGTTTGGAGCGCGCAACCTCGCCTGAAACTGCCACGCGCAGTTTCAGCGCCAAATCCGCAGGAGCCTTGCGGCGTCCCATGCCGCCCAATAGTTGTTGAGTGCGGCGCAGGGAGACGTAGTTTTCGGTGCAAGCGCCACAGCCTTCCAGGTGCCGGCTCAAGCCGAGCATCTGCGCGCCTGTAAGGACCCCATCCAAGTAGGGTGAAAAGAGCGTTTTGGCTTCGGTGCAGTTCACGATGCCACCTCGATTTCAATTCCATCCGCGACCCGAGAGGAGGTCTTGCCACTGCGTTTGCGTTCTCCTGGAGTCTGTAGCCCCAGTTCTTGTCCTACCTCGCGAACATACGTCGTAAGCCGTTGGCGCAGCGCTTCCCGTCCGCGAGTTAATCTCGATTTCACCGTACCCAACGATATTTCCATGATCTCCGCGATCTGCTCGTAAGACATTTCTTCGAGGTCGCGTAACACCACGGTCGTCCGGTAAGGCTCTGGCACTTTTCTCAACTCTTCTTCGACGCGCGCGCGTATCTCTTCGTGAGCAACATTGTCGAAAGCAGATTCGCGGCAGTCGACCAGCGTGTCTTTGATCCCAAAAGTTTCGCCTTCGGAGTTCATGCTCTCCGCCGGCTCAATTGAAGTCTCATGCGCCTTGTGGCGGAACCACCAGCGGCGCCGGTTGGAGGCTTCGTGGATCGCAATTCGGTAGATCCAGGTCTTAAGGCTGGACTCCCCGTGGAAACTTTTCATGCCACGGAAAACTTTCAGGAAAACTTCCTGAGTAGTGTCGGAAGCGTCGGAGGCGTCGGCGACGATCCGGTAAACCAGGCTGTAGACCGGCTGATGGAATTCGCCGATTAGCCAGGCGTAAGCGTCCTCCGAACCAGCTTTCAGTTCCGCCACAATGGCGGCTTGCTCAGTCCGAATACCGATCGCGCTTGCGAGATCACCCAAGTTGGCAGCTCCCGCCATAGTGGTCATGGCGTCACCCCCATTATAGGGATTTTCGAGGTTTTTGCCCCGCCCAAAATATCGCAGCCCGCGCTCAAGACCCGGCGGTCATTTGGGATGCCCTTCTGTGTAGATAGACCCCGGGCGGGGCGCAGAAGTTCCTTAAAAGATGACTTTGTTTTCAGTTGGGTACCCGGATTACGCCGGGGTTACCGTGGATGTTACTTGGGGGCAGGCGTAGCAGCAGGCTGGGTGGCTGGCTGACCTGTCGCCGTCGGCGGCTTGGGAACGGCTCTCTTCTTCTTGGGGGCAGGTTTCTTGGCGGGAGCGGTATCGTCGATGACTATCTTCTTCGGCTGCGGCGGCGGAATTGAGGCTTGCAGCGTGCGCACCTGCGCGTGCAAATGGTTGAGTTCGGCTTCTTTGGATTCGGCGAGCGAACTGATGCGGTCGCCCAACGACCGGCGTATGTTTTCAATCGTATTCAGGTCGTTTTCCAGCGCCTGGAATTCATCCTTGCCACCGAAGGCGCCGGTGTTCTCTACCACCGAGCCAAACACGTCATAGAGTGCGTCGAGATTGCGATAGAGCTTAAAGCTGGCGGTCGTACTGTCGGGGGAATTCCGAACTTCTCCGATGATGGTAGGCAGCGCGGTCTGCAAATTTCGCTGTACGGATTCCGAGTTCGACGTCGTCTGCTTTTTGGTGTTGCCGTCGGCTTTCCATTTTTCGATCCGCAATTTTGCGAGATCGAGCTGCGCGGTCTGCGACGCCTGCTCGAGTTGCGAGAGCAGGGTGTTGACCTGGCTGACCGACGCGTAGGAAACCGGAGCTTGCACATCCTGCGCGAGCGCAAAAGATGCGGTGAGGGAAAGCAGGGCTATACCGATGGAACGAGAGTTCATTTGGGGGCTCGTTTAGACGCTAATCAGCATACTATTTTGTGCAGACAGACGAAAGCCTTAAGGCTAGGACTTCCACCAACGCTGGGGTGATCGGTCTAGGCTTGCGAGAGGAATTCGTACTCGTCGATCACGGCCGCGACGGACATCTTTCCGGTCGGCGTTCCGCCATCCACGCGAACGACTTTTCCCTTGCAGCGGACGTGAATGCTCTCGGTCAGCGTGATTTCCGGCGGCAAAGTGAGGGTGAACTCAATGGGTGAGCCGGCTTCAATGGACGAATCCACGTAAAAGCATATGCCACGGGCACTTACGTCGCGAGTCTGGGCTTGTTTCTCGGGTGTGGTCGGTGTGGTGTAGTTGACTGCAACCGGCAAGCGCAAGGCAAACCGTCGGGTCGCCCGCTTTTCTTGGGGCACTTCGGCCATTGATTCCCCCATAGGTGGCATCAAGCATGCGGTCTGCCCGAGTTTGTGTCAAGAGTCAATTGGAATGCGGTACGGCATCGAACCCAACTTCGCCGCGGGGCTTTCTCATGTAATCTGTAGAGAAATCATGGTTTTTGTCCTCGACAACTACGACTCGTTTACCTACAACCTTGTCCAATATCTGGGGGAACTCGGAGCTGAAGTGGTAGTTCGCCGGAATGATCAGGTTACGGTCGATGAGGTAGGAAATCTCGCTCCGGACCGCATTCTGTTGTCCCCGGGGCCGTGTACTCCGGAAGATGCCGGGATCACTATCGAGTTGGTGAAGAAGTTTGCAGGGAAGATTCCGGTCCTGGGGGTTTGTCTGGGACATCAGGCGATCGGCGCGGCGTTTGGCGGAAATGTGATTCGTGCTCCTCATCTAATGCACGGAAAGACCAGCGAAGTGCGTCACGACAACAAGACCATCTTTCACGGCTTGCCTTCACCCATGACCGCGACGCGCTATCACTCGTTGATCGTCGAAGAATCGAGCCTGCCGGATGAACTCGAGGTCAGCGCCTACACTACCGAGCGCGATGGAACCAAAACCATCATGGGTTTGCGCCATCGCGAGTTCCCGATTGAGGGAGTGCAGTTCCATCCGGAGAGCGTGCTGACTAGCGCGGGGAAGAAGCTGGTAGAGAATTTCCTGGCGATCTGAGCCTTCATCGAAGATTCCCAATGTATTGCCCTCACCCGAACCACTCTGGGAACCTCAGTGACCTCTGTGGTTAAGGTTTAGGGCCGCTATAATCACCCCACCGTGAAAGCCATCTTCCGCCTAATTCTCCGCGGACTTGTCCTCTTAGTGGTTGCGATGATTTCCATGCTGACGGCTATGCGCTTCGCCATTCACGGACGCGAAGTCGCCGTGCCCAATCTCGCTGGTCACACCGTTGCCGAAGCGCGCAAGATGGCAGACGACCTTGGCCTCGGCTTTAACCTCGAGCGCCGTTATTACAGTCCGGATGTTGGCGAAGGGAAAGTGCTGTCGCAGGCTCCGGCCGCCGGGACCAAAGTTCGCCGCGGCTGGCAGGTGCGCGTCGCCGAAAGTATGGGCACGCAGCGCCTGCAAATTGTTAGCGTAGTCGGGCAATCGCAGCGAGCAGCCGAGATCAACATTCGCCGGCGTGGATTGGAAATGGGTACCGTAGCGCAAATGCCTTTAGCGGATGCGCCCGCTGATCGCGTGGTTTCGCAAAGCCCGCCACCGAACGCCAGTGGCGTTTCCGCTCCGAGAATCAATTTACTGGTAAGCACTGCCGCCGAGCCGCGTGCCTTTGTGATGCCAAATCTCGCAGGGCAGCCTTTGGGAACTGTGCAGCTAGCTTTGCGCGATGCCGGGCTGCGCATAGGCGAAGCCAGCGGGGCAAGTCCGGTTTCGCCCGCGAGCATCGTAGTGTCCCATTCGCCGGTTGCGGGGGAGAAGGTTCTGCGTGGTGGTGTGGTGAATTTGCAGGTTCGGTGAAGCGCTATTTCCGTTCCAGAATCGCCGCGAAAAAACCATCGCAGGGATGTTTTCCCGGCAGCGTCCTTAAATAAGGCCCTGAACCCAGAGCATCGAGATCCGACCAGGAAAGCTCCCCTTCGCTGTGAAGCCGCTCTAACTCTTCCCGCACATTTACCACACGAAACCCTTCGAGCGCCTGCTCGACAACCGCTGAGTTCTCCTCGCGCTCCAGCGAGCAGGTTGAGTAGACGATTCTTCCTCCGGGAGCAACACATTTCATCGCTGCCCGCAAGATCGCCGACTGACGCTCCTGAAGGTCGCGAAGATCGTCCTCCGTCAATTTCCATTTGATCTCGGGATTGTGCGCCAAAGTTCCCGTACCCGAGCAAGGAACATCCGCGAGAACCCGGTCGAATCTTTGCGGCGACTCGAACGACCGCATGTCCGCGGTTTCCACCGTGACGTTGGAAGCGGGAACCAGCTTACGCAGCAAAGCGGCGCGCTGCGGATGCAAATCAAGAGCCAGTACGGAAGCCTGCGGATTGCCCTCCGCTATCACGCGAGTCTTGCCACCGGGTGCGGCACAGCAATCCAGAAAATTCTGTCCGTGTCCCAGCAGCAGCGCCACGAGTTGAGACGCCTCGTCTTGAATAGCAATCTTGCCCCGGCGGAAGGCACGCGTATGCGAAACATTCCCACTGACTACCCTTCGCGCATGGGTAAGCAGCAAGCCTGGGGAGAGTTCGACGCCCTCTTCTTTCAGCTCATCCGCAGCTGAACCAGCACTCAGGCGGATTGCGGTCTGCGGCGTCAGTTGATCGTGTTGGCAAATCTTCTGCGTGACCTCGAAACCAAATTCCTGGGTCCAACGCTCCACCAACCACAGCGGATGTGCCGTTTGTGCCGCCAATTCGTCCGCGTTGGTGGCTGTGGTCGGCGGAAGTTTCGGACGTTCACTCAGCTTGCGCAGCACGGCATTCACAAACGCCGCCGCCGAGCGCTTCCGCGCCCGCTTAACCAGTTCGACGCTTTCGTGCACGGCTGCATGTCCGGGAATGCGGTCGAGAAACTTAAGTTGATACGCGGCCAGGCGAAGCGCGGTTAAAACTTCGACATCTATCTTGTCCAATTTTAGTGAGGAAGATGCAGCTAGCTCTCGATCGAGAACCGGCTTCCAGCGCAACACACCCATTACCAATTCCGTGGCCAAGCCATGATCGGAGGATGTCAGCTTGCTGTATCCGGCGGAATGTAAAAGCTCGGACGCGAAGGACTCAGTTTGCTCAACCCGAAGAAGAATGTCGAACGCAGCCGTGCGTGCTGGAGAGATGGCCATGCTACGTCCCGAGAGTCTCGCCGTTTTCCGGACGATAACCGCGGACGAAGTCGGCGGCAGGCATTCGTTTCTTGCCCTCAGGCTGGACTTCCAGCAGTTCGAGCGAACCTTCTCCGCAACCCACGACTAGTCCATCCTCGACATTCATGGTCGCAGCTGGAAGGATTTTCTTCGCAAGATTCGCCGATTTAACCTGCAAGCCTTTCCCTCGAAAAATAGTGAAGGCGCCCGGCCAGGGCTGAAAGCCGCGCAAGTGGTTATGAATTTCACGCGCGGAAAGATTGAAGTCGATGCGACCGTCTTCTTTCTGCAAAATCGGCGCGAGGGTGGCCTCAGAATCATCCTGTGGCCGCGCCGGGAGCGTTCCGGCCTGCAAACCGCGGAGGGTCACCACCATAAGATCGGCACCGATGTCGGCCAGGGGCGGCGAAATGGTTTCGGAAGTATCGTCAGGCCCAATCTCGATCTCTTGCTGCAGCAGAATGTCGCCGGTGTCGAGGCCGGCATCGATGCGCATTGTGGTCACACCTGTGATCGACTCGCCGTGAGCGATTGCCCACTGAATCGGTGCCGCCCCTCGATATTTCGGCAACAACGACGCATGCAGGTTCAAATTGCCCAGCGGAGGGAGATCCAGCATCCACTGCGGAACGATGCGTCCATATCCCACGACGATGATGGCGTCGGGTTTGAGAGAGGTGAGTTGAGCCCGGAACTCGTCATTGTTTTTGATCTTCTCGGGCTGCGCAATGGGGAGAGCCAACTCTAAAGCGCGCTGCTTCACCGGAGAAAGCGCCAGCTCCATGCCGCGTCCGCGCGGACGATCTGGCTGCGTGACCACCAGAGGTACAGAAAATCCGGAGTCGACCAGCCTGGTGAGAGTAGGAACGGCGAACGCAGGAGTACCGCAAAATACGAGAGTGAGCGGAGAAGGCATTGAGGGAGATTTGTAATTTAGTAGTCGGAAAATCTTGTAATTAACCTTGCGGCAAGGCCGGGGCAGCTTTTTAATTACGAAATTACCCGATTACCAAATTACAAATTTCTCTCTCACCATTCTCCCGCCTTAATAAGTTTTCGAATTTTTCGCTTCATCAAGTCGCGTTTCAGCGCGCTGATGTGGCTGATGTAGAGTTTGCCGTTGAGATGGTCGGTCTCGTGCAGAAATGCACGGGCCAGAAGTTCTTCGCCGGTCTTTTCGAACCACTTTCCATTGACGTCCTGGGCGCGGACGGTGACCTTTTTCGGCCGCGACACCGGCTCGCGAAAATCCGGGATACTCAGGCAGCCTTCGCTCTGGCTCTGCTTGCCCTCGGTGTGAATGATCTCCGGGTTGACCAGCACCAGCTTGGCGTCGGGATCTTCCTTGAACGTTACGTCGATCACCGCCAGCCGTTTCGACAGGCCAATCTGCGGCGCGGCGAGTCCCACACCGTGCGCGGCGTACATCGATTCGAACATATCTTCGACCAGCTTTTTCAGCTCGCCGTCAAAGTCCTTCACGGCTTCAGCCGGCCGCTCGAGGACTGGATTTCCAAACTTCACGATGGGATAAATCATTAGTAGTTCTTCAGTTGTTCGCGGTAGCCGTGAAAATTCCGCAAAGTTTCGACCATCGAATCGCCGCCAAATTTATCCAGCGCGACCCGCGCCATGGTCAACGCGACCATAGCTTCGGCGGCAACGCCGGCCGCCGGCACCACGCAGACATCGGAGCGTTCGTATGCCGCCTTCACCGGTTCACGACTCGTGAAATCGACCGATTGTAACGGACGCCTCAGTGTGGAAATCGGTTTCAAATATCCGCGTACACGGATTTCTTCTCCGTTGGATGTACCGCCTTCGATTCCACCGGCATTGTTACGCGGCCTGGTGAACTCGGTGAACCCTTCTTTATTGTCCGTGCCGTAGCCAATCTCATCGTGCACCGCGGAACCCGCCGCGTACGCCGCGGTCACGCCCGCGCCGATTTCGACCGCCTTTACGGCTTGCAGGGACATCACCGCCGCCGCCAGCAACGCGTCGAGCCTTTCGTCCCACTGTACGTAGGTTCCCAACCCCGGCGGCACGTTGTGGGCGACCACTTCAAACACGCCCCCGACAGTGTCTCCAGTACGCAGGACCTGGTCCACTTCGCCCTTCATGCGCTGTTCGATTTCCGGGTCGGCGCAGTTCAGCAATACTTCTTGCTTGTCCCACAAAGGCCTGATCCGGTCCCAGGGAACCTCACGTTCCATGATCGTCTTGCCCACGGCGACTACGTGGCTTAGAACTTCAATTCCCAACTCTTGCAAAAACAATTTCGCCAGTGCGCCGATAGCCACTCGCGCCGCCGACTCGCGGGCCGAGGCTCGCTCTAAAACATACCGTGCCTCCGAAAAGTTGTACTTGAGCGCGCCGGCTAGATCGGCATGGCCCGGACGCGGCGATGCTACCCGTTTATGTTTCGCGGGATCGCCCGGCTCAACCGGCAGCGACTCTTCCCAGTTTTTCCAATCGCGATTCTGAAGCATCACGGCGATGGGCGAACCGATCGTGGCCCCATGTCGCACACCAGACAGAATGTGGGCCTTGTCGGTTTCAATCTTCATTCTGCCGCCGCGGCCGAAGCCCTGCTGGCGGCGCCAAAGTTCGCGGTCGAGGAATTTCTGGTCGACTTTCAAGCCCGCAGGCAGGCCGGAAAGGAAGGCTACCAGGGCCTCGCCGTGTGATTCTCCTGAGGTGAAATAGCGCAGCATCGGTTGAATTGTATCCGATGATGCTGCAAATAAAGGAACTCGGCACTATGAAGCCGGTTTTTTCGGGCCTTTGGGTAGCCATCGTCTTAGTGATGTGTTTAGAATGAAGACAGCTTGCTGCCCCAGTCCCAAGCCATCCTGCACTGGGCAGCGTCTTCGTCCTACTCTCTCTGGCCGTGAGGATTGGACTCGTGTCTTCAATTCCTGCAAAAGGGCGGAAGCCTGTCCATGCCGATGATGTTCCTCTGACGCCGGTGTCGGAAGTTTCGCGTCACTTGGTGCGCGCCCAGGAAGAAGAACGCAAAAGGATCAGCCGCGAACTGCACGATGGCACTGGCCAGGGGCTGATGGTGTTGCGCCTCTATTTGGGAATGCTCGGTGCGGGCCAGTTAGATCTGGAATCCCAGAGCAAAGTTCAGGAAGCTCTCGGCCTTCTCGACCACACCATTGAAGATTTGCGCCGCATCATTGGACGGCTCTCTCCCCAGACTCTCGAACGCCTGGGACTGCTGCCGGCTATTCGCAAAGAAGTTCGTGATGTTAGCCGCAACACCGGGCTGAAAGCCGACCTTCATCTTCCTCCTGGATTGCCGCGCCTCGATGCGGAAGTCGAACTCGCGATTTACCGTTCGGTGCAGGAAGCGTTGCACAACATCGCCAAGCATTCTCGCGCTACCCACTTCCGGGTTTCGCTGGAAGATGGCGACGGCTCCCTTCGGTTGCTGGTGGAAGACGATGGCATCGGATTCACCCGCAAGAAGTGCACGCAATCCAACAGCTTTGGTCTGTGGGGAATGCGTGAGCGCATTACCGCCTTGGGTGGCAAACTCCGTGTGCGATCCGAATTGGGCAAGGGTACGGTTCTAAGAATCACTTTGCCCGTAACCCCAGAGCCGCATTCGGACTTTGCGCTGAAGACTCCGCAGTTAATTTCTGAATCCGACGGTGAGGGCAATTACTCCCATGCCCATTAACTGCCTCATCGTTGACGATCACCGGCTGTTTCGTGACGGGATCCGCCAGTTGCTGGCCGGAGACCCGGAAATCGAAGTGGTCGGCGAAGCCAACGATGCGTCAGAAGCGTTGGAGAAGGTAGGCGACCTCGTCCCGGACATCGTGTTGATGGACGTAGGCATGCCGGGCCTCTCCAGCTTTGAGGCCGCGCGATTGATCGACAGGAACTGGCCTGGCACTCGTGTCATCTTTCTAACGATGTATGAGGATGAGGAATATCTGCTGCAAGCTTTGGACGCAGGCGGCTCGGGATACATGTTGAAAGACGTGCCGGCGCCGGAATTGCTGGAGGCGGTGCGCGAAGTTTCTCGCGGACGGAAATATCTGAGTCCGAGAGTGCTGGAGAAAGTCTTGAACCCGCAGGAAGAGCAGGGCCCGCGCACGACGCGCTTCGACTCATTGACTCCGCGCGAGCGGGAAATTGTGAAGATGCTGGCGGAAGGCCGCTCGGTCAAAGAGACGGCGAATTCGCTTTCTTTGAGCGCGAAAACAGTTGAGGCTCACAAGTTCAACCTGATGCGCAAATTGCAGATCCACAACACCGCCCAGTTAGTGACGTACGCCATCCAGAAAAAGATCGTTCACATGCCGCTAGGCGCGTAAACGATAATTGTGTGGGGTGGACACTGCCGCTCCCCGAACCCGTCCACGCGAAGTCATCACTACAGGCGAGGTCCTTGCCACGCGCCAGTCGGACAAGAGTGTCCGACCCACATCCCCTGCTACACTTTTCTCCACCACTTGGAGACAACCGCCATGTCCACCCCCACTCCACGTACTCGCGTGATTCGCGAGCCGGAACGCGGAGTTTATGACCGCGAATCCGCCTACCAGATTCTTGATGAAGCCTTCATCTGCCACGTGGGTTTCGCAGTCGACGGACAGCCCTACGTGATCCCGACCTCGTATGGCCGCGAGGGCGACGTCCTCTACATTCACGGATCTGCCGCCAGCCGCATGCTCAAGCGCATCGATGAAGGTATCCCGGTTTGCATCACTGTGACTTTGTTGGATGGATTGGTGCTGGCGAGGTCCCTGTTCAATCACTCGATGAATTACCGGTCAGTAGTCGTGCTGGGCACGGCGACCGCCGTAAGGGAACAGACGGAAAAAGTTGCTGCGTTGAAGGTTCTGTCCGATCACATCCTGCCGCAACGCTGGGAAGCCGCCCGCCAACCTAACGAAAAGGAACTGAAAGCCACGACGGTGCTGCGTGTTCCCATCGAAGAATTTTCTGCCAAAGTGCGACAAGGATCAGCGGTGGACGACGAGCCTGATTACAGCTTTCCAGTCTGGGCCGGGGTCCTCCCACTGGAAACCTTGCCTGGAGACCCAATCAAAGACGCCCGGCTTGATCCTGCAATCGTGGTGCCTGACTACGTGAAATCCTATTCGCGAAAAAAGCGTATGTAGAGAAGTAGCTCCGCTAGCCTCGAATCGGCTCTGCGTAAGACGTTGCGAAGCAACGTTTCTACATAGGTTCGTTGTTGTCCCTCAAGAACCTATTGCAAGACCGCATCTTCCGCGATAGAGTCCCCAGTCATCTTCCCAGTTGTGGAAGTAAGGGAGGCGTATGCCCACTTCTCGCTCTGTAACCGCCGCATTCTTTGTAGCTCTATTCGCATCAGCCTTAGGGGCTCAAGCCCCGGACACAAGTCAACAGCCGCCTCCTACAATTCGTGTGACCACCAAGCTGGTGTTAGTCGACGTTGTGGTGACTGACAAGAGCGGCAAAAAAGTGACCGGCCTCAAGGCCGAAGACTTTGTGTTGCAGGAGAAAGGCAAGACGCAGAAAATCGCGTTGTTTACTCCGCCAACCGACGCCAAAGCCTCCGAGTCGCCCCAGCTTGGCCCGGGAATTCTCTCCAACCGCCCGGAGTTCCGCAATTCCGGAGGCCCGCCGACGGTGCTGGTGCTGGATGCGGCCAACGCCGAGTTCAAAGATCAGGCGTACGCCCGCCAACAGATGCTGAAGTTTGTGAAAGAGCAATACAAGCCGGGTCAACGTGTAGCCATCTTTACGCTGACCAACTCTCTGAACTTGTTGCAAGACTTCACCAGTGATCCTGAGGTCTTGAAAAAGGCGCTCGAAATTTACCACCCGCAACAGCCCGAGTTGGCGAAGGCGCCAGCGCCTCCCGCAACCAATAGCCTCGGTGCGGTCAATGGGGGACGGGGAGCAGAGGCGACTGCGGCGCTGGTGAACGCACTGAGAAGTTTTCAGGATGTTCAGCTCAGCTATCAGACGGAACGCCGGGTCGATATCACTTTGCAGGCCATGCGATCCCTGTCGCGCATGTTGTCCGGCATTCCCGGAAGGAAAAATATCGTCTGGGTCACCGCCGCATTCCCCTTCAGCTTGATACCGGGAAACCGGTCAGTCAGCGAAGCGGAGCTTGAGGAAAGCTTGCCCACGATTAGTCCATTGGGGCTGGGTGCGCGGTCTGCCGGCTCAGCCGCCAGCAATGACCGCGGCCTCCACCTCATGGAGGTGCGTCAGGTACAGTCGCAACTAGCCAGCGCACAGATCGCGATTTATCCGATTGACGCTCGCGGGCTGATGACCGCCGTGGATCCGATTGAGGAACAAAAGGACAACGGCGGTCCTTACAACTTTGGCGGAGCCGCAGAGGTCCGCATGTCGGATGCGCAAGCCAGCCAGGAAACCATGCGAGAAATGGCGAGCGAAACCGGCGGCATCGCCTACGTCAACCAGAACGAAATTGAGATTGGAGTTGTCAACGCGCTCGCCGATTCCTCGTCTTCGTACACCCTTGGCTACTATCCGGAGGATAAGAAGTGGGACGGTAAGTACCGCTCCCTCAAGATCAAGATGAATCACGACGGCATGGAAGCGCGTTATCGCCGGGGATATTTCGCCGTCGATCCATCGAACGTGAAGGACCGAAAACCCGACCAGGAAGTCGCGGAAGCTCTCGCGGACCGCGCCCCCGACACGCAGGTGACCTTCAGCGCCCAGGTCAAGCCTGCCAACAACGGCAAGATCAACGTCACTTTTCTGGTAGACCCCAACACCATCTCGGTGGAGGACGCTTCCGGCGGCGGCAAAAAAGTGAATATTGTTTTTTACGCCACGCTGTTCGCGCCCGACGGCAAAATGCTCGGCAACTTAAGTCAGAAAGTCGATCAGGCGTTCGACGCCGCCACCTACGAGAAAATCCAGAAGCAGGGAATTCTCCTGCAAATGGACCTCGACGCCAAGCCGGGAGATAGCAACGAAGTGCGCTTGGTCGTCCGCGACAACCGGACCGGCTTCATGGGCACGTTGAATGGGACGGTACCGCGATAGATGCACCCGGGTAGAGCCGGGAGACGACGTTGCTACCCTTCTATTGCCTCGAAAACCCCGCTTTTGTGAGGTTCTTCCCGGTTTGTCTTTTGCCGGAGCCGGGCGTATATTCATAGCTGGAACTGTTGTGTAGTACCACGACTTTTGGCGGAACACACCAGTGGGCGCAAGCCCACTTTTTAGTTTGTTCTCAAATCGGTACTGCGGCTCAATTCCCCAAGTAATTGATTTAATGGCACTTGAGATCGAGCGGGTGCGGGAAATCGCGGAACGCGTCGCCCTTTCCAGCGGATTGGAATTGGTCGAAGTTGAATTCCGTGGTGGCGGCAAAAGCCGCATGCTGCGCATCTTCATCGACAAACAGGGCGGGGTAACGCACGAAGACTGCGCCAACCTTAGCCGCGAAGTCGGCACCATTCTGGATGTCGAGGACGCGGTGCCGGGGGCGTACGTGCTGGAGGTTTCCTCTCCAGGCCTCGACCGAAAATTATCGAGGGCGGCGGACTTCGAGCGGTTCGTCGGCAGTCGGGTCAAGCTGATGACGCGCGATCCGCTGAACGGCAATCGCCACTTCGAGGGGCGGTTGGAAGCTTTTCAGGACGGGCGGATCACGTTAGATCTCGCGCCTCCCAAGAACAAGAAGAAACCGCAAGCTGCGGCTGGGCCCCAGCAGTTGGAGATCGCACTCGATAACGTCGAGAAAGCGAACTTAGTACCCGAGATCTAGTTTCGAGTTTCTGGTTTCGAGTTTCGCGAAGGTTTGAAACTGGAAGCTCGAGACGGTTGTAACTCAGAGAACTTGGTGCCAGGAATTTAGTTTCAAAGTTGCAAGTTTCGCGAAACTGGAAACCCGAAACCTGAAACTGGTGTCACCCAGGAAAGATTATGGCAAGTGAGCTCTACAACACCATTGACGCCTTAAGCCGGGAGAAGGGCATCGATCCGAAGATTGTAGTGGGCGCGGTGGAAGACGCGATTGTCGTCGCCACCCGCAAATACTACAAGACCCAGGAAAACCTTCGCGCCGAGCTGGACAAAGAAACGGGGAAGATCCGCGCCTTTGCGGTGAGGGTGGTGGTCGAGGGGCCGGAACAAGTAGAAGACCCCGTCTTGCAAATCTCTCTGGAAGACGCGCGCAAGCTCAATGCCGAGGTTGAAGTTGGCGGGGAAGTGTACTTCGCCAAGGAAACCGAAGGCATTCTCGGACGCATTGCCGCGCAACTCGCCAAGCAGGTGATTTTCCAGAAGGTTCGCGAGGCCGAGCGCGATACGGTTTACAACGAGTACATCGGGCGCGTCAACGAAATCGTAAACGCGACGGTGAAGCGCATTGAAGGCCCGGACGTCATTTTCGATATCGGCAAAGCCGAAGCCCGCATGCCGCGCAAGGAACAGTCGCGCCTAGAATCGTTCGCCATCGGCGAGCGTGTCCGCGTGACCATCGCGCGTGTGGAACGCGCTTCGAAGGGGCCGGGCGTTGTGGTTTCGCGCGCCGCGCCGGAGTTAGTGCAGCACTTATTCCAGACCGAAGTTCCTGAAATCTACGACGGCACTGTAGTGATTCGCGCCATCGCGCGCGAGGCCGGAGAGCGCACTAAGATCGCTGTCATGTCCAAAGACAAGGACGTCGACGCAGTGGGCGCCTGTGTGGGTATGAAGGGTATGCGCGTTCAGTCGATCATCCGTGAACTGCGCGGCGAAAAGATCGATATCATCGAGTACCACGAAGACGCCGTCACGTTCGCCGAGAAAGCATTGCAGCCGGCGAAAGTCAGCCGCGTCACTGTGGTCGATTCGTCCGACAAGCACTTAGAGGTTGTGGTCGACGACAGTCAGCTCTCGCTTGCCATCGGCAAGAAGGGACAGAACGTTCGCCTGGCCGCCAAGCTTTTGGGATGGAAGATCGACATCAAGAGCGAGGAAGAGAAGCGTCAGGAAGTCGAACTGCAGATGTCGGCCCTGGTCACGCCGAGCTACACCCCGCTGGAAAGCGTTCCCGGCCTCGGTGACGGATTGGTCGAAAAGCTGGGCGCAGCCGGGGTTACCACGGTCGAAGCCCTGGCCGACATGACGCCCGAGCAGCTCGAAGCTATTGAAGGAATTGGCCCCAAAACAGTGGAAAAAATCAGTTTGGCGGTCAATAATTACTTCGCCACACTGGACGGTGGCGAGGTAATCTCCGAACTGCCCGAGGGAGAAGCGCTTCCTGAGCAGGAAGGGACGTCGCTGGAAGAGGGCGCGGTCGCCGAAGAATCCGGCGAAGCGATTGAAGTAGCCGCCTCGGAAGAAGTTCAGGCGGAGCAGTCGGCTGAAGAAGCATCGCCTGCGGAAGAAGTAGTCGCGGCAGAACCCAGCACGGAAGAACACAAAGAATAAGAAGTGTAGAGACGTAGCTCGGCTCCGTCGCAGCGGCACGAACGCTGCTCGAGACGTAGCGAAGCAACGTCTCCACGCGAAAAGCACGAGACTAAAAACATGCGATTCACATCGCGAGCATTGGGATACTGACTCCGTGAGGTTGCTATGAAGACTTAGCGGGACAGTCCAAGAGGAAAGATAGGGCGGATGAGCAAGATTCGAATCAACGATCTGGCTAGAGAACTGGAAGTCAAAAGCAGGGCCATTCTCGACGCACTCACAGCGGTCGGCGTAACCGAGAAGAAGACGCACTCCAGTTCCATTGAAGAACACGAAGCGGCGAAGGTCCGGGCGCATTTCCGCTCGTCCAGCGAATCGCAAGTGTCAAACAAGAGCGCCCGCAGCAGCCGCGTCGAGCCAGACGAAATCAAGACCAAGATCGATCTTTCCCACATATCGAAGCCCGGAGATGTCCTGAAGGCAATCATCAGCAAGCAACAGCCTGCGGCCCCTGTAACTCCGCCACCCGCGCCGCCGCGTCCTACACTTCCACCGGTTACTGTCGAAGTAAAGACCGCCGCTCCCGCGCCCACCGCGACGGTTACGCCCACTGCTCCCAAGCCTCCGGCAGCGCCACCACCGCCTGCGCCGCGCATGATTTTGCCGCACACCGGGCCGCGTCCCGTCAATGTAGTTCCGCCACCACCTGCGCCGCCTCAACCACAAGCTCCGCCGCCAGTTGCGGTGCAGCCGCCCCCGGTAGTGGCCGCGCCGACCGCTACGATTACGCCCGTAGCGCCGCGTCCGGCAGCGCCACCAGTTCCGGGCCAGACGGCTGCCCCTACTGTTCGTCCGGGAATGCCGATCGCCAGCCGGCCTGCGCCGCGCATGATCATGCCGCAGACCGGACCGCGTCCGGTGTACAAGGCACCGATTCCGCCGCAAGCCGCCGCCGGAGCGCCGGTTCGTCCGGTGCCTGGGCGTCCTGTCCCCGGCCAGCCGATTTTTCAGCGTCCCCGTCCAGGTGGCGCTCCGATGGGTACGCGGCCTCCGCTTCGTCCGGGAGAGCGCCGTCCCATGCATCCCACGCGGTCATCGCCGACCGGGACCCGTCCCCTGGGTGTTGGTCCAGGACCGGGCATGCCGCCGCCGGGACCAGTGCGTCCCGGAAGCCGCCCCGGAGCGCCCGCGCGCCGACCTGGCCAGCGCTATGTTCCGCGCGGAATAAAAGAAGGCCCAATGAAGGGCTACACTCCGCCACCGCGGATGTCGCTCTCCAACGAGCCTGCGCCAATCACGCGCAGCATCACAATCACCGAAGGCATCAGCGTTAAGGATCTCGCGGAGAAGCTCGATATCCGCGCGAAAGATTTGATCGCGCGTCTGTTGTCGCGCGGCGCATTCGCGACCATCAACCAGAACCTGGATCCGGAGCTCGCCATCGAGATGGCGCGCTTCTTCGGCGCCGATACCAACGTCATCACCTTCGAAGAGAACCAGGCGAAGGAAGTCGAAGAAGGCACAACCGAGAGCACCGCGCCGGAAACCGGAACGCGTCCGCCCGTCGTCACCATCATGGGCCACGTCGATCACGGTAAGACGACGCTGCTCGACTCCATCCGCCTCACCAACGTTGCCGGCGGAGAAGCCGGAGGAATCACCCAGCACATCGGCGCCTACAAAGTTGCGGTCGTCGATAAGCAGTCTCCCGCATACGGACGCCAGATCGTTTTCCTCGATACGCCGGGTCACGAAGCCTTCACCCGCATGCGTTCGCGCGGAGCGAAAGCGACGGACATCGTTGTTCTCGTTGTCGCAGCCGACGACGGCGTGATGCCACAGACCATTGAAGCTATCGATCACGCGCACGCGGCCGAAGTGCCGATCATTGTTGCGGTAAATAAGATCGACAAACCTGGCGCGCTACCTGACCGCGTGAAAAAGCAACTGGCGGATCGCGGCCTGATGCCGGAAGACTGGGGCGGCACCACGGTATTCGTCGACGTCTCGGCGAAACAGAAAACCAACCTCAATCTGTTGATGGAAATGATCTGCCTGGTCGCCGACCTGCAAGAACTCAAGGCCACGGCCGACCGCCCGGCAACCGGTGTAGTGCTCGAAGCCAAGCTTGATCGCGGACGCGGTCCCGTGGCCACAGTCCTGGTGCAAAACGGAACCTTGCGCGCCAGCGACAACTTTGTAGTCGGCAACGTGTACGGCAAAGTTCGCGCCATGCTCGATGACCGCGGCAACACAATCGAAGAAGCGCCACCGTCTACACCTGTCGAAATTCTCGGCTTGGAAGCTTTACCGCAGGCTGGCGATCAATTCGTGGTCGTCGCCGATCGCGACCGGGCTCGCGGAATTTCCGAGTACCGCGAAGCCAAGGCGCGCGAAGCTACCCTGGCCAAGAGTTCCCGCGTATCGCTCGAAGGCCTGGCGGAACAGATCAAATCCGCTGGAACGAAAGAACTCAACATCATTCTCAAGGGCGATGTCCAGGGGTCGATCGAAGTCCTTAGCGACCTTCTGACCAAGCTCTCGAACGACAAAGTCCGCCTCAAGCTGTTGCGTGCGGGCGTTGGCGCTATCACCGAAAGCGACGTGCTGCTGGCGTCGGCGTCGAATGCCATCGTCATCGGCTTCAACGTCCGGCCGCAGCGTAACGCACAAGAAGTGGCCGATCAGGAGAAAGTTGACATCCGCCTGCACTCGATCATTTACGAGCTACAGGACGAGATCAAGCGCGCCATGACCGGCCTGCTCGATCCGGTACTCAAAGAGACCTACCAGGGCCGCGCCGACGTGAAAGAAACTTTCCGCATCCCGAAGATGGGTACCATCGCCGGATGCCAGGTTTCGGACGGCATCATCAAGCGCGACTCCGAAGTACGGTTACTGCGCGACGGCGTGCAGGTTTTCAAAGGCAAAGTCGGATCGCTGCGCCGCTTCAAAGACGACGCCAGCGAAGTCCGCAACGGCATGGAGTGCGGTATCTCCATCGCAGGCTACGGCGACATCAAGGCCGGCGACGTGATCGAAGCCTTCCTGACGGAGAAGATAGCGGCGGAAGCGATAGCGTAAGAAGGTCGTTGGTCGGTCGTTCTTGGTCGTTGGCCCTAAGCCGATGGCTTTTGCCGGTGCCCTAAAAATCAATCGTCCCGGGCGAAGCCGAAGGACCTTGTGTCCCCCCCCGCCGTGGAAGACCCCAACGGCCAAAGACCAACGACGAACGACGGATTCTTGATAGCCTTCCTCACTATCGAGTTGAGCATTGAGCACGCTCAATCCCTGAAAGACAAGCGGCAAGTCCTTCGTAGTATGAAAGACCGCCTGCGCGCTCACTTCAACGTAGCCGTAGCCGAACTGGACGCCAGCGAATTATGGAACCGCGCCACCGTAGGCGTGGTGAGCGTCTCTGATTCACGCGACTACCTGGACGGCCTGATGAAAAATGTGGAACGCCAGGCAATCAAAATCGCAAACAACAACGGCGCCGATGTGTCTGATTCGTTCGTCGAATACCTGTAAAGCTTGTCCCTCTCGTGTCGCGTCCTTTGCGTCTGTGGCGGGGGTGGCGACGATGGGACATCCTTATTAGAGTTACTTTCGCGCTGGAAAACGCGTCCTCTTGCAACCGTTTTTCTGTTATGCTCATCCGTTTTATCAGAGGTGTGGGTTGGAGAAGCGGGCCCAGAGGTACCATCGCGAGCGTCTAGCTGAGGCCTTGCGGGAAGAAATAGAGACCATTCTGGAAGGCGAACTTGCCGACCCGAGAATCGGCCTCGTGAATGTGAGTGAGTTACAACTCGCGGACGATTCGCGCTCGGCGCGTGTCTTCATCGTCGTGCAAGGCGACGACGACGAAGCGGCCAAGTCGATGCAGGGATTGCTCGGCGCGGCAGGCTTCATCCGTCACGAGTTGGCCGAGCGCCTGCATTTGCGGCGGGCGCCGGAACTGATTTTCCAATTGGACCGGTCACGAGAGTACGAAGCGAGGATTGGCGAGTTGTTGGAGCGGACGAAGAAGCGTGGTAGCAAACCGCTTACGTAGGTTGGGTGTCCCACCCGTCGCGCGAGCGAAGCGAGATCCATAATGCTGAGCGAAGTCTTAAAACAAATCGAAATGCGCGACCGGTTTGTACTGACTTCCCACGCTCGCCCCGACGGCGATGCGATCGGCTCGGCACTTGCATGCAGTCAAATTCTCCGCTCGTTGGGCAAGCGGACCGAAGTCGTCTTGCGCGACAGCGTTCCCAGAATTTACCAGCGCCTTCCCTTCGCGGAAACCGTCGTCCAGGCAGAGCGGGTTAATGGAGAGTACGAAGCCGCCATCATCCTCGAGTGCGACAGTGTGCAGCGTACCCGCCTCGAAGGGTTGGAAGATCACTTCCTAATTAGCATCGATCACCATGTCAGCGGACGCCCCTTCGCGCATGTGAACTGGATTGATCCCAAAGCCGTTGCGACTGCTGAACTCGTATATCGTCTGGCGAAGGAAGCAGGCGCCAAGATCTCCCCCGAGGTCGCAACCTGCCTCTACACCGCGGTGTTGGCCGACACAGGCTCCTTCATGTTCGAAGGCACCAACGAACATACGTTTGAATTGGCCCGTGAGTTAGTGATTGCCGGCGCCGATCCCGCGCGTTGCGCGCGCAGCATTTATTTCGGACATTCCACGGCGAAGATGCGCCTGCTGGGGGCGGCTCTGTCGAACCTTCACCGCGACGGAACGCTGGCCTGGATCTCCGTGACGCAAGAACAGATGGAGCGCAGCCGCGCGAAAGAAGAGGATTGCGAAGGCATCGTGAACTACGCGTTGTCGATCCACGACGTGCAGGTGGCTGCATTCTTCCGCGAGCTGCCTGACGGCCGCTACCGCGTGAGCCTGCGAAGCAAAGGTGACATCAACGTCGCCACGGTCGCGGAAGGATTCGGCGGCGGTGGGCACAAATCCGCCAGCGGATGCTCACTACCCGGCCCGCTGCCTGCGGCGGTCGAACAAGTTATCTCCCGCCTGAAATTTCCTTCCATTCAATAATCCAGCTTAGAATGTCTGGGCGATTCCCGGATCTATGGAAAATCCTCGCCGCTACGCTACCGACTGGCTGCTGTTAGCAGGATTCTGCGCATTTCTTTTCTTCTTCGGCCTCGCGTATTTCGGACTAACCGGCCCCGACGAGCCTCGCTATGCCCAGGTCGCGCGCGAGATGCTGGCTCGTCATGACTGGATCACACCGGTTCTCGGCGGAAAACCCTGGCTGGAAAAGCCGGTCCTTTATTACTGGCAGGCGATGGTGGTGTACAGCGTCTTCGGCGTGAGCGATTGGGCGGCGCGGCTGCCATCCGCGATTGACGCCACGTTGATGGTGATTGCGGTTTATTTATTCCTTTGCCGCTTCCGATCAAGAATGCGGTTGGATGGCGCGCTGATGACAGCTTCGGCGGCAGGCATCATCGCCTTTGCTCGCGCCGCTTCCATGGATATGGCTCTGGCTGCCAGCTTCACGATTGCGCTGCTCGGCTGGTTCGCCTGGCATGAGATCGGAGAAAAAAAGTACCTCGCGGTTTTCTATGGGTTCCTTGGCGTCGGAACGTTGGCCAAGGGGCCGGTGGCGCCAGCGCTGGCAGCGGTGATCGTGATCCTCTTCGCCGGCGCGAAAGGCGAATGGTCTTTACTGAAGAGAACGCTTTGGCTGCCGGGAATTCTTGTCTTCTTTGCGGTGGCCTTGCCGTGGTACATCGCAGTCCAAATACGCACGCCGGAATTCTTCCGCGTCTTTATTCTTGAGCACAACCTCGCGCGCTTCGGAACCAACCTCTACCGCCATCATCAGCCGTTCTGGTACTACTTGCCGGTTGTGCTCTTGGAGTTGGTCCCTTGGATCGTATTGACCGTAGCCGCCGTCGTGGAAATCGCCCGCGGCTGGTGGACGGAGAAACGGGAACTGGCGCGCTCTGAGGATGCCTTCAGTGTCTTCCTTTTCATCTGGCTATTGATTCCCGTCCTCTTCTTTTCGATCTCCCGTTCGAAGCTTCCGGGATATATTCTTCCCGCGCTGCCCGCTGGCGCGCTGCTCGTGACTGAGTTTCTGCGCCGCCATATCGATGAGCATCCCGGCGCAATTCTTACTGCGGTTCACGCGCTGGTGGCGGCCGTACCGGTAGTGCCTGCGCTTATGATCCAGTACATACTTTTTCAGCATCACCTGCCTTTAGGGCAGGCTACTCTGATCTCCTCTGGCTTCGCCATCGCTCTTGCAGCCGGAATATTTTTCACCTTAAGAAGCCAGCCGGGCTGGAAAGTGCTCCGCTTTGTGACACTGATCCCGGTAGCTGTGGCGGTCGCCGCGCTGCTCCGCATCGGCGCACCCGCTGTTGACAGCAGTCTCTCGACGCGCCCGCTGGCGACACAAATCCAGCGCATGGAGAACGGCGTCTTGCCGACCGCAGTCTTCAAAGTCACCCGCCAAACTGAATACGGTCTCGCCTTCTATCGCAATCAAACCATCTCGCGCTATGAAACGGGAGAAATTCCCGCGGTAGAGCACGTAGTGGTCGCGCCCATCGGCTCAGAGACTGCAATCAAGGGCCTCACCGCTGGACGCAGAGTTTCTTATCTGGGAACGTACGAGCCACAGAGTTTGGATTATTACTGGGTGGCGAGCGCAGAGAAGTGAAGCTATCGTCCGGCAGCGGCGCCCATGGAGCGCGGAAGTTTTGTTCCTTCGCTGTAGCGCAGGGCGATATTCATGAAGATGTTTCCGCTTTCCGTCTCAAAACTCAGGACCATCGCTTCGGTATCTTCGCTGTTCTGAGTGCCCTGTTCGGCGGTGTGCAGTACCGGCGGATGAACGCGGAAATGAAATCCCAAATCGTTTAGGGTCGTGACCGCATTTCCCACTACTTGATTGGCGAGTTCGCAGACCGCTTCGCGCACCATCTGGTCCGACGCGGGTAGGAGTGTCCCGGAAAAATTACTGGCGATCTGAGTTGCTGTCCTCGGATCGAGGTCGAAAACGATGCGACCTTCGATATCTCCAGTCAGCCAGATGAGGGCGGCGATACCTTTCCTGCGATAGGTCTCCTCCTCCATGCTGATACTGCCGATGGAAATTGGAGACTGCAACCCCTGAGCCAGCACGGCGTCCGCGGCGTTGATAAACGGCTGGATCAGTTCCATCTTCATGACTAGGCCCCTGCACCCGCAGCCAAGGCCGCGGTGCCGTCTTCTCCTAATACGTACTTGATCACTTCGTAGAGCACTTCCGGCTTTACCGGCTTCTGTACGAAATGCCTCGCCCCGCGTTGCAAGGCGGCGACAATATTTTCCTGATAGCCGACGGACGACACCATGACAATGCGCGCCTCGGGATGGCTCTGCACAATCTTCTCCGCAGCTTCGATGCCCTCCATCTGCGGCATGGTGATATCCATGAGGACGATGTCCGGGCGGGTACGCTCGTATTCCGACACCGCCATCACGCCATCGCTGGCTTCTCCTGCGAGCTGGCCACCAAATGCTTCGACGATGCGGGCAAGGTTTTTACGCGCGAACACAGAATCGTCGACAATCAAATATCGGACCGGTTGGCCATCTTTGCTGCGCCGAACTGGTGCGAATTGTTCCATACACTTCTCCTTGCGGACTTCTTATCGGTACATTGGGCTAAATCCGCCGGGTCCCGGCGGCTGCCCCAAAAACCGAAGTTACTTGCCCGGAATCAGGATTTCTGTCCGTCATGCACTGGGCAATTAATGTGTTACTCATGGCCTCCAGGCTAACCACCCGGCTGGCGTAACCACGCTCGACGGCGGCCTTCGGCATGCCGTAAACCACACAAGAATCTTCACTTTGCGCGACCGTGATCCCACCGGCCCTCCGTACCGCGCCCAGGCCTTCGGCGCCGTCGTCGCCCATGCCGGTCATGATCAGGGCGATGCTTTTGTCACCGAACTCGGCAGCCACGCTGCGGAACAGTATGTCAGCCGACGGACGGTGCCCGTTGACCTTGGCTTCATCGCTCAGCACCACGACGTCGCTCAAGGGCAGCCGCTTCACTTTCAGATGGCGGTTGCCGGGACAGATCAAAGCGCGACCAGCTAACAGCTGGTCACCAGATTGCGCTTCTTTCACTTTGATGGCGCAGATTTCATCCAGCCGGCGCGCGAACATGTCTGTAAAACCTTCGGGCATGTGTTGCACGATCAAGATGCTGGAGGGAAAATCTGCGGGAAGCTGCGGGAGTAAATATTGCAGCGCCTGCGGGCCTCCGGTTGAAATTCCGATGGCGACCACGCGCGACGCGGCAACTCCGTGTTCGGATTTCACGACGGAGGATTTCAGTCCGTTGAATGGGGCGACGCGAATCCCGCGGCTTTGCGCGGCGGCTTTGATCTTAGAAATCAGTTCGTGAGCGATTTCCGGCATGCGCGCGGAGACGTCGACTGGTTTGGCTACGAAGTCGAATGCCCCGAGGGACAAAGCTTTCAGCGTGACTGACGCGCCCTCTTTGCTATGCGAACTGACCACGATTACCGGGATCTGGTGCCGTCGCATGATTTCTTTCAGCATGTCGAGGCCGCCCATGCCGGGCATTTCGAGATCGACGGTGACCACCTGCGGCTTGAGTTCTTCGATTTTTTTCAGGCCGAAGATTCCGTCCATGGCAGTCCCGACCACCTGGATGGAACTATCCGTCTGCAAAATCTGCGGGATCAATTTCCGCATGAGGGCAGAATCATCGACGACCAGCACGCGTACGGGATCGTTCATGAGTGACCTCCCGCCGCCTGCATGGACAAACGCACCTTGTCGGATTGCGAAAGCAACAAGCCTGAGGTGACTTCACCGGTTTGTTCGTTGCTGGCTTTGAAGGAACGCTCGATGATCGCCGCTAGGTTAAGGATGAGCACAACCCGCCCGTCGCCAAGAATGGATGCCCCGCTTACTAAATCGGTTGCGACAGTGTTGTCGTCGAGGGCTTTAATTACTAACTCTTCTTCGCTCTCAAGCGCGTCGACTATCAGGCCGAGCTTGCGGTCGCCGACCGACATTACCAGCACAAAGATTTTCTTGCTTGGGTTCTTCGTGGCGTCGACCGGCGGACGTCCCAGTCGAATCAACGACAGCGCCTGCCCACGCAGTTGCAATACCTCGTAGCGATTCACCTGATGGAGGTCTGATTCGTGTGCTCTTGTAATTTCCGCCACCGCGTTTAAGGGCACGGCGTAGAGCCTTCCCTCTACGCGGAACAGTAGAGCCTTGATGATGGCAAGAGTCAGCGGCAGCCTGAGGCGGAACGTTGTGCCCTGGCCGAGATTGGTTTCAATATCGACCACACCCTTCAAACGCTGAAGCACAGAGCGAACTACGTCGAGTCCGACGCCACGCCCGGAAATTTCCGTGATTTGCTCCGCCGTGCTAAAGCCGGGGCGGAACAGCAATTCGATGATTTCGGGCTCGGTAAGGCGCGCAGCTTCTTCCGCACTGATCAGGTTCTTTTGCAGTGCGCGCAGTTTAACTTTTTGCGCATCGATGCCATGGCCGTCGTCACTGATTTCTATGATGACTTGGTTGCCCTGATGCGAGGCATGCAGCCGTAGCGTGCCTCTCGGCGACTTTCTGGCTTTGGTGCGCTCTTCCGGGGTTTCAATTCCGTGGCTGATCGCATTCCGTACAAGATGGGTCAGCGGCTCAGCAACGGAATCGAGCAGACCCTTATCGAGATCGGTTTCAACGCCACTGACGACCAGGTCAACCTGTTTCTCGCATTGCCGGGCGACATCACGCACCATACGCGGGAAGCGGCGAAACAGTTGCTCAACCGGCACCATCCGAATTTTCATCACTGAACGTTGCAGGTCGTTCAGAACGCGCGCCTGAAATCCCATGGCGTCGGTGAAACGTCCACGCAGCGGGTCTTTGGGATTGCGCCGCAGAAAATCCTGCACCGTCTGTTGCAGCATCGACTTGCCGATGATGAGTTCGCCGACAAGATTCAGCACGGCGTCGATTCTCTCGGCGTCGACACGTAGAGTATTTTCGACGGTGGTGGGAACTGGATCTAAACCTTCAGTCGAAGCCGCCACTGGGGCTTCCGCAACCGCAACGCTATTCACCGCGGTGACGTTCGCATCGGAAACCACGGTAGGTATAGTGCAATTCGTCGCCACTTGTTCCGCGGTCTGCCGTGTGGCCAGCAAGAATTGCAGGCGATTGATTCCGGCGGTTTTTTCGCGCTCCGCAACAATCTCGCCGGAGGTTTGCAACGCATTCAATATCAACTGACGGGCCGCGATCGGCATGGCGCACGCCGGGTCGATCTGAACGGTGACGCGGTAGACGAGATTTCCGCCGCCCAGCGCTTTCTGAATGGAGAGTTGTTCGGCGTCGGTAATATCCCATTCCGCCGAGGCCTTCTTGGCTTCCGGCTGAGCTTGTGTGGGTCCAGCGACCAGCGCCGCGATCATCTTGCGCAGTGGCGCGGCATCCGGCGGAGCTACGTTTTGTTGATACGCTGCCAGCATCGCCTCAAAGGTATCGGCGGCGGTGAAGGCCAGCTCGACCAGGGAAAATTCCGCCGAGCTACTCTCCAGAGCCAGCGCATCTTCAAGTTCGTGCGCCAGTTCGCTGAGTTCGCGGAATCCGCAGGCGGCAGCGTCGCCCTTCAACGTGTGGATAGCCCGGCGAACGCTGCGGATGGTCTCCTGATCCCCGGGCTGCTGCTCCAGTTTGAGGGTTTCGTCGTTGAGACTCTGCAGCAATTCCTGCGCGCTCTCAAAAAAGAGGGCCCGTAGTTCTGCTCCACGCTCGTCGGAAAACAGCGTCATCGCGGCGCCTCAACTTTCTGGTAGCCGGTGCCGCTGTTGCGGTAAATCATGGTGAACTTGTCGGTGATATTCAGCAGGCTTTCCGCGTGGCCCACGAACAGATATCCGCCGGGATTCAAACAGCGCGCGAACTTGTCGATCAGGCGCTTCTGCTCCGCTTCGTCGAAGTACATCATTACGTTGCGGCAAAAAATTACGTCGTTGTTTTGCGGCAAGTATTCGGTCTTCAGATTGTGAAAGTCGAAATGAACCATCTCTTTCACGGTCTTCTTCACCGCATAGCGCTCGCCCAGCTTGTCGAAATAACGGAGACGATAGCTGTAGTCGACCGACGCCATCTGCGATTCGCTGTAGATACCGCTCTCCGCAGCCCGTAGCACCGAATAGTTAATATCGCTGGCCCGAATCTCGACCTTCCAGGGAAGCGGAACCAGAGGTTTTGGATAAGTCGCAGCCACCGCCGGTGGATTGCGCAGGGTGAAATAGCCCAGACCATCTGCGACCAGCATGGCGATGGTATAAGGCTCCTGTCCGGTTGAGCAGCCGGCGCTCCAAATCTTCAGGGAGTGCTGCTTGGCTTCGTGCTTCTGACGAAACAGATCTTCGAGAATGTATTTGTGAAAAAGATCGAGTTGCGCCTTGTTGCGAAAGAAGCTGGTTTCGTTGACGGTAAGGTCTTCCAGCAAGCGCGACAGTTCTTCACGGCCCTGATCGCTAATCAGCAGGCGATAGTAGCTGTAGAAGGAATCTATCTGGCGTTCCCTGAGGCGCCGTTGCAAGCGGTCTTCGAGGAAATGTGTGCGGCGCTCATCGAAGTACATGCCGCATTCCTGATAGACGAGGGCCTGCAAAAGCTTCAGCTCGGATTTATTGAGCTGAACCGTGGCCGTGGTGATGGACCCGTCCGCCATTTTTAAGACCGTCCTACCGCAGCCGCGAGATTAGCGGCGGAAACCAATTCCACCTGATCGGAATCGAGCAGTCGCGAAACATCCAGCAGCACGATCAACCTGCCTTTGTACTTGCCCAGGCCGGTGATGGCGTTCGATCCGCCATCCTGAAAAACAGTGGTCGAGGGTTCGACATCGGCCGCGGGAATCTTGATGACCTCGGAAGCGGAATCCACGATCAGCCCGCAGAGCCGGCCTTTATATGCGACCACGAGAATGCGATTGCGCCGGGAAGTGGCGGGCTGTTTCTGATGGAAGCGCTTGCGTAAGTCGATGACCGAAACAATCTTGCCGCGCAGGTTGATCACACCTTCCATATAGTCAGGAGCGTCGGGCACCGCGGTGATTTCCGGCACACGGACGATCTCATGCAGCGAAGTAATGGGCACGCCGTAGGTTTCGCGTCCGATCTGGAAACCTACGATGTGAAGCTCACGCTGAGTGAAATCTTTTTTCTCAGCCACGGGACCCCGCTGCAGCGCGCCAGTTGGCCTCTTCCACGAAAGTGCTTTCGTTGCGGCGTCCGCCTTGCTCTTTGTGCTCCAAGGCGAAGCGGCCCATGAAGTCGAGCAGTTCGCGCGACATCTTGGACATCTGGTCCGCCGACGCAGCCAACTCGGTCGAGCCGGAGGTTGTCTGTTGGACCAACTCGCGCATCCGTTCCATGGCGCGGACGACGGCTTGCGCGCCGGAAGCCTGCTCTTCCACCGCGGAATTAATCTCGTGCGTGATTTCATTCAGGCGAGTCGTAGCACGGGCGATCTGTGAGGATCCGTGAGATTGTTCGTTCGTCGCGGAGCCGATCTCTTGCGCGAATTTGTAGACCTCCGTCACCACGTTGGAAATCTTGCGTAGGGCTGAGTTCAGTTCCTGTCCAAGCTCCAGGCCTTCGTTGACGATACCGGTGCTTTGATCCATGTTGGAAACGGCCTTGCGCGCTTCTTTTTGGATGCTTTGGATCAGTTCCGAAATTTCTTTGGTGGACTGCGCGGACTTTTCCGCCAACTTGCGGACTTCGTCGGCAACCACGGCGAATCCGAGTCCATGCTCACCGGCGCGGGCGGCTTCGATGGCGGCGTTCAGCGCCAGCAGGTTGGTTTGCTCCGCCAGGTCGTCAATGACTTCGATGATCTTGCCGATGTCATCAGCACGTTGACCAAGCACGTCGATGATCTGTCCCGAAGAACGAATCGTGTTGTTGATCTTGGTCAGACCCTCGGTGGCTTTTTCCATGGTGGCAATTCCGAGGTGCACTTCTTCTCGCGAACGATTGGAAATATCGAGCAGTACCTTCGCGGTATCGGCCACGCGCTGAATCGACGCGACCATCTGATCGATCGACGCAGATGTCTCGCTGACGCTTGACGCCTGCGTCTGCGTGCTCTTCACCATGTTCTGCACGTTGACGCTCATTTCGTGCATGGTGCTGGTGACTTCATCGATGGCGGACGATGTTTGCAGACTGATCTTTGCGGATTCGTCAGAGGCTCCGGCGACCTGGTTGGAAGCGCTGGCTACTTGCGACGCTGCGTCGCGAACGTTGCGCACGAGACTACGGAGCCCCTGTACCATTCGCGAGAAGGCGTTGCCCAGGGTGTCGTCCTTGGATCGCGGTCGAACCTCAACCGTCAGGTTTCCTCCGGCGATCTCCTCCGAGACGGTGGCCATCTCCTTCAGATAATTCACCGTCGTCGAGAACGATCTACCCAACTCCCCTATTTCGTCGTTACGCTTGAAGTCGATCTTGTGGTTCAGATCGCCAGCGGTTCCGATCTGGTGCGCTACCGTCATCAGGTTGTGCAGCGGTTCGCTGATCGACTTTGCCGAACTGTAAGCAATCGCGATTCCCAGCGCGAGCGAGAGCAGGGTGCTGACCAGCGCAATCCCGATGGTGGCAGTGGCGGCGGTCTCGTCAGATTTCTTGCGCTCATTCAGCAGGCGGTGATTTTCGTCGTCTGCCTGGTCGAGATAGTCAGTGGTATTTTTCAGCCAGGTCGATGCGTCTTTCTGCAAATAAAAAATCTGTAACTCAGCGACGGTGGCATTTCCGCCGTCCACCTGCTTGCGTTTGTCGACCAGCGGATTGGCAAATTCCTGTGTCCAGCTTTGCTCGCTTTGCTTGACGCGATTTAAGGCTGACTTCTGCTCGTCGGAATCCGCCAACGACAATGCGACGTGCAGTTCCTGATCGAGTGACTGAATTCCTTCGCGCATGCGGTCGACCATGCGGGTATCGCCGCTGAGCAGATAGCTGCTCAAGAAAAGACGGTTCTGCATCAACTGGTAGCGGATCTTGTCGGTCGACTCGGCGCGCTCCAAGGCCTGCGATGCGGCAGCTTTGGCGCTGTGCTCGCGCTGTACGGCGAGATAATTCACCAGGAACAGCACCAGCACCATGGCCAGCACCGCTCCAAAGCTTATGTAGAGTTTCTTGCCAATAGTCATTTTGCAGCGCTCCAACTCAACGTCCGAGCCCGACACGTTTCCGTCAGTGAGTTACTAGCAACGCCTATGCCAGGCTGTAGAAAGGTCCCTTGGTGTGACCTTAATATCGCAGTAAGTAACTGGTTTAGAACAGGTTACTTTCGTTTTCGAGATGGCAATGGAAGCTGCTTTTGCAGCGCTCTTCGAGCTTCCGATCCTCTCGCTCTGAGACGCGCGCAGATTTGTAAGTTGAGCAGCCCCGAGGGTAATTACCTTGGCTCAAAATGAGATTTCCACTTACTTTTCCCGTATATTCAGTTACTTAGAGATAGGTGCGAGGTTTCAACGTAGGCCTGACGACACAAACCGGAAAAGCCATGGCGGAACCCCCTAATTCGCGCTCCGACGAGGCCTTTCAAAAGCTGCTTTTGCAGCTCTCGGCGGCGGCTGCGGAGAGCAAGTCTCCGGCGATTTTGATCCGTCTTTTCTGCCACGCTTCGCGCGTGTTTTTCCAGATTCAGGGCACCTATATTTTCCAGCTAACCCCGGACGGGGAACTGCAGGCCACCGAGGCTGACGGACTCTTTGCCGACCGCTTTCGCGGGTTCAAGCCAAAGACAACTGAAAAGGTAGTTCTCGAGGCGATGCGCCGCCGCAAGACGGTGTACATGAATTACCTCGATCCCGACCGACAGTTGCTGATCCCGGAACTGCGCGGACGCGCCATCATGGCGGTGCCGCTAGTTGTCGCCAACGAAGCCAAGGGTGCGGTGGTTTTTCTGCACACCGAAGTTTCGAATTTTTTTAATGATGATCTGGCAACCAAGGCCACGATCATGACCGGGCAGTTGGGCAGTCTTCTCGAAGCGAGTAAGGTTCAGCAAAGCGCGCCGCAGCGTCAGGAGAATAATTCCGCCGATGCTCTGGCGGAAACCGCGCGTAGCCTGCAAACCGCGCCAGATGCGTCTTCCGTAGTGCAAACCATGGCGGAGCGGCTGCGGGTTGCATTGCATACGCGCGTGGTCAGCATCTTCGTTTCGCAGGGATCCGGGTTCGCTTTGCGCTCGGTGGCGGCTGAAACGGCGAATCTCGCTGACTCGGTGCGCGCCCGCTACGACCGCAAGGGACTTCAGTTCGCGGGCGAAGTGGCGGCGCGAGCGATCGCGGCAGCAGAGCCCGTCACGATTTCTATCGAAGCAGCCAGTCATTCGTTGGGCGATCTGGTGCCCGCTGGCATCCTGATTGCCGCGCCGTTCCGCACTGCGACGACCCAAGGTGCGGCGCTGATTTATCCCCGCGGCGACGGCGGCTTCAGCAAGGAAGAAAAGTCTTTGGCCGCAGCTATTGCCGGCGTAGGTTCGGTCGCGCTCACTAACTCCGAATTATTTGCCACCGCCAAGGCGCAGACGCATGAAGTGCACCAGTTGCTGGCGATCGCGTCGCAGTTGAATTCCATTCGCGATCTCGATCAGTTTATGCAGCAGTTTTGCATGCATGCTTCCGATTTTCTTGGATACGCCCGCGCCTGTATCGGACTGCTTGAACCCGACGGCGTCTTTCATGTGCGCTGGAAGGCTGAACAAGGCGAATCCGGACGAATCGACTTGGCGTTAACCGATGGCCCGGTGAGCCAAGTGTTGAAGCATCGCGAAGCGTTCTGGACTGACGACTTGATGAAAGTTCCCGGAGCGAACACCGAGCGCATCGCGAGCCTGAACATCAAGCAGTTGCTGGCCGTGCCGTTACTCGACACGCAAGGCCAAGTCGTGGGAATGTTCGGCGTCCTTGATCGCCACGATCACGCCGGAGTTTCGCAGGAAGATATTCGCCGTGCCCGCGCATTGGCCGCACAAGCTTCCGTGGCGCTGGAAGTGGCACGCAATCTGAATACCTCGCAGCAACACAAAGATCGTGCCGAGGCGCTGATGAAGCTTGCGCTTGAAGTCGGTTCGCTGCGTTCGATCCGGGAGTTTACTCAGGCTTTCGCCAGCCGCGCTGCCGCGCTCACTGGCGCTCCTTCTTACGCGTTGGCTTTGCGTCAAGACCACGGATGGGAAACTGCCGTACTCCATTCGACGGACGCGATCGAGGATGCGGATGACCCGCTGGCCCGTCGGTTGGCTTCCGCCGTCAGCGAAGCGACGCTCAAGCATCATGACCAGCTTGTCGCCGCCAGCGCGCCCGATTTAATCGGTCCGGCGCTGGCAGGGTCGTTAGGCTGGGCGAATTGCGCGCTGCTGAGATTGTCGACGCAATCCGGAGAACCTGCCGCTGTGCTGTGTTTGGCAAATCTGCCAGGCGATTTATCGATTGAAGACCAGCAATTCCTTCAGGCGATGGCGCAGCACGCGTCGATCGCGCTGGAAAATTCGCGATTGTTTACGCGGATGGACCATGCCAACCGCCATTGGACGGAAATCTTCGACGCCATCAGCGATTTCATTGTGGCGCATGATGAATCCGGCCGCGTGCTTCGCATCAACCGTTCACTCGCGGACTTCATCGGAGTTTCGCCGCGATCGTTAATCGGCGTCAACATGTCGGCTCTATTGGCTTTTGGCGAGACCGCGCCGCTTACGTTCTGTCCATTTTGCCGCAGCACAGGCGAAGCGACTGACGAATACATCCATCCCGTGCTCGACCGAACGTATTTGGTTTCGACCTCGCGTGTTCTCGGCGATACCAGCGATGGCCCGCAAACCATCCACGTGCTGAAAGACATCACCGACCGCCGCGAAGCCGAGCAGCGCTACCGCGAACTGTTCGGCAACATTCAGGAAGGGCTATTTTTCTCGACTACCGATGGGCGCTTCATCGAAGTGAACGACGCGCTGGTGCGGATGCTCGGCTACTCCACCCGGGAAGAAGTTCTCGAAGCGGACATTCGCCATCAGATTTATTTTTCGCCGGATGCTTACGATCAGTTTGCCGAGCAGATGCGGCTTCACGGAGTGGTGCGTAATCGCGAGGAAGTTCTGCGGCGCAAGAACGGAGTGCCGGTTTATGTGTTGATCAACGCATCCGCGGCTAGGGACGCGCACGACCGGGTGCTGCAATACCGCGGGCTGATGCTCGATATCAGCGGGCTGAAAACCTATCAGGCGGAACTGCAGCGCGAACGCGATTTTTCCGGAAAGATCCTGAGCAATACGCAGAGTTTGATCCTGGTGGTCGATGCGGCCGGGCAAATTACTTATGCCAATCGACGTTGGTCAGACCTTGGATTCCTAAAAGAGCAACTTATAGGCTTGCCGATGGTCGAGTTGGTTTCAGCAGCGCGTCAAGCGGCTTTTAGCGATGCCTTCCACGTGACTTTGCAGGGACAGCAAGTGGACAACCTCGATCTCCCAATCGTGCGCGGCGACGATCGTCCCGGTCAATTTTCCGTAAATCTCAGTCCGATGCGGGACGAACAAGGGAACGTGAGCAGTGTGGTCGCGGTGATGACCGACATCACCGATTCCGCCGCTCTGCAAGCCAAGCTGGTTCACGCAGAGAGGATGGCGGCGGTGGGGCAGTTGGTGTCAGGTGTCGCGCATGAGGTCAACAATCCGCTGACCGCCATTCTTGGATTCGCCGACTTGCTGATGGAAAGCCGCGACCTGCCGGAAAGCGCGCGTAAAGACATGCGCGTTATTTTGCAGGAAGCGCAACGCACCAAGCAGATCGTGCAGAACCTGTTGAGCTTCGCCCGTCAGATGCCGCAACAGCGGCGGCCGGTACAGCTCAACCCAATTTTGCGCCGCACGGTTCAGCTGCGCTCTTACGACTTCCACAGTCACGGCGTTGAGGTCAATGAAGAATTCGACGAGGCGCTGCCTGAAGTGATAGGCGACTCCCAGCAGTTGCAGCAGGTATTTCTCAACATCATGAACAACGCTTACGACGCGGTGCATGAGATCAACCGTCCGCCGCGGATCGACGTCGTAACCACTAATCACGAAGGCTATGTCGAAATCTGGTTCCGCGATAACGGACATGGTGTTACGAATCCAGATAAAATCTTCGATCCATTCTTTACGACCAAGGAAGTGGGCAAGGGAACCGGCCTGGGGCTGAGCATCTGTTACGGAATCGTGCACGAACATGGAGGAGAAATCCTCTGCCACAACAATGAAAACGACGAAGGCGCGACGTTCATCGTGCGCCTTCCCGCTATTTCTGAAGCGGCCTCGCTAGGGGCCGCAGCCGGAGTCAATAACCCATGAACACGCTTGCCATACATCAAGACGCTTTGCCGGTGTTGCTCATCGAAGACGAACCCGCCGTTATGGCCTACGTGAAAGCCGCCCTCGAACGGAACGGGTACGGCGTCATTTGCGCCGACTCAGGAGTGGAAGGATTGCGACTACTGGAGTCGGGGCAGTTTCACGGCATCGTCTCTGACATGCGCACGCCGGGCGGTGTCGACGGCGGCGATGTGCATGCCTGGATTTCCAACAATCGTCCGGAACTGGCGTCCCGCCTGGTGTTTATCACCGGTGACGTTGCCAACGAAGAAACTGTAGCCACCCTGCGCAAGACCGGCGCTCCTTGTGTGGAGAAGCCGTTCCGCGTGCAGCAATTTATTTCTGTGGTCGAACAGACCATGGGGAAGGCGCAATGATGAGCGAAGATCTGCGCGTGCGCTTGTTGATTGTCGACGATGAAGAAAGCATTCGCCGGCTATGCGTGACCGTCGGCGAATCTATGGGATTCGCTTGCAGCGAGGCGGAAAGCGGAGAAGCTGCGCTCGCCCTGCTCGAAGAACAGCCCGTTCACATGGTTCTCACCGATCTAGTCATGCCCAGCATGTCGGGTTTGGAGTTCCTCGACCGCGTGAAGAAATTGTTGCCACGCGCCGAGGTCGCGGTGATGACCGGACACGGTTCTGTCGAGAGCGCGGTGCAGGCAATGAAGCTGGGCGCCTACGACTACATCGGCAAGCCGTTTTCTCCGTTGGAAGAGCTGCGGCTCTTTCTGCGGCGCATGGCCGACAAGGTGAAGCTGGTGGAAGAGAACCAGTTCCTGCGCGACCGCGTGCACACAGAGACCGATCTTTACGGCATTGTCGGTGCCTCGGCGAAGATTCAAGACGTACTGCGGATGATTTCGCGCTTGAAGGACACACGTACTCCAGTACTGATCACGGGCGAGAGCGGCACCGGTAAAGAGCTGGTGGCGCGGGCGATTCATTTCCGCGGGATGTTTGCCAATCGCCCATTTGTGGCAGTGGATTGCGGATCGTTGGTGCCGACGCTGATTGAGAGTGAACTGTTCGGCTACGAGAAGGGAGCGTTCACCGGAGCGATTAAGTCACGGATGGGGCTGTTCCAGGCGGCCAATGGCGGGACTATCTTTCTCGATGAGATAGGCGAGTTGCCACAGGAGATGCAGGCCAAGTTGCTGCGCGTTTTGCAGGAGAAGGAAGTGCGGCCGGTGGGCAGCAATCAGAAGATCAAAGTCGATGTGCGCGTGATCGCTGCCACCAATCGTGATCTCGAAGCCGAATATCGCAACGGGACTTTCCGCAAAGATTTGTATTTCCGGCTGAATGTGGTCACGGTGCACTTGCCTTCGCTCCGGGAACGGCGGTCGGACATCCCCATGCTGGTGCATTGGTTCCTCGATCGTCACGCCAAGGGCGAGTCGATCCAGGTGACCAGCGCGGCGATGAAATGCCTGCTGCAATACGACTGGCCGGGCAACGTGCGTGAATTGGAAAATTGTATTGAGCGCGCGGTGGCGTTGGGTGATCGGCGGTTCTTTGACTTGAACGATCTGCCTCCGTCGATTGCGTCGGCTGGTTCGGCTGCGGCGATGGTTGAGCCTGAGATGGCTGCTCCCACGGCAAACTCAAATGACTTGGAAGATATTGAGCGCGCCACGATTCAGCGAGTCTTCGAGCAGGTTGGCGGGGACAAAGTTCGCGCGGGGAAGATGCTGGGGATTAGCCGCGCCACGTTGTATCGCAAGCTGAAGCGCTACAACATTGGCGGGCGGGTGGATTTGGCTAGCAGTCCGACGTTGCAATAGGGCCGTCGTTGGCCTTTGAAGTCGACGTCGCCAAAAGCTCTTTCCGCTGGGCTTTTGAGTGGAGCACGCGCTTCAGCTCTGCGGTTGGGCCAACATTTAGTTGGCGTTGCGCTTAACGCCTGAGGTTTGGCTCTCTATTCCGACTCAAACCCAGTTACCTCAGCGGCTAAAGCCGGTTCCAGAGTACCTATCTATTCGCAGAGCTAAAGCGACTGCGCCACCCTAACCTAATTTCCAGTAGGCTGTTGTTGAGTATCCCTGCTAGAAGATGCCACTCGCCGAAAAATCCATGATCGCCCGCATCCGCCGCCAGGCGGGTGTTGGTCGCGGCGTGATCAAAAGCATTGGAGATGATTGTGCCGTTTTGCGGGTCCCTCCTGGGCACGAGGCTTTAGTCACTACCGACTTCAGTCTTGAGGGAATTCATTTCCGCCGGGAGTGGCACTCGCCAGAATCGGTCGGGCACCGTTGCCTCGCGCGCGGACTGAGCGACATTGCGGCCGTGGGTGGAAAGCCGATCGCGGCGTTCCTGTCGTTGGCACTGCCGAAAGCATTGCCGCAGACCTGGGTGAATCGTTTCGTGAAGGGCCTAACTTCGCTCGCCAGCCAGTTTGATGTGACGCTCGCGGGTGGCGACACGGCGCAATCGCCTGACGGCATTCTCGCCGACATCATAGTGTTGGGTTCGGTCCTGCGCGGCAAGGCTGTATTGCGCTCCGGCGCTCGGCCCGGGGACAAGGTCTACGTAACGGGATCGCTGGGGGGGGCAGCTTCTGTACTTCAGGATTTGATAAAGAGCTCCAGAACGCGGCTCGGGATGACCAAGGAACGAGGGCGGCATTTCTTTCCTCAGCCTCGGATTGAGGTAGGGCAATTCCTGCGGCAGAAGAGGCTGGCCGCCTCGATGATCGACCTTAGCGATGGACTCTCCACCGACTTGGGGCATATCTGCCAAGAGAGTGGCGTGGGGGCGGAGCTTCGAGCGGAGTTTATTCCTCGGAATTCACGCGTGTCTCTGACTCTTGCCTTGCATGGGGGGGAGGATTACGAGTTGCTGTTCACTTCCGCGAAGGCCATTCCCGAACAAATTGCCGGAGTGGCGATTACCGAAATTGGCCGAGTAACCCAAGGCAAGAACCTGTTTCTTGTGAATGGCGGAAAACGAAAGCGTCTGCGACCACAAGGCTGGGAGCATTTCAAAAAATAAGCTGCCCGGAAACGCTCCTCGGGATGTCAGTTTTATTTAGGGAGCTAAGGGGCGCTTCAATCGGCTGATTGTTTTTTCTTTCCCCAGCGCCACCATCACCGCGAACAGGCTCGGCGCTACGCCCTGGCCCGTGAGCGCCACGCGTGCGCCGTTGATCAGCGCTCCAGCTTTGACATTCCTCTCGGCGGCAAAATCTCGCAGCAACTTTTCGGTGTCGGCTTCGGTGAAGCCGTTGGGTGAGGAAGCGTATTGTTCCCCAAGCTCGACTACCAGCTTCCTTACGGCGTCATCTTTCAAAAATTTCGCGACGGCCGCAGGGTCGTCCTCAAATTTGTCGGTGAAAAACGCGCGGAACGAGGTGGAAAAATCCTTCAAAGTGCGCGCGCGCGGCTTCAGCAAGTCGATGGTCGCGAGCAGCCAGGCGCTGTCCTGAGAAACCTCAAGGCCCGCTTTCTGCCACTCTTCTTCAATCAGCGGCAGCAACTTCTCCGCTGAATAGGCACGAATATATTCGGTATTGAACCAGTCGAGCTTCGGGCGATCAAACACGGCGTTCGATTTAGAAATTCCTTCCAGACCAAACAGCCTGATCAACTCTTCGTCACCCAGCTTTTCCGGGGTACCCTCGGGTGAGGTCCATCCCAGCAGCGCCAAAAAATTGCGGAATGCTTCGGGAACAATTCCTTCGTCACGATAGGCGATCACACTGGTCGCTCCGTGGCGCTTGCTGAGCCGCGTCTTGTCCGGACCTAAAATCAGCGGCACGTGCGCAAAAATTGGCAAAGGCGCGCCCAGGGCTTGATACAGCATCACTTGCTTGGGAGTGTTTGAGATATGGTCGGCGCCGCGGATGATATGCGTCATCCGCATATCGATATCGTCGGACACAACGCTCAAATGATAGGTAGGCCCGCCGTCTCCGCGCAGCAGTACGAAGTCTTCCAACTCGGTATTCGAGAATTCAATGCGTCCAAAAACGGCGTCGTCGAACGCGGTTGCGCCCGTTTGTGGCACGGCAAAACGGAGCGCAGCCGATTCCCCCGCGGCAATGCGATTAGCCGCATCTGCCGGCAAAATCTTGCGGCAGGTCCCTTCGTATTTCGGTGGGCGTCCTTCCGCTGTTGCGGCCGCGCGGCGCTTTTCCAGTTCCTCTTTGGTGCAGAAACAGTGGTAAGCATGACCTGAGGCGACGAGTTTCGCGGCCGCCTCCCGGTAAAGGTCCATCCGTTGGGTTTGAAAGAATGGGCCTTCGTCCCAGTCCATCCCCAGCCAGCGCAGGCCTTGCACGATGCCGTCAACCATTTCCGCGGTCGAGCGCTCGAGGTCGGTGTCTTCAATGCGCAGCACCAGAGTTCCGCCATGATGACGGGCGAAGAGCCAGTTGAACAGCGCGGTACGAGCCCCTCCAACATGCAAATAGCCGGTGGGCGATGGAGCAAAACGGACCCGGGGACGTACGGCAACAGCCTCAGATGTCATCTAGTTAACCTATTGCGTGATGTTACGGTTGCGGAGAAAGCAGGGTCAAGCCGCGCGCTGATTACGGTCTACGAAGAAAGTAACCACGAAGGCATTCCTTTGGTGCAACGTTCCACAAGCCAGCCTATTGCCTTCGTTCGGAGCCTATGAAAACATGCTAACCAAGCTCCCCTCAATAAGATAGCTGAGGTGGCTTGAGCTGTTTTCCACAGCGATGAATAGCAGCGCTCTAAGTGTGGTCGTGGTTCCCGCCGTCATGGCGTTCTTGCTATTCCTTGTCTTTACATATTTGTACAGGCAAAGCCGGCAGCAATACCTGCGCGCATGGCAATTGGGATGGGCGGCCTACACGCTGCGCGATGTTCTGACCGCGTGGTCGGAGCTGAGGTCGCCGCTGTGGTGGATACCTCTGGCCAATTCGCTGCTGCTAGTGGCAATGGCGGTGTGTATTTTCGTCTCCACCCGCCTTGTCCGCGAACGCTTCCGGCTGCGCCTGCAGGATTTTGCTGTTCTTGCCATCGGTGTAGTCCTCGCCTTTTGGAACAACGGAGGCCCGTTGCTTGGGGAACTGGCCAACTACCATTTCCGCTGGAACAACTTGCGGCTTGAGATTGCGTTAAGCGCTCTGTTCTTTTATTGCTCGTTCCATTTTTATCGTTTGGCGCGGCGCAAAAATTCTCTCGCGCTTTCGCTACTCTCGCTGTCGCTGGCGTCCTGGGCCGTCGTGTTGGTTGTAGGACAAATTCAAAACACATTTACCCAGATGTTCGCTGCTGCCGGGCAGATGTTGCTGGCCATCTCCATGGTGATGGTGTTGTACGAGAATGAGCGGAACGCCGTGCAGGAAGGTGCGCTGGCGTTTTCCACACTTGGCGTTGATCCCAAGCGCCTGCTTTCTCCCGAAGACCTGAAGCCGAGCATTCAAAGTTTGCTCGATCGTCTGGTGGCGCCGCTGCCGGCGGACCGGGCGATGATCTGTGTCACCGAACGCTGGCGCGCCACACTGCCGTCGGCGCAGCGCGGGCTGTCGGACGATCTGCTGCAAAAGATGCAGGATTCAGGCGCTGGACAATATATCTGCGAACTGGCCTATCGCCGTGGAGGTTTTGTCAGTCTGCGTAACATCCCTGACATGCAAGAGCCCCTGCCTGCTTTCCCCGGCGGGCGCTTCCAGCAGTTCCGCGAACTCATGCGCGAGCACGATATTCGCGAGGTGACGGCGGTCGGATTACAGACTCGCGAGAACAGTTTCGGAGTTGTGCTTTTTCCTCATGCGGACCGCCGTGAGTTCGGTGCCTCCAATCTGCGCCTGCTGATTGGGTTGGCCTTGCAGATCGGGTTGACGTTAGAAAATTACGTGGTGATGCACGACGCCCAGCGCCGCACCAAAGAGTACGAGTTGCTTACACAGATCGGGCAGGCGATCAGTTCACGCCTTGATCAGGACGAAGTCCTCCGAACCGTGCAAAAGGAACTGGGGCAGATTTTCGACACCAACAATTTTTACGTCGCTTTCCACGAAGGCGATTCGATTGAGTTTGAGCTCGAAATTGAAAATGGAGTAGTCGCGCCAAAACGGACACGGAAATTCGAAAACGGCCTCACCGAATACATGCTTCGAACCGGGCAGCCGCTGATGATTCTCGCTGATCTTGAAAGTGCCCGCGAACGGCTGGGAGTGACTTTCGTCGGACGGAAAGCCGCGAAGAGTTTCTGTGGTGCGCCGATTCTTCTCGGGGGCAAGCCTGCGGGAGTGATGGTCGCGATGAGCACCGAGCACGAATACATGTTTGAGGCGCGGGACCTCGAAGTCATGCAGACTGCCGCGGGTCAGGTTTCTGTCGCGATTGAAAATGCGCGCCTGTTTAGCGAAGAACAACTGCGTTCGCGGCAGTTGGCTTTCCTCAACAACATCTCGAAGACAGCAATTTCCAGCGAAAGCTCGGAGCAGATGCTGTCGGATATCGTGGCCGAAATCCAAAAGACGTTCAGCTTCGACCACATCGGCATTGGCATCATGGACTACGCCACCAAGGACATCGAGATTCGCGCCGAGGCCGGCTTCACCACACTCGCCTTGGGCAAGCGTATTCCGGTCGGTACCGGGATTCTTGGCCGCGTCGCGCGCACTGGAGAGAAAGCTCTGATTCAGATGGCGGGGGAAGGCCAGGTGCAAGGCGTGTTGCCGGGCGCGCGCGCCGTGCTGTGCTTGCCGATCACCTATAGCGAGACTCTGATGGGCGTGCTCAATGTCGAGAGCTTGCAGGAAGATGCGTTTTCTCCTGAAGATGTTTTGGTGCTAAACACCCTTGCCGACTTGCTGGCCACGGCTCTGCACAATTCGTTCGTCTTCCAGAAAATGCAGCAGCAGTCGATCACCGACGGACTGACCGGCATCAAGACCCGCCGCTTCTTCTGGGAAGCTTTGCTCTCTGAGCGGCAGCGTGCTTCACGTTCCGCGCGTCCGTTCTCTCTGGTGCTGATTGATCTCGATAAATTCAAGGAAGTGAACGACGGCTCGGGGCACTTGGAAGGGGATTTGGTGCTCGCCCGCGTTGGACGCTTGCTGGAGCAGAAGTGCCGTCAGTCGAACGTTGTTGCCCGCTACGGTGGTGACGAGTTCGTAATCCTGATGCCCGAAACCAGCGTCGATCAGGCGCAGACGCTTGCTGAGCGCCTCCGGTTGTGGCTCTCCTCCGATCCCATGTTGAGCGAACATGGCATAACGGGCAGCTTCGGCGTCGCCAGTTATCCAACGCACGGACTTTCCGCCGAAGACATTTTGCGTGTCGCCGACGCGGGCATGTATGTCTCGAAGCACGCGGGCGGCGACCGCGTCTCGATTGCCGAAGAATTCGCGCAGGGTGAGACGGCTACCGTCCAGCGTCAACTCATCGGCGATTACATTGACGGCTTCCTTCATCGCGAACATACCGGCCCTGAGCAACTGAACGAACTGGTCTCGACGCTTAACAAACTTCGCGGCGATGACGACGAAGACGCCGATGGATTGCGAGACTCGATCGAAGCCATGAGCCGTACCGCCGAATCGCGCGAGGCCAACAATTCCGGCCACGGCGAAATGGTGGGACGCTACGCGGAAATTCTGGGGCAGGCGTTGGAGTTTTCTCCCGAGGAGATCGCTGATCTCGCGTATGTAGGACGGGTTCACGACGTCGGCAAGATCTTTGTGCCGGAGCGGATTCTCAACAAGCCAGGTCAGCTCACAGAAGAAGAATTCGCCAAAGTTAAGCTGCACGCTCATGTAGGCGCGGAGATTGTCGGAACCATCCCCGAAAGTGAAATGATGAAAAAGGCCATCGAATCTCACCACGAGGCCTTCGATGGATCGGGTTACCCTGCAGGATTGCGGGGTGAGCAGATCCCGTTGTGGGGACGGATTCTGGCGATTGCCGACGCTTATGTGAACCTTACTACCGATCGTTCTTTCGCCTCTGGCAAGACGAGCGAGCAGAGCCTCGCCGAGATGGAGAAACTCAGTGGCGTCCGCTACGACGGAATGCTGGTGCGCATTCTCATGCGTGAATTGCGCGGAGAGAAGCCCTCACGATCACGGAATACCTTTTAGAAGAGGATTGCGGACCGTAGGCATCGCACTCCGCACTTTCCCATCCCCCTGCCTGGCGTGTTACAACTCTTAGGGCACAATGAGCGTCTCCCAGGCGGATTTCCGTAAGGCTTTGGGCTCCTTTGCCACTGGTGTGACTGTGATCACCGTGGACTATGAGGGCGAAGTCCATGGCATGACCGCAAACGCCTTTACTTCGGTCTCGCTCGATCCGCAGCTGGTTCTGGTTTGCGTCGATCTTCGGACCCGTACCCATACCCATCTGCACGCCAAGAAGCGTTTCGGTGTCAACGTACTGGCGGCCAATCAACAACGAATTTCTGAGTACTACGCAAGTCCTTCACGTGACCACGATCAGGCGGAAGCCTTAGCTGACGCCCGTTTCGACCGGACGCAACATGGCACTCCCGTTTTGCACGGTGCGCTTGCGTACCTGGAATGCCGGCTGCACACTGCGCAGGACGCTGGCGACCACACCATCTTCATCGCGGAAGTCGAGGACGTCGTGGTGAGACAGGGCGATCCGCTGCTTTATTTCCGTAGTCACTACCGGAGTATGGAAGGCTCCTCAGCCAGTAACCTAAAGCCTACCTTTGAGCCGGACGACGATTCCGGCAACGCCTAAGATCTTTTGGAGGAAGCATGTCGTCAGACCGAAGGCAGTTTCTTCGCACTCTTTCCGGTGCGGCCGCATTGAGCGTGGCCGGAAGCGTGGCAAGCTTGGGAACTACCCGCCACATAAAACTCGCCGCGGACATTAACGCTAGCGGCGAGCATGATCGCCTTCAGCCTGACTGGTACCGCCGCAAGGTGAAGCAAGTGCAGGCGGAGATGAAGAAGCAGAAGATCAACGCGATGCTTCTGCTCGACGCGACCAACATCATTTACACCATTGGGTATTTTCACTTACCCACAGAACGCCCGCTGGCGGCGCTGATTCCGGACTCCGGCGAGCCGGTGTTGTTTGTGCCGGAACTTGAATCCGATCAGGTGAAGCTCTGGTGGGTGAAAGATTTCGAAAGTTATTTCGACTATCCCGGGCCGGTCAATCGCGTGCGCTGGATTTTTGAGCGCGTGGTCAAACGCGGATTCGGCAACGGCCGCATCGGCGTGGAAGAGCCTAGGCCAAGTCGTTTGCAACGCATGAAAGAAGGCGCACCCAAAGCGACCATTGTCGATGGCGGCAACATCATCGACCAGATGCGCTGGATCAAAGATGACGAAGAACTCAAAATCATGCGCCGCGCGATGTACTTTGCCGATTTCACCGTGCAGGCAGGGCGGGAATTTATTCAGAAGAATGGGTCGGTTACCGAAGACCAAATTTTGAAAGCTGCCGCCGATGCTGTTGCTGACAAGCTTTCCGCCGAGTTACATGATGTGGTCGGTGTTGGCGTCGATGCGCCCTTCGGCGGACTGGTGCCGTTCGGCAAGAGGTCGGCGTTTCCTCATGCCGTGCCGAGCAAAGATCATCTCAAATCAGGCGATGCAATCTGCTTGAGCTTCGGCGCGATCATCGGCGGATACAACGTCGAGTGTGAGCGTTCCTTTCAGGTGGGCAAGCCGACCGATCGGGCACGAAAGCTGTTCGATGCCATGCTTGCCGCGCACGATACCGGCGCGGAAAATATGAAAGACGGCGCCATTGCGGAAGAGGTCGACCAGAAATCACTCGACCAGATCCGTAAGGCCGGATTTGGAAAATTCCTCAAACATAGGACCGGGCACGGCATTGGACTGAACAGCCACGAGGCCCCTTGGATCGCCGAAGGCGACAAGACAGTGCTGCGGGAAGGCATGACGTTTAGCTGCGAGCCGGGAGTGTATGATCCCGACTGGGGCGGCTTCCGCCACTCCGATACCGTCGTCGTGCGCAAGGACCGGGGCGAGATTTTGAACAAATACCCCACCCGGCTTGATGACATGATTATTAAAATATGACGATCGAGATATGACAGACATCCGCCGGGGGTTGATCATTGTGAATACCGGCCCAGGCAAGGGCAAGACCACTGCCGCCATGGGCACGGCCTTGCGCGCGGTGGGCAGCGGCATGAAAGTTCTGATGCTGCAATTCCTCAAAGGCTCGTGGCACTATGGCGAACTCGATGCGGTGCAGGTCTTCGGCGACAAGTTCATCATGAAGCAGATGGGGCGCGGATTTGTGAAGGTTGGTACTGAGAAACCCGATCCCGAAGACGTGAAAATGGTGGAGGATGCCTGGGCCGAAGCGGAAAGGGCAATTCACTCCGGCGAGTGGGACTTGGTTGTGCTCGATGAAATCAATTACGCTATCAGTTACGGTATGCTCGATCCGGCCAAGGTAGTCGAAGGATTGAAGGCGCGGCCGGAGATGGTCCACGTGATTCTGACCGGGCGAAACGCGCATGCATCCATCGTCGAACTGGCGGACACCGTCACCGAAATGCGCCAGGTAAAACACGCGTACGAAAAGGGCGTGATGGCGCAGAGAGGGATTGAGTACTAATGGCTTGGTTTAAGCGGCAATCGGGAGAACTCGAGGCTTCGGGCGAAAAGAAAGTTCGCACCGAGGGTTTGTGGGTAAAGTGTGAGGGCTGCCGCCAGATCATCTGGAAGAAAGATCTGGAAGAGAACCTGAACGTCTGTCCCAAGTGCGACAAGCATTTTCGCATCGACGCGAGGACGCGGCTGGCGCAGCTTCTCGACGATAACGAATACGAAGTTTCCGATGGCGATTTGGTGTCGACCGATCCCTTGAAGTTCGTCGATCTAAAAGCCTATTCATCGCGTCTCAAGCAGGCGCAAAAGACCACCGAATTGAACGATGCCATCATCACTGCCCGCGGCAAGTTGAACGGACGCACGGTGATTGTCAGTGCGATGGAATATGCCTTCATCGGTGGCAGCATGGGCGCCGTGGTCGGCGAGGTAATCACTCGCGCCATCGAGCGCGCGCTGGAGGAAAAAGTTCCTCTCATTATTGTGGCGGCTTCGGGCGGGGCGCGCATGATGGAAGGCGTAATCAGCCTGATGCAGTTGGCGAAGATTTCTGCGGCGCTGGCACGGTTGGATGATGCCGGACTGCCGTATATCTCCGTGTTGACTGATCCTACGACCGGCGGCGTGACCGCATCATTTGCCATGCTGGGAGATTTGAATATCGCTGAACCCGGCGCCCTGATTGGCTTTGCCGGGCCGCGCGTCATCGAGCAGACCATCCGGCAAAAACTTCCTGCCGGATTTCAGCGCAGCGAGTTCTTGCTGGAGCACGGCATGCTTGATGCGGTGGTTTCGCGCAAGGAATTGAAGGCGTATTTGTCGCGCGCCTTTGATTTCATGTCGACGGCGACTGCGGCCAGCGCCTGAGTTTTCCACTGCCATCGTCAAATTCTTTTTCATTCCTCCTTCGGAAGTGAGAGCGCGCACTTGCGTCAATCCCCTCGCTCCTTCACACTGAGAAAGCTATGGGCGGCGCCGACCCGAACCTCCCGATCATTCAATTTCATGATGTGTCATTGCGCCTGCCGGAGGGCCGCGAGCTTCTCCGTCATCTCGATCTCGAGGTGCATCGTGGCGAAACACTGGTGTTGTTAGGTCGCAGCGGGTCGGGAAAGACCACAACTCTAAAACTCATCAATCGCCTGCTCGAGCCAACCGGCGGTGAAATCAAAGTAGAAGATCGCAGCCTTCGGGACTGGGACGTGATCCGTTTGCGCCGGATGATCGGCTACGTCATTCAGGAAATTGGCCTGTTCCCGCACTTCACGATCGCGCGCAACATTGGGCTGGTTCCCAAGATCGAAAACTGGCCGGCGGAGAAAATCAACAAGCGCGTTGAAGAGTTGATACATCTGGTCGGGCTTGATCCTAATATTGCCGACCGCTATCCCCGCCAGCTTTCTGGCGGACAGCGTCAAAGAGTTGGTGTTGCGAGGGCTCTTGCCGCCGATCCGCCAATTCTCCTGATGGACGAGCCTTTTGGCGCACTCGATCCTATTACTCGCGCGGAACTTCAGCGGGAATTTGCGGCGTTGCAGAAGCGACTGCAAAAAACTGTTGTCTTCGTCACTCACGATTTGCGGGAGGCGCTGCTTCTCGGCACTCGCATCGCGCTGGTTGAAGACGGGCGGCTGATAGTCGCACTGACTCCTGATGAGTTCACAAAATCTTCTGATCCGCTAGTCGCCGCCTACGTAGATGCCTTCGGCACAAATAAAGGCGCCGCATGAACGTTTGGCAATTCATGGTTCAGAACCACGTCGAAGTGCTCGAACTGACCCTCGAGCATCTATGGCTGGTTGGCATCTCGACGCTGCTAGCGGTGGCGATTGGCATCCCGCTGGGAATTCTGGTATCGCGCTATCCCTGGCTCGATAAACCTGTGTTGGGTAGCGCGAATATTATTCAGACCATTCCGAGTCTTGCCTTGTTCGGATTCCTGCTTCCTGCCCCGTGGATCGGCGAACGCGCCGACCGCCTCGCGATTCTCGCGCTCACTCTCTACGCGCTGTTGCCGCTGATTCGCAATACCTACACCGGAATTCGCGGCGTCGATCTCGCCATCGTCGAAGCCGGACGCGGCATGGGCATGACCGACAATCAACTTCTGTGGCAGGTGCAATTGCCTTTGTCGCTGGGCGTCATCATTGCAGGGGTACGCGTAGCGGTTGTAATTTCGGTGGGGCTGGCAACCATCGCCGCAGCTATTGGTGCAGGTGGCTTGGGCGAATATATTTTTCGCGGGCTGGCGATGGTCAACGACGCAGTGATTCTGGCGGGCGCGATTCCCGCGGCGTGCATGGCGCTACTCGCCGATATTCTCCTCGGTCTTCTGGAAAAGAAGTTGAGCCCGGGATAGCGCATGCCTCGCTGCCTGATCGCTCTGCTACTAGTGCTTACCGCGTGCGGCCCGCCTCGGCGGGACCGCATTGTCGTCGGCTCCAAGAATTTCACCGAGCAGCTGATCCTGGGTGAAGTTATCGCGCAGCAGATTGAAAACCGCACTCATCTTCCGGTCGAGCGGCGCTTTTATCTGGCGGGAACCTATATTGCGCAACAGGCAATTCTCGGCGGACGCATCGACGTGTATCCGGAATACACCGGCACGGCGTTGACCGCGATTCTGAAACAGCAGCCGACCAGCAATCCGCAGGAAGTCTTCGGCCGGGTCAAGGCCCAGTATGAAAGCCAATTCAACCTGACGCTGGGCAAGCCGCTCGGTTTTAATGACACATTCGCGATCGAAATTCGTGGCGAGGATGCACGCACGCTTGGCTTGAAAACTATTTCGCAAGCGGCGGCCTATGCGCCGAAGTGGCGTCCCGGATTCGGTTACGAATTTATGGAAAGGCCCGACGGCTACAAAGGTTTAGTGACGGCATACAGTCTGAAGTTTGGGGCACAGCCCCGCATCATGGACCTGGGCCTCATAACTCGGGCGCTGAAGAACAAACAGGTTGATGTCATCGCCGGGAACGCAACCGACGGACTGATCCCCGCGCTAGATCTGTTTGTTCTCGAAGATGACCGGCACTATTTCCCGCCGTATGAGGCGGTGCCAGTTGTGCGGCAGGAAACTCTGGTCCAACATCCCGAAGTGAAAGCAGCGCTCGACGAACTTGCGGGAAAGATTTCCGATGACGAGATGCGTCAGCTGAATTATGCGGTCGACGGGCAGCATCGCAATGCGCCAGATGTTGTGAGGGAATTCTTGAGGAAGAAGGGGTTGTAGGTCGGAATTTACCGATCGAGGGTTTCGTTGCTGATTTTTCCGCGCAGGCATTGCAGTGCCCGGTCCACCACGGCCTGAATCTCGGCCGCATATTTCACTTCGCGCCCCTTGGCCAAAATCTTCTTGGCTTCGGCGGCAGAGAACCACGTCGGATTGCGCATCGCTTCTTCGGGTTCCACCGTGCGTTCGACTTCCATGAGAAATGCCTTCACTACATATTCCTGCACGCCGGGCAGCTTCCAGAACACGCCTTTCGAATGTACGTAAAGGCAGAAGTGGCGAGGCTCGATTCGCCCGCGCACCCCGGCTTCCTCCCACGCTTCACGCTCAGCGGCGCCGCTGTGTGAAAGATGAGGATCGGTGTCGCCCTTGGGGAATGTCCATTTATTGCCGCCGCTGGTATTGACCAGCAGGAACTCAATCGCCGTGCCACGGCGGCGGTAGCAGACGGCGGCAGTCTGCAAAGGCAACGCGACCTTGAGAGCGGCCTTGGATCCCATCGTGTGTGCTGGCAGCATTTCTTGCCTGTATCTTACGATGCCCTATATTGCAGCAATATTAAATCCTGAGAGGGTTGCGAACTAGTAATCTGCGATTTCGGAATCTTATCCGAAAGTGCTTGATACAATTCCATACCATTCGGGGGACTATTCATGATGAATCGCCGCAATTTTCTGGGCGCGATGACCATTGCGGCTTTGGCGCAGCGCCTTGCCTGGGCGAAGCAAGTGCACAAGATCGAGCGGATCGGAATTGAGGCATATACCATTCGTGGACTGCTTGCCAGGGATTTCGAGGGTACGCTCGAAACGGTTGCCGCGATCGGATACAAGGAAATCGAATTTGGCCCAACTATCACTGACCCTAAAAAGGCGAGGGCCATACTGGATCGGCTGGGCATGACCTCGCCTTCGGGCGCTTTTGCATTCGAAGATATGTCGAGGAAATGGCCGGAGGTGCTGGATCATTGCCAGATCATGGGACACCGTTACATCGTGATTGCGTCGATCAACGAAGACCTGCGCAACCAGCCTGATGGGTGGCAGCGAGGGGCTGAGGCATTTAATCGCACCGGTGCGATCACCAGCAAATCTGGAATCTTGGTGATGTACCACTGCCATTGGCGGGAGTTCGTTCCCATGGCGGACGGAAAAGTGCCTTACGAAATTCTGCTGAAAGAAACCGACCCGCGTTATGTGCAGATGGAAATGGATCTGGGATGGACGAATATTGGCTGCGCCGACCCGCTCGATTGGTTCGCGCGATACCCGGGACGGTTCCCTCTGGTGCATGTGAAGGACTTTAAGAAACTTCCAGACCGCAAAGTTGTCTACGGCGGAAAGTTCGATGGAGACCAGGTGATCCCCGACATGACCGAGATCGGCAATGGGGTAATTGACTGGAAGCGCATTTTTGCTCATTCCGAACAGGCCGGCATCAAGCATTATTATGTCGAACACGATCTTGCTAAAGACCCAATGGAGTATGCTCGTGCGAGCTTCCGCTATCTGAACGACCTGAGATTCTAACTTCGCGCAACGGGACGACAATCCCGGGAAAAAGGCCACATGCCTATCTGGACTCGACGTTCCGTGCTTCGTTCCGCGCTGGCTGGCGCCGCTGCCGTCAGCGTGCGGCCTTCCTTCGGTGATAGCGCCGCTCCGCAACGCAAGGGACGTATCCGGCAGTCGGTGAGCCGCTGGTGCTTCGAGAAAACGCCGCTCGACCAGCTTTGCGCCTTCGCGAAAGAAATCGGAATGAGCGGCATCGACCTGCTTCGTCCCCCGGAATATGACTTTCCCAGCCGTTACGGTTTGGTTTGCACCATGGCGACCGTGCCCGGGGTGGAAATCAGTGACGGTTTCAACCGCATAGAAAACCACGCGATGATTGAAGAGAAGCTGAAAGCGGCTCTTCCATTGGCTGCGAAAGCCGGTATCGAGAGAGTCGTGGTTTTTTCTGGAAATCGCCGCGGCATGGATGACGAAGAAGGACTGAAGAATACGATCACCGGTCTCAAGCGCGTCAGGAAGATTGGCGAAGACAACAACATCGTTCTCTGCCTCGAACTGTTAAACAGCAAACACAACCATCCTGATTACATGTGCGATCACACCACCTGGGGCGTGCGCGCGGTTTCGGAAGTTAACTCTCCCCACGTGAAGCTTCTGTACGACATCTATCACATGCAAATTATGGAAGGCGATTTGGTGACGACCATCCGCGAAAACATTCAGTGGATCGGCCACTTTCATACTGGCGGAGTTCCGGGCCGCCATGAGTTAGATGAAACTCAGGAAGTTCACTGGGACTGTGTGATGCGCGCTATCGCCGATACCGGATTCAAAGGATACGTCGCCCACGAGTTCATCCCGGCACGTGATCCGCTGCCATCTTTGCGCCAAGCCGTCGATTTGTGCGATGTTTAAGGCCCGAAAGGCCCTGAACATCGGGCTTTCCGTGATGACCTTCGTAACTCAACATCCTGAAATGATCGGGCTATCCTAAGCCATCCTCCATGCAACGAGGTGGGCACTTCCTGACCGGAGTGGCCGCCAGTCTTTGCCTCTGAGGCTCTTAAGTACATGGCGAATCAGCTTGGCCGCTTCGAGATTTTGGGTGAGATCACACGGTCTCCGATGGCTTGCGTGCTCAAAGCGCAAGATCCGGAGAGCAATCAAACCGTCGCGCTAAAAACTTTTGATTTGCAGGCGCTGGGTGAGGAGTCGGCGGAAGCGCTGCGCGTGGTGTTGGCGGAAGCGGAAAGTATCGAGTCACTCAACAGCCACAACCTGGTCTTGCCTTACGGGGTCGGCGACATCGACGGCCAATTCTGCGGATCGATGGAGTACGTGCAAGGCGACAGTATTGCCAACATGCTGGCGCGCGGCGACGAGTTTTCTATCTGGGATCTCCAGGACGTTGTGCGGCAAGTGTGCCAGGGGCTCGATCATGCACACGCACATAAAGTGGTCCACTACACCTTGGAACCCGCCAAGGTCATGGTGCAGTGGGACGGCACCGTAAAAATCCTCGGCCTGGGAATTTCCACGCTTAGCCTGCATACCGCCAAGGCTGATCCCGCTTCGACCATTCTTTCCTACATGTCGCCTGAGCAGGTTCGTGGCGATGAAATCGACGGGCGCTCCAACATTTTCAGTCTGGGAGCCATGCTCTACGAGATGGTGACTCGTCATAAACCTTTTGACGGTTGCGACAGCGGAGAGATCAAGGCGAACATTTTGCACGCCGACCCGGTGCCGCCGAACGAGATCAACCCCAAGCTGCACGCGCTGGTGAACGACGTAATTCTTAAGGCGCTGGCGAAAGATCCAGAAGTGCGCTATCAGAGCGGTCAGGAATTGGTGAACGCACTGGAACGCAAGAAGGACGAAGTAAAGCCGCCGGCGAAAGCTGTTACCGCCGCAGTTACCAAGAAAACGGAAGTTGCGCGGGCAGCGCCCGAGATGATTTCGGCATTGGACTGCGTCGCTCCGGCTTCGGTAAAGCCGAAGGCAAGAGCTGCGGCCGCTGGTGTGTCGAGCGCTACGACTTCGTTGGATGACTATGTCACTCCAGCGAATGATACAGCCGCCGCAAAAGTATTGTCGGCTGCGGCACCGGGAAGAGCCAAATCTCCGAAGATTGCGGTCGACCCGGCGATGGCTGCTCCTGCGCCGGGCAAAGCCACAAGAAGTTTTTCCGAGATGGATGAATTGCCTCCGATGAAAGAGGCTCCCACGCCTCAATTCGCGCCGGCGGCGGAAGTTGCAGAGCCGGCCCAGGAATTGAGGCAAACAAAATTTCAACCGCAGACGCGCGACGAGAACCCCAAGCCGGTTGTAGAAGTCGCCAAGAAGGCCGTCGAAGAGATTCGCAAGACTCCGCCAAAACTTTTCCTTTACGCTATCGGCGCGGCTGTGCTGATCATGCTGATTGTGATCGGGATGATCGCTTCGCACATCCATCGCGAGAACGCCGATGAAGATGGCAGCGTTGCACCCGCCGCATCACGTCAAACTTCGCACCCTGCACAATCAGCATCAAGCCAGATCGTGGCCGTGCCGTCAGAAAGCGTTGATCGCCAGCAAGCAGTAATCACCATTAAGTCGAAGCCTGCCGCCAAAAAAGTAGTCAAAGCCGCGGCTCCGGTTGTGGCTGTGGTTCCGGGAGAAGTAACGGTGAATACCGTTCCCGCAGGCGCACAGATTTCGGTGGACGGTCAGGTCCAGTCTGGCGGGGTTACGCCTTACGACGTTACTGGACTCTCTCCTGGCCATCACGTGTTCACCGTGACGAAAGCGGGCTTCATCACCGAGACGCGCAATCTTGAAGTGGCTTCACGCAGCAAGTTTTCGCTCTTCGTGCAGCTAACGCAAACGCCGGCAACGGTACTGGTCACTGCAGAGCCCGCGGGGGCACAGATTCTCTTGGACGGGCACGACACCGGCAAAGTTACGCCGTCGCAGATTTCCGTCGAGAAGCCGGGCGCCCATACCCTGCTCATCAAGAAGCAGGGCTATCTGGATGAATCGACCACGGTCAATCTTGAGCCCGGACAAAGCTTCCGCTTTGCCCCCAGCCTCAAACAGCTAGGTTCGACCGACGAGATCAAGACCACTGGCAAATTGAAGAAACTTTTCGGCGGAGCCCCGGATGGCATGGCCGCGGTCAGCGTGAAGACCCAGCCAAAGGGAGCGCAGATCGCGGTGAACCGGCATCTTCTGGATAAAAGTTCTCCGGCGGAGTTCTATCTGAATCCCGGGACTTATGTGATCGACATCACCATGACGGGATACAAGAGCGTTCAGCGGGTAGTGACCATCGATAAGAGCGCCAAGCTGGCGATCGACGAGGTTTTGGAGCGACAGTAGGGGTTTCGCTCCGGAACCTCGTAAGCGCCAACCTCCGAAAGCCTTGCTCTCATTCATTTAAGTTTGCCGGCGTTGGCGGACAAGAGTGTCCACCCTACATTCGCTCCCTGATAAACTTTCCCTGCTATGTCCATAAAAAAAGTGGGTGTGCTTGGCGCTGGCACAATGGGAAACGGCATCGCGCACGTGTTCGCACGGAGAGGTTTTGAAGTTCTGCTGTGCGATGTCGATCAGCGTTTCCTCGATCGAGGATTGCAGACTATCGGCAAGAATCTTGATCGCGAAATCGCGAAGAACAAGATTACGATCAATGAAAAGGCAGACGTTTTAGCGCGAATTCAGGGAATTGTCGACCGCGAGAAACTGGCCGGCTGCGATTTCGTCATTGAAGCCGCTACCGAGAAGCTCGAAATCAAGTCCACCCTTTTTCGCGATCTGGATCGAATCTGCCCTCCGGAAGCAGTCCTCGCTTCCAATACTTCTTCCATTTCGATCACCAAGCTCGGAGCCCTGACCAAACGTCCCGAAAAAGTTATAGGAATGCACTTTTTTAATCCGGTGCCGGTGATGAAGTTGGTCGAGGTAATCCGCGGGCTGGCGACGTCGCAGGAGACGTTTGAAATTGTGCGTGACCTGGCAGTCAGGCTGGAGAAGACTCCGGTGGAAGTCAACGATGCTCCGGGATTCGTTTCCAATCGCGTGCTGATGCCGTTGCTGAACGAAGCCATGTACACCGTGATGGAAGGCGTGGCCACCGCCGAGGCGGTCGATGAGGTATTCAAGCTGGGAATGGCACATCCCATGGGGCCACTCACGCTGGCAGATTTCATCGGGCTGGACGTTTGCCTCGACATCATGCGCGTCCTGCAGGATGGGCTGGGTGATCCAAAATACCGCCCATGTCCGCTACTGATCAAGATGGTGGATGCGGGATGGCTGGGCCGGAAGAGCGGCCGAGGATTTTATAAATATTGATCGTGTCACGCGAGCGTAATCGCGATTAAACCGGGACCGGGGTTCTGTCGACCATTTCCTGGAGAATCAACTCGGCCTGCTCGGATTTCTTCAGCGTCGACGAGTGCAAGCCACTGACGCCCACGCGGTGGGCGAATACCGGGACCACCAGAGGCTTGAAGTCTTCCGGAATGCAAAAGCTGCGGCCTTCCAGAAATGCCATGGCCTGCGCCGCGCGATAGAGCATTTGCGATCCGCGAGGCGAGACGCCTAGTGAAAGCTGCTCGGACTCACGCGTCTGACGCACGATGTCCAACGCATAATCGACCAGCGAATCTTCCACCTTCACCTGCGTGACCGCATGTTGCATTTCCAGTACGTCTGCGCCGGTCAAAACCGGACGTAAATTTTCCAACTGCGCGGTGCCCGCCCGCGAACGCAAGATCTCGCGCTCCGCCTCTTCGTCTGGATAGCCCATGCGCACCCGCATCAGAAAGCGATCAAGCTGCGACTCCGGCAGAGGATAGGTTCCGTGATGCTCAACCGGATTCTGCGTAGCAATCACCAGGAACGGCTGCGGCAGCGCATGCGACGTCGAGTCCATGGTGACCTGATATTCGTTCATGGCCTCAAGCAACGCGGATTGCGTCTTTGGCGTAGTGCGATTGATTTCGTCCGCGAGAAGAATGTTGGTAAAGATCGGGCCCCGCTTGAATTCGAATTGCTGCTCCATCGCCGAATAAATGGTGATGCCAAGAACGTCGGAGGGCAGCATGTCGCTGGTGAACTGCACACGCTGAAAGGTGCAATCGAGCGCACGAGCCAGAGCCTGTCCGAGGGTGGTCTTGCCGACGCCAGGGACGCCTTCGATGAGAATGTGTCCGCGGGCCAGAACGGAGACCAGAGTCAGACGGACGACGTCGTCCTTGCCGCGAATAACTTTGCGGAGCGCGGCCTCGAGTTGTACAGCACGCGAGGACGCAACAGTGGCGGCTTCAGGCGACATTGTCTTGATTCTACTATCGGGATTGCAAGGCGAGAATGTTACGTAGGTTTAAGTGAGCTAGCCGACGGTAAGGCGGTTGGAAATCTAGTTTCCGACTGGTAGTTCTTGGTTCCGAGCAGCAAGCGCGGCGGTCTAGCTAGAAGCGGTTTTCGTCACTGCTGATCGTGCTGAAACTCCTTGTTGCCGCCCGCCGCAGTCGAGCGAGTGCGCGTGACGGTCGCCGGCGGCATATCCTGCGGAGGTGGCGCGTCGGCAAGCGCCACAGTTACCGTTACTCCCAGTTCGCTTTCGGCTTCGCCTTTGTAGACTCCGCGAGTGGGTGGCACGTCGGCATAGTCGCGCCCCAGGGCAACCCGGATGTGGCGTTCCCCGGCCAGCACGTTATTGGTTGGATCAAGCCCCACCCAACCCGGGCCCGGGACGTAGGCTTCCACCCAGGCATGAGTGGCGCTATCCGGTGAGCGGTCGGTACTGTGTTGCGAGTGGTACAGATATCCGCTGACGTAACGAGCGGGAATGTGATATTCGCGCAGCAAGGCGATCGTGATGTGAGCGAAATCCTGGCAGACTCCGGTACGCGATCGAAGAGTGTCGTCGATTGGTGAATCTACTTCGGTGCTGTTAGGTACGTATTGAAATGCTTTGTAGATAGTTTGATTCAGATTCAGAACAAACTCGAGCGGAGTCGCGCAACGGTGGATCTTCACTTCGGTGGCGAACTCCTTTAGCAGATTGCTGGGTTGCGCATAGTGGCTGGGAAGCAGGAATTCCCAGAAATCGCCGGTCGCGATTAGACCGTCGAGGGAGTCCCAGTTGCCTGCTGCTTCAGCCTCCGGCTCAGGAACGGGAAGAACCTCGACAACTGCCTGCGCGGTAACCCGAGCACGGGCGTGGCGCCGCGGGATGTCGAAGTGATGCACCATGTTTCCCGAGAAGTCGCGGTAGACCATGACGTTGGCGCGCGGAAAGACATCGAGATAAAAAGTCAGGCATCGCTGCTGCGTGTCACTGCGAGGTTGCATACGGACTTCCATCACGCTCTCGCGGATGGGCGGATCGTAGCCGAAAGTGGTGACGTGCCGAGCTGAATAAATCATAGAGGTTTCCTCCCGGCTCAAGAAGCCAGCGCTGATTCCACCGCGTAATCGAAATAAATCTGATAGATCGCCTGGTTCGCCTGTCCCGACTGTTTGCGAATATTTGCCAGATAGCTATGTGCGCCCTCTGCAATAATTTCGTCCACCGGCGTGAAATTCAGCATGGCCCGCAGGCGGCCCGTAAGGCGCATGGCAAGTTCCGCTTTGCGGTTGGTCAGTTCCTCAATGTGACGCAGTGACGTGTGAACCATCTCGACCGAAAACCGCACGGAGTGCGGCAAATCGCGGTCGAGCAATAGGAACTCAGCCACTCTACGTGGACGCAATTCTGCGCTGTACGCTTTGCAGTAAGCCTCAAAGGCCGCACAGGACTTGAGCAGCCCGACCCACTCCAAATATTCCGAGCCTTCCACGACTTCATCCGGAGGCTGTTGAAGATGGTTGAAGTGTGCGCCCACCAGCGCCGCGATAGTGTCAACGCGCTCGATGAATCGACCCAGCTGAATGTACTGCCAGCCTTCGCCATGACTCATAGTGGAGTCGGTGATGCCTTGAAACAGGCATGCGCCCTCCTGTACGGAGCGGAAAAAGTTATGCGACTGCTGCATCCAGGCATTTTCCGGCGGGCTGCTCACCACATGGAGATAAAGCCGGTTGAGCTGCTCCCACATGTCGGAGCTGCACTGCTCACGCACGTGGCGCAAATTCTCGCGAGCGTTGGCGATGCAGGAGACTATGGAAGAATAGTTAGACCGGTCGAAGGCGAGGATGTGCGTGACTTCGGCGGGTTCGAGATTCTTGCTGCGGGGTTCGCCAGCTTGCAGGGCTTCGAGCAAGCGGCGTCCGTGCTCAATGCTGGAGTCCGGAGACTGGTCAAGACGCAATTGCAAGTCGACGTCGATCAGACGCGCCGCGTGCTCGGCCCGTTCCAGGTGCCGGCTCATCCAGTACAAACTGTCGGCCACTCTTGAAAGCATCATGATTTATTCACGCAGTACCCAGGTGTCCTTGCTGCCACCGCCCTGTGACGAATTCACCACCAGCGATCCACGCCGAAGCGCGACTCGCGTGAGTCCGCCGGGAACCAGGGTCACGTTCTCTCCATACAAAATGTACGGCCGCAGATCGATGTGCCGAGCCTCGACTGCGCCGTTGAGGAAGCATGGCCCCCGCGATAGTGCCAGAGTCGGCTGCGCGATGTAGTTGCGGGGCTCGGCGATGATACGGCGACGGAACTCTTCGCGGTCTTTCTCCGTGCTGTGCGGACCGATCAGCATTCCGTATCCCCCGGATTCGCCGACTGCTTTCACCACCAACTCACCAATATGTTCGAGCGCATAGTCCCGCTGCGACTTGTCGCTCAATAAATAAGTCTCGACGTTGGGCAGAATCGGCTCTTCGCCGAGGTAGTACTTGATGATGGCAGGCACATAGGCGTACATCGCCTTATCGTCGGCAACGCCGGTGCCGATGGCATTCGCGAGAGTCACATTTCCGGCGCGGTAAGCGTTGAAGAGTCCCGGAACGCCAAGATTCGAATCGCGGCGGAAGCACAGGGGGTCGAGAAAGTCGTCGTCAACGCGACGGTATATGACGTCTACCCGTCGCAAGCCGGCCGTAGTCCGCATGTAGACAACATTGTCATGCACCAGCAAGTCGCGGCCTTCCACCAATTCAATGCCCATCTGCTGGGCTAGAAAGGTGTGTTCGAAGTAGGCCGAATTGAAAACTCCCGGGGTCAACAACACGGTCGCGGGTTCATTAGTGGCTATGCAATTCGGAGGCGCTAACGATCGCAACGTCGCCAGCAAACTCTGCGCATAGTGATCGATGGAGCTGACACCGTAGTCGCGAAACAATTTAGGAAAGACACGCTTCAAAACCTTGCGGTTCGCCAGCATGTACGAAACCCCGCTGGGAACGCGAAGATTGTCTTCCAGTACCGCAAAACTTCCGTCCGGCAGGCGGACCAGGTCGGTGCCGCAGACGCTGACGTAGGCAATCTCCCGGGCGACATCTAATCCGCGCATTTCGCGTCGAAAGTGGCGGCAGCTATAGACCAAGTCGCGCGGCACCACGCCAGCCGTGAGGATGTGCCCATCGTGATAGATGTCGTGCAAAAACAGATTCAACGCGCTAATGCGCTGGGTGAGCCCGCGCTCGACAACCCGCCACTCTTTGCCCGGAATGATCCGCGGCAGCAGATCATTGGGGAAAATCTTCTCCGTGCCTTCCTTATTCCCGTAGACCGTAAACGTAATGCCTTCATGCAGAAAAGACAGGTCGGCCGCCTGCTGGGTCTTTCCCAACTCCTCTGGAGGCGACTCCAGCAACGTCCGATATAAGGCCTGATAGTGCGGACGAGGCACTCCCGGACTTTCGAACATCTCGTCGTACGCTTCGTCAAATTGATAATTCAGGAAAGGTGGCATTCGAAAGGTTAACGCAGATGCAGGCATGGCGGGCATGCGGTCAAGTCAATCCTTCGCATCCTGTAGAGCGCCCGAGGCTTGAAGTCCTGGACAGGAAGGAAACTCTAAGATGCCTAAAGCCCCAAGTCCAATCAAAATTGTTTATTGGATTGATGGAGTTGGCGGGAAATGACCAACAGTGCGGCTCAATCCCCAGTTACCCCCTCCGCAATCGTCGTACGTCTTTCGTACCGTGTGGGGTACTTTGGTTATGGAATCGGGGGGCGACAGTCACTATTTGCATAACTACCCCTACATATAGATCAATCACAAACCAAACCCCTACCCATAGAACGTAACTACAACAGTTTCCAAAGTAATTTCCAGAAAACCCCCATAAAACCCAATAAAACGCGGAGATTCTCCCTGACCTCCTGTAGTTACGGGCTGATATATGCTCAGTCCACTTAAATTCACTTCGGACAAAGTTTTAGTTCGATGGAATTTTCTCCCGACAAGCTGACAAGCCGTAAATCCGGCGACAAAGCTGAATTCAAAGATTCTGTGGATGGGGTCAAACGCTATGGTCGATTCACGGGAAGTGATGAATATCCGGCAGGCCTCGCAGTATCTGGGGGTGAGCCCCGACACGCTTTACAAGTATGTCGGCGAACAAAAGATTCCGGCCTTCAAACTGGGGAACCGTTGGCGCTTCAAGAAATCGAAGCTCGACGAGTGGATGGAAGAGAAGTCCAACCAGATGGAGACCAAAACCAGCAACAAGAAGAAACCGAAGGCTGCCGTCAAGGCTGCCGGTCAACTTTAAAGGCGGGCACATGTTTGGATTCGGGTCAAAGTCAATAGTTGGTCTGGATGTAGGCTCCTCCAGCATTAAGGCAGTGGAGCTGAAACGTGGACGGGGAGGGCTTGAGGTAGCGCACCTGGGCCTGGAACCGTTGTCGCCGGATATCGTGGTGGATTCGATGATCGTCGACTCAGGGTCGGTATCGAGCGCGATTTCGAAGCTGTTCACCGATAGCGAAATCAAGACCAAGCTGGTGGCCACAGCGGTCAGCGGCCACTCGGTCATTGTGAAGAAGATTTCGCTGCCTTCGATGAGCGACCAGGAACTGGCCGAAACCATCCAGAAGGAAGCGGCGCAGCATATTCCGTTTGACCTGGAAGACGTGAACCTGGACTACCAGATCCTTTCCGAGGATGTGGGCAGCCCGCAGATGGACGTTCTGCTGGTCGCGGTCAAGAAAGACAAAATTCTCAACTACACCAACGTACTCTCGATGGCCGGCAAAAGTCCGGCTATCGTGGACATCGACGCGCTGGCTTTGCAGAACTGCTACGAGTTCAATTACGAACCGGCACCCAACCAGGTGGTAGCGCTTCTGAACCTGGGCGCAAGTGTGATGAACATCAACATCGTGAAGGGTACGACGCCGCTTTTCCCCCGCGACGTCAGCGTTGGCGGACATCAGTACACGGATTCGCTGCAGAAGGAATTGGATCTGAGCTTCGAAGATGCAGAGTCATTGAAGCTGGGCAAGAAGGTCGGAACGGTCAGTGAAGACGCGAAGACCCCGATTCTGCAGCAGGTCACGGAAATCATCGTGTTGGAAATTCAGAAAACTTTCGACTTCTTCCGCGCCAGTTCGGCGGGAGAGCACATCGAGAAGATTTACCTGGCGGGAGGCTCTTCGAAAGTCCCTGGACTGGTCGAGGCGCTACGACAGGAGTTCGCACTACCTGTAGAAATTTTCAATCCGTTCCAGAGGATCGCACCTCCGGCGGACGCGGTAGGGGCTGCACTGATTGAACAGAATGCCGGCCAGCTGGCAGTTGCGGTGGGTTTGGCTTTAAGGAGTTTTGAAGACCTATGATTCGCATTAACCTGCTGGGCCAATCGAAACAGAAGAAGCAGCACGCCGCTGCGGCCACCATGGAAGTGGGCGATGTAGGCTCACCCCGGGTAAAAGTCCTGGTGATCCTGGTCGTCGCGTTGGTGATCAATGCGGGCTGGTGGTATCAGCTCGACAAACAGAAACAGGACATCGCGACGCAGATGCAAGCCGCAGAACAGAAGAACCGCGAGCTGGCAGATGTGAAAGCCCGCTACCTTGAGCGTCAGCGCCAGGCGCAGAACTACAAGCGCCGGGTGGATGTGATCGACCAGCTTCGCAAGAACCAGACCGGTCCTTCCGAACTGTTGAATGCACTGGGAACCACCGTCAATAGCACTGAAGCGGTGTGGTTGAGTTCGATGAAAGACCAGGGAGCAAGCGTCGACATCGAGGGCATGGCACTCAGTGCGGATGCAGTCGCCAACCTGATCACCAATTTGCAGAAGAGCGGACAGTTCCGGAACGTCGAGATCAAAGAGACTTTCCAGGATGACACAGTGAAAGATATGCAGGCGTTTGCGTTCACCCTGACCTGCGAGAAGGTGAAGTCCTAAGGGACGGAGAGCTATGGAGAACTTCAGCGAATTAACCAGTATCAAACAGTGGGGACTCCTGGTGGTCGGTGCAGCTGTACTCACTGGCGCCGCGTACTTCACTACCTTCAAGAGCAAAGCTGCCGAGAACCAGGCTGCCAAAGAAGTGCTGGACGCAAAGGTGCGCGAGAACACTGAGCTTGAGGCTTACCGCCCGAAGCTTGCTGAAATCGAACGCCAGTTGGTCAGCCTTAAGCAACAGCTGGAAATCGAGCGCCGCATCGTTCCCGACGAAAAGGAAGCCGACGGTTTCATGAAACTGTTGAATGTCGAAGCCTCCAAGGCGGGAATCGAGATCCGGCGTTACACAGCGCAGCCGGTTGCCGCCAAGGATTTCTACAGCGAAGCACCGTTCGAGGTTGAACTGGATGGACCCTACTACTCCATGCTCAGCTTCTTCGACCGCATCGCCAAACTGGAGCGCATCGTCAACGTTTCGAACCTGCTGGTCGCCAGCACCTTGAAACCGACCGACGCGAAAGCCAAGCACACTTACAAGTACGCTCCTAATGAGAGTGTGGTCGCCACCTGTGTGGCCAGCACATTCTTCAGCAAGGACCTCGATCCGGCCGGCAGCGTGGTACCGCAGGCAGGGAGAGCGAAGGGGACGATATGAGATTGACCACTGCAATTCTTTCACTGGGTTTGGTACTGGGTTCGGCGGGATCTGTGCTTGCACAGAACCCCGACGAAATCCAGAACACGCGCAGCACCATGAAGGCACTTCAGTTTAAGAACCAGGTGGAATCGGACCGCGCGTTGGCGTCGGACTCGGCGAAGCAGGCTTCTGCCACGGCCACCGCCCCCGCGCACGCCCGGAAAGTTGCCGCCAAACGGGACGCTTTTACGCCTAAGAGGGCGAAGGGCAAAAAAGAAACAGTGGCCGTCGAGTCGAAAGACAACGGCAAGGCTGAGAATCCGGCGCAGACAACCGCCCGGATGACCGGCCGCCGCGATCCCTTCGTCAGCCCGGTTGTTAGCCAGGCGATGGTGGCTTCGGGTTGCAGCACCGGCAAGCGCTGCCTGGCGGTCGATCAGATCGCCCTGAAAGGCGTAGTGAAGTCTGACGGTGGCATGATCGCCGTTGTAGTCAATTCCGTGGAGAAGGCCTACTTCCTGCGGGAGAACGATCCAGTATTCAACGGCTATGTGGTGAAGATCACTGGCGATTCCATCATTTTCAAAGAAACCGTTCATGACCAGTTGGGGAAACCGTTCCAGCGTGAAGTGACAAAGAAGATCACGACGCCGGCAGTTTAGTCCGGCGCGAAGAATTCAAAAGATTACGGGCGAGCCGAGGCGAGCCCCCTGGGGAGAATAGAAATGCGAAAGCAAATACTGGTTTTCTTACCGCTGCTGTTGATTGCGATGGTGGCAGCGGCCGAAACTCAGAGCAACGGCACGGAAGCACACAAGCGCTCTGCACTGGTCAAGGTGCAGGCGGTGCCTTCCAATGACGGCCTCAACCTCGAGTTCGTAACTCGTGGAGATGTGACGCCTAACGTCAGCGAATTGGAGTCCCCGGCGCGCCTTGTCGTCGACCTTCCCAACACGCTTGCCCTCACTGCAAAAAACATCATCGTCGAGAACACCGGCGTGAAGCGCATCCGGATCGGCATGGATGGACAGGTGCAGCCCACGACCCGTCTAGTCATCGATCTGGAAAAGCCCTGCACCTATGAGCTTTCCGGCAGCGGCAACAATCGCGTGCTGAAGGTTCATACGGGCGTTGCCAGCGCGAAGGCAGCGAAGCCGGCGGCGGAAACCAAAGTTGCCGTTGCAGTCCCGGAAGCGCCGAAGCAAACTGCTTCGATCAATCCCGCGACTGAATTTGCTTTCGTCGAGCCGTCTTACAAGGTGAAGGACGAAGCCGCCAGTGATCCGAAGGCGGCGGTTGAGCCTTCGGTTCGCGTCGTGAACGCAGCGGCGAAGTTTGCCGAGCGTCCAGCGGGCGACCTGTTGCCCCACGCCAGCGCTGCCATGGCTCCGCAAGTCGCGACCAACCTCGCGGCTGAACAAAAGAACCAGATGGCGCAGCCTGCGGCTGTGGGCGGCCCCAAGTACACCGGCGAGCCAATCTCGGTGAACTTGAAGGACGTTGATCTGAAAGATTTCTTCCGTCTGATCCACGAGATCAGCGGTCTGAACGTAGTGCTCGATCCTAACGTTAAGGGTTCACTGACCATCGTGCTCGATGACGTGCCGTGGGACCAGGCTCTCGACATCGTCTTGAAGAATAACGACCTGGCGCGGCAGCTGGACGGCAACGTCCTGCGCATCGCCACTGTCGATACGCTCCGCAAGGAAGCGGAATCGAAGCGCGCTCAGCAGGAAGCCGAAGCCATGGCGGTGGAGAAAGTCACCATCACCCGCTTCCTGAGCTATGCGCACTCCAAGGATGTCGTTCCGACCATTAAGCAGTTCCTTAGCCAGCGCGGCGATGTGATCTCGGACGATCGCACCAACGCTCTGATCATCCAGGATATTCCGTCGGCTATTCCTTCTATCGATCGCCTGCTGACCCAACTGGATCGCAAAACGCAGGAAGTGGAAATCGAAGCCCGTGTAGTAGCCGCGACTCGCAGCTTCGCCCGCGAGATCGGTACTCAGCTTGGCTTCGGATGGGGCAACGGCCACAGCGCGGTTGGTGGCGCCAGCAGTGTCGGCACATCACCTCTCTCAACCTTCGGCGGAAATCCGCAGTGGATTTCTGTAGGTAACAGCGCACCTAGCGCGAGCACCCCCTTTCAAATCCCACTCTTCTCTAACTTGGGTGTAACTCAGCCGAACAGTGGTATTTCGTTACTGAACGTCAGCAACAACGTTCGCATCGACGGCATTCTCACCCTGGCGGAATCACGCGGACTGCTGAAGATTCTTTCTCGTCCTCGTGTGGTCACCCAGAACAACATTTCAGCTCTGGTCAAACAGGGCGTCCGGGTGCCGATCGTGACCCAGGCGCAGTTGGGCGGACCGCCGACCGTGACTTACGTCGACGCGTTCCTTCGCTTGACGGTTATTCCTCAGATCACGTCGGAAGGCACGATCTTCCTGAACGTCGACGTGGAAAACACCTCGCCAGACTTTGGACACGCGGTGCAGGGCAACCCGACGTTGATCACCCAGCAAGCGACCACCCAGGTGCTGGTCACCGATGGTGGCACGGTGGTGATCGGCGGAGTTATCCAGACGCAGAACTCGGTCAGTGTCGATCAGGTTCCGTTGCTGGGCAACATCCCGTACCTCGGCAACCTGTTCAAGCATCGCAACGTGACCACTTCCAACAGCGAACTGATCTTCTTCATCACCCCGAGGATCATTCAGACATAGTTCGCATTTAAACGAGTTGCAGTAAAACAGCCGCCTGTTCCCTGAAGAACCTGTCAGGGACTGGCGGTTTTGTTTTGCCTGCGAGTTCTCCCGATTAGGCGACCTCTTTAGCGGCATTCGCCGCCAATAGCTCGGCGAGTTTGTCGTAGCTCTCCGCCGCGCCGTGTTCCATGCCGGATTGAATGACCGCGTCGCGAATTTCTTTTGACTCGCAAAGCACGGTAGCAGTCATGGTCGTCTTGCCATCTTTTTCGACGAAGGTGGTGGTGACTTGCGATGCGCCGGGGAAGTCGTCGAAGGATTCCATGTGGACCGAACGGTCAGGCGGAGCCAACTCGCGGTAGACGCCACGCATGCCCATGTCCCTTCCGTCGGGCCCGCGCAGGATGAAGCGAAATCCACCGCCGACTCTCAGGTCAACCTCGCATGTAACCAACGAAAAACCGCGTGGCCCGAACCATCGCTTAAGCAGTTCGGGTTGGCTGAAGGCGTCAAACACCAGTTGGCGGGGTGCGTTGAAGACGCGGGTGAGGACTACTTCGCGGTCGGTAGGGAGCGTGACGGTTAGTGTGCCGGTATTCTTCATAAATCTCCTGGTTCCTATTTTTTAGTTTTAAGTTCGCGGTTCTTCATTCTTGATTTCTTTGCAGGTTCGTTTTGCAGTTCGGCGAGTAATCCATCGAGACGTTTGAAATTGCCTTCCCAGAATTCGCGGTACCGCTCCAGCCATTGATTGGCTTCGGCCAGGGGCTTTGCGGCGAGACGCCTAGGGCGGCGTTGAGCATCGCGCCCGCGGGAGATCAGCCCGGCGCGCTCCAGAACTTTTAAATGTTTGGAGATTGCCGGCTGGCTCATGGCAAAAGGTTCGGCCAGTTCAGACACCGAAGCTTCGCCAGAGGCCAGACGGGCGAGGATGGCGCGCCGTGTGGAGTCGGCGAGCGCGGCGAAGGTAGCGTCCAGTTGTTGAGCATCCATAGCTGTTTAATTCTATAACCGAATAGTTATATATAACGATAAGCAACTGATGTCAAGGGGCAACAATTGGAGCGTGGTCTCCATGCGGAAGCTTGCGTTACAACCCGGTGGGCGGTCACTCGCACGGGACGCCCCTGCATCAGGCAGCAGGGTTTGGCTATGAGAATGTGGTGCGGCTTCTGGTGGAGCGCGGCGCGAGATTGGATCTCAAGGATGTCCTTTGGAATGGAACGCCCGCGGACTGGGCGCGGCATGAAGGCAAGACGGCGATTGAAGCGTTCATTAAAGAAGAAGAAAATCGAAGGAATAATGAAGCGACTAAGTCAGGCTCTGTTTAAGATAACTGCATGAAAAATCTATTCATCGCGTCGCTGATCGCAGCCGCGTTCTTGGCGCAAGCCACGGCACAACTACCACCTCCGGTGAAACGCACTCCAATTACAAAACACAATATTTCACCATACAAGAACGTCGCTAGCGTCTCGGTAGTTCGTATCGATTACACGCCGTCGCAACGCACCGGTCGCCACATCCATCCCATGCCGGTGGTTGGTTATGTGCTTGAGGGATCGTTCGTGGTGAAGGTGACGGGCGGGGCGGAGATCCACTATGCCGCAGGCCAGTCGATCTACGAACCGGCCGACACGATCATTGAAAGGTTCGACAACGAGTCATCGACGAAGCCCGCGGTGCTCATCGCCCACTATCTCGCCGGTCCGGGGCAGACCGAACTGGTGCGGATTTTGCCCGACCAGCAATAATGCCGTAACTGCGCGCAGAGACGTTTACTTGGCAACGTCTCCCATCACCGTCAATCGCGTTAGTTAGATTCCGACAGCAGCGGTAGTTGGAGTGGTTCCATTCCTGCGCACTTTTCGGGAGAGAGTTCCACGCGGTTCCGTCCATTGCGTTTCGCGCGATAGAGCGCGTCATCCGCGCAGGACAGCATGTCTTCCCCCTGCGTGGGATTGCTCGCCGAAGCGACGCCCATGCTGACCGTGATGGGCGGCTCCGCGGGACTAGGACCAGGTTCGCCCAGAATCAGCCGGATTTGTTCAGCCCGTTCCTTCGCCATGCGGGCGGAACATCCCGGGAACACAATCAGGAATTCTTCTCCTCCGTAGCGGCCTACCGCGTCGTAACTTCTCACTGACGCCTGCATCCGTTCGGCAGCGCGTCGCAACACTGCATCGCCCGCCGAGTGGCCGCGAGTGTCGTTGATCTGCTTGAAATGGTCGATGTCGGCCATGATGATGCTGACGGGCTTTCGCTCGCGCGCGGCGCGCAGCAATTCGTTCTGCAAAATTCCTACGATCGCGCCCCGGTTATAGAGTTCGGTCAAAGGGTCGTGCGCCGCTTGAAACTGTAACGAGCGATTGGCCGAAACCAGTTGCTCTTGCAAATCGAGAACGCGTTTGCCCGCATTCAACCGGACTTTCAACTCCTGCGCGTCAAATGGTTTTGCCAGATAGTCGTCGGCTCCGGCTTCCATCGCTTCCAGCAAATCTTGTTTCCGGTCTCGCGCGGTGAGCAAAATAATGTAGATGTAGGCGTGACCCTTACCTTTCCTTAGTTCGCGGCAGATGGCCGGACCGTCGGCGCCTGGCATCATCCAATCGAGGATCGCCAAATCCGCATGGTTCGCTTCGCGCAGGAGGGACAACGCCTGCTGACCATCGGAAGCGACAACTACTTCATGGCCCCAGCCGGTCAGCAGGCGTTCCAGTAAACGGCGCTGGACCGTCTCGTCTTCTGCGATCAGAACTCTCATCTAGGCCGATGCCCCTTTACTGGCGCCGCTGATCGCTGAGAGCGCTAATGTAAGGCGTTCTGTTTCTGCCTCGAGACTCCGATAGGCGCGCTCGACGTCTTCAATCGATTTTTCACTCGCCGCCGCTTCCAATCGTAATGCGGCATCCAATGCGGGTTTTGCGGCAAAAGTACCGATTGAACCTTTAAAGGAGTGCGTCGCTGCCTGCAATGCCCGGAAATTTTCTGCGGCAATCGCATCACGAATTTGTCCGAGCCACAGAGGGCAATCCTGGCGAAACAACTCGATCAGTTCTTGCAGCAGGGCTTCGTCGTTGTCGACACGTTCGCGCAGCGCCTGCTCGTCAACTACGTCTCTCATGTCAACCGAGACGGGGGTGCTGTCCACCAGCCGCGGAACTAGCCGCTCGATCGCGGCGAACAGTTCGCGCGCCTGGATCGGCTTCGCTATGTATCCGTCCATTCCCGCCGCGAGGCATCGTTCCTTGTCGCCCTTCATCGCGTGTGCCGTTACCGCAATGATTGGCACATGACCACCCGTTTCCTTTTCCTTTTCGCGAATGGCCGCGGTTGCTTCGAAGCCATCCATCTCGGGCATCTGCACGTCCATGAGGATCACGTCAAAAGTTTGCTTCTCCCATGCCGCGAGCACGGCGCGGCCGCTGATGGCGGTTGCCACCACGTGGTTTCTCTTCTCCAGAATGCGCCGCGCCAGCTTCTGATTTACTGCGTTGTCGTCGGCAAGCAATATCTTCAAGGACACATAAGTTTGCGGGGCGATACGCCGCATCGCGGCAACGACTGATGCCGACTTTGCCACCGCCGGGCCATCCAGCGCTGTCACAATCGCGTTGAGCAGGGCCGATTGCTGTATCGGCTTCGTTAAATACGCGGCGACGCCCAGTTCCTTGCAGCGCTTCACGTCTTCCTGCTTGCCCGCCGAACTCAACATCATGATGGTCGCACCCGCGAATTGCGGATTGCGCCGGATGTTCTCGACCACTTCGAAGCCATCCATCTCGGGCATGTTACGGTCGACGATAATCAGGGGGAACGTATTCTGCTGCATGCTCGCCAGCGCCTCAGGCCCGGTTTCGAAGGTCTCGGGCTTCATGTGCCAATGCACCAGAATGTCCCGCAATATCCAGCGGTTGGTGGCGTTGTCATCGACCACCAGGACCGGGAGGTCTTTCAAGTTAAGCAAACTGCGAATCGCCGGACGCGCGGCAATATCTTCTGGAATGCCAAAGCTCGCGGTGAAGTGAAATTTACTACCTTGCCCTAAATCGCTCTCTACCCAAAGACGCCCGCCCATCATTCCAACCAACTGCGATGAGATCGCCAGGCCCAGGCCGGTGCCACCGTAAACCCGCGTGGTGGAAGTATCCGCCTGGCGAAACGCCTCGAAGATTGCGCTCTGCTTGGATTTCGCGATGCCGATACCCGTGTCCCGCACGGTAAAGTGCAGAGTTGCCTGGTCTGGGGTCCGTGATTCGGTATCGATGGTGACGACGACTTCACCTTTCTGCGTGAATTTAATCGCGTTTCCAACAAGGTTAAGAACGATCTGGCGTATTCGTCCGGTGTCGCCGATCAGTTCGTCGGGAGTATCGACGGAAATGTGACAGGCCAGTTCCAACCCCTTCTGGTCGGCGCGGAGCGCAAGGGTTTCGATGGCGTCGCCCAGACTGTCGCGCAGCGAAAACCGTACCGGGTCGAGTTGTAACTTATGTGCCTCGATTCGCGAAAAATCAAGGATGTCGCTGATCACCGTCAACAAGCCATCCGCCGATGACTTCGCGCTCTCCAGATAATCGCGCTGTTCGCTGGTCAAGTTGGTATCGAGAGAAAGCTCTACCATCCCGATGACGCCGTTCAAAGGCGTGCGGATTTCGTGACTCATGTTGGCAAGGAATTCGCTCTTTGCGCGGTTTGCCTCATCTGCGATTTCCTTCGCCTTTCGCGCCTCAGCTTCGAGCCGTGTGCGTTCAAGGATTTCACTCTTGAGCAATTGGTTCGAGAGTTCGAGATCGCGAGTGCGTTCTTCGACTCGTACCTCCAAACTTCCGCGCGCCTGAGTGGTGGCGCGCAGTGCAGCCTCCAGTCGGGATTTCGATTCGAGGCTGAAAATCGACAACACTCCATGGATAAAAGCGGCGGCACAAACCGCACACAGCGCTCGGAAGAGTTGCACCGGGACGCCGACCGCCTGCATGAACGTCGCGTAGTTCAGATAATTCGCCGGGAAAAAAGTGGCGGCCGGAACCACACATCCGGCCAGGAAAGCGTAAGCCGTAAAACATACCGCCATCCCCAACATGCTGTGGCGAACTTTGCTGGCGGCAAATTCCCCCAGTTGCGAAGACTTGCTATGTTTCGCAAACCCAATCGCAGTAAGTACAGATGCCGGAACGCCAAGCACGTACCGCAGAAAAACATTGTCGTGAGTCATCCACGCGCCGCTGAAGCCGCTGGGGATCCCGTGCAGCGAAATCGCGACAACAAAAATCAACGACCCAATGCGGGTTAACTTACCAATGCCGATGCTGGCCCTGCGTGACAGCGCCGCGCTCACGCCAAACTCGAGTAGAAATACAAACGACGTCAGCCCCAGGTAGAAGCCTGTGATGGAAATGATCTGCGCACCCAGGTGGCCCCAATAGACCTCGCCCAGCGCCGAAAACATGTCAGCCCATTCGCTGAGTCCATGAAGAAATCCGAAGGCAGTCAGCGCCCAGAGATAGCGCCGCAGTTCGAAAGTGCTGCCCTCGGTATTCTGCAAACTCGCCGCCAGTCCAAGCGAAAAGAAGGCGAGCCCATAGATAAAAAACACCGGGAGCAGATGGTTGCTGATCATTGAAGTGGCAGGCATGGATTAAGGCGCAACGTCGAGAGTTACAGCCAAGCCTAATGTTATGAGGATGTTGCGAGGGCGGAAATATGTCAGCGGGGCATGGTCCGAGGTTTAGTGGTGAAGGCAACAATTCATAGCCGCGACCTTCGAAAACCGCATCATGCTGGCGGCGATGTTAGATCTGTCTAATTTTCTTTAACCACGGGTAGCTTCGCCGCCTCCCAGGCCGCCAAGCCACCAGCCATCTCAATCAGGTTCGTGATCCCGTATTGATGCAGGATGCTGGCGGCAATCGACGATCGGTATCCGCCGGCGCAGTGGACGGCAATCCGCCGGTCGCGCGGAATTTCTCCGATGCGCTCTTGCAGGTGATTGAGTGGAATGTTCACGCTGCCGTCGATGTGTTTGGTCGTCCACTCCCGCGGATTTCTAATATCGAGCACCAGCGGCTTATCGGCACCGGCCAGTTCCTCCGCCACCATCGGCGCGCTAACACGTTCAGTGGGCCAAACCAAGTCTGGCCGACCGGAAAGTGCTTCCATGCCTCCCGGGACATAGCCTTTGACGTGGTCGAAACCGATGCGGCCGAGTCGCAGCGCGGCCTCTTTCTCGCGTCCGGGCTCGGCGACGATGACGATCGGCTTAGTGCGGTCGAGCACCGTGCCTGCCCAGGTCGCGTACTGACCGCCGAGACCGATGTTGATGCTGCCGGCCAGATGGCCGATCGCGTATTCGGACGCATCACGCACGTCGAGAATCTGCGCTCCGGCGTCGCCCATCCTCAGAGCTTCCTCAAGTTCGATCGGACGAAGCACCTGTTCAAGGTTGGCGTCGAGCAATCCGTGTTCGCGCGCATTGAGAATCGCGTCGTAGGTGAAATAAGGCGGCGCGTCGGGTTGGTCCGCCGAAACCAGGCGGATGAATTCTTCCTTGGTCATCGGCTGTAGCGCGTAGTTGGTCAGCCGCTGAATTCCCATCGGCGACACCGTGTCCGAAGAAATGTTCTTCCCGCACAACGAACCCGAACCATGCGCGGGATACACCAGCGTCTCGTCGGGGAGCTTCAGCAACTTGTCGTGCAGCGAATCATAAAGATGAGAGCCGAGATCATTGGCACTCCATCCCAAAGACGCGCGCAGGTCGGGACGCCCCACGTCCCCAATAAACAATGTGTCGCCCGTAAGCACCGCATAAGGCTTCGCAGGATCTTTCGCGAGATCGAACACCAAGAGGGAAATCGACTCGATGGTGTGGCCGGGCGTCTCCAACACTTGAATCCTCATGCCGGGGAAGTCAAGCGTGTCGCCGTCTTTCATGGGGATAAATTTGTACTCCGCTTGCGCACGCGCCCCAAGGTGGATGCTCGCGCCACACCGGTCGCGCAATTCGAGATGGCCGGCGACAAAGTCTGCATGAAAGTGAGTAAGAAAAACGTGGCGGACCTTGAGCTTAAATTCTTCCGCGTCGGCCAGATATTGCTGAATGTCGCGTTGCGGATCGACGATGATGGCGGTGCCACTGGCTTCGTCCCCGAGCAGGTAGGAGGCATGTGCCAGGCAGCCTAAGTAATACTGTTTCAGAATCATTGGCGCTGCTGGAAGTCTAGCGCATTTGTGGAGTATGCCGTAGGCAGCCACGAAGCGGCGAAACATTGCAGCCCAGGGGTGTAAGTGTTCCCTCCGTGGATTGCAAGGGCCGAGTACAAGGGGCTTGGGCGTAGATACGGTCAGGGGCAAAAAATATTCCGCTGGAGGGCGGCCGATTTTTATCAGCGCAGCGTGCCGTCGTACCACTGATCCGTGGTCAGCGGCGCGGCGTCTTTGTCATAGGAAACTTGTTGCTCTCACCCTTGGGCATGCCGTCGGGCGTCGTGGCCGGCTCGCCTTTCGGCGTGCCTGGCTGATGCCAAGTTTGCCGCCATCGTCGGAGCGCTGAATGATCTGTCTAAACCATCCGCTGGTTTGCGAAGCATAGATACGATTGGGGTCTACGGGAGAACCTTTGAGGTGATACATCTCCCACCCGGCGAAGTGCGGGCCGGAGACGTCCCAATTTTCGCGCTTGCCGTCGGAAGTTAGGGTGAACGCGCCTTTGCGGGTGCCTACCAGGATGCGGACTGTGGACATGAGTTGCTCTCCCGCCAAACAATGAGGACAAAGGCGAGGGCAATGGAAGCCAACAAATATTCGTCGGGGCAAACAATCCGAGCGAACGACGCTGGACTGGGCGCACCACCGCAAGAACCGCTATGAGTGTCCCGAAGAATGTCAGCAGAGCTTCAAGCGTCATGCCGTTCCCTCAACTTAACTTTCTTTCGCCCCTTCGGGGCTCGTCGTGTCGTCTTTGCCCTGGGCTGAAATCTTTCGCCGCTTCGCGGCTATCTTCACCGCATCCGTCGCTGACCCGTTTTCTACTACTGCTTTGCTGTTTTGGGTTTGGCCTCGTGTTCAACCGTCACATAAACCGGTGATATTCGTCACATCTCGCTGCCATTGTAAAGCGCAACAATGGTACAGCCCCGAAGGGGCAAAAGAATGCAGCCCAGGGTGAGGCGCGTTCTTTGCGCCTCACCCTGGGTAGACATCAACAAACCCAAGCCCCGAAAGGGCGAAAGACACATGCCCCAAACCTGCGGCAACATCGTCGTCCATCTGATTTTCTCCACGAAACAACGTGCACTTCTTATCACACCGGAAATACAATCCGACCTGTTCGCCTACCTCGGCGGCATTGTCCGCGAAATGGGTGCCACGGCGCTGATCGTCAACGGCATCGCCGACCATGTTCACATGTTGATTCGCATTCGGCCCGTTCACTCTATCGCCGAAATGATGCGCATCATCAAAACCAATTCCGGCAAATGGATCCATCGCAAGGGCCACACTAAATTCGCCTGGCAATCCGGATACGGCGTGTTCAGCGTCAGCGAATCAAACATTGCGGCGGTCACCAAATACATCGCAACCCAGGACGAACACCACAAGAGGCATTCTTTTCGGGAGGAATTTGTCGCGTTCCTGAAAAAGAACAATGTGGCGTACGACGAAAGCTACATTTGGGATTAAGGTCCTCTCGTCTCGAGTCTGTACCTCGTCCTGAAATCGCACGCCGAACGCGCAAATAAACTCTGTATTATCTATAACTTAAGTGTCATCACGTATGCGTGGTGACACAAGTGTGATGACGATGTGTTCCACGTGGAACGTTTCTCAAGCCAACCCACCGGGTGCCGTCTGAAGCTTCAGGAACATTCCCATGCGATCTAACTCAGCCGCTAGCTCGCCCTTATAGGCCGCGTCGTGTGGGGCTTCGTTCACGTATCCAATCTCCGATTTCAGTCCGCCATTTTTCACGGACAGGTTCGCCCAGCCGATTACCCGGTCGCGCCAGAGTAGCGGCAGCGCGTAGTAACCCAGCTTGCGCTTGGCGGGCGGAGTATAGGCTTCGAAACGGTAGGTCCATCCCCAGAGGAGTTCGAAGCGGTCGCGGTCCCAGACGATTGGGTCGAAGGGTGTGAGCAGGCGTACCGTGTCGTGTTGCACTGGCGCTAATTTTTTGGCTGGCCAGTACCAGTCGATCTCGTTGATGCGCGCGTGATTGAGCCGATGCTTGGCGCGTTGGATGGCGGCGGTCAAATATTTTTGCCACTGCGGCGTCGCGAAGCGCAGGCGGCGCAATAATAAAGAAAGACTCTTGCCGGGCAGCGGCGCGTAGATGTTGACGGCTGCATCCACCAGCGCATCGATGCGTGCCTCACGCGCGGCTTTGTCCAGCTGCGTCAACTCGTGCTCGTGAACTGCATAGACTCTTATGCCGCGCTCGCGCCGCACTATGCGGAGCAGTCCCTGGTAGTGCATGGCGTCGAGCAGATGAGTCGTTGCGTTCGACGAGCCTCCCCAATAATTTTCTACGGTGCCGTGCGCGAAGTGCTTGTCGACTTCACGCGGGTGGACCGGTCCGCGCTCGCGGATGAAGTCAAGCAGCAACAACGCCCGTTTCCGTTGCGCGGGCGGAAAAGGAAGGCACCCTGCCGCTGGAACCCGGCTGTTGGAGCGGGGATGCATCAGCGCTTGCAGCGGTCGGCTGATGAATCCGTAGTTGATGAAAAAGTCTTCTTCCACTCCAAGTTTGGCGTACCGGTGTTCGAGATCACCCGCCTGATAATTCTTCACCCGGTGCCGGAGGATCAGGTCTTGCGCACGGGCAGGCGCGCGGATCGGATCGGCCTGCACGAAGGCCAATTTTTCCAGAGCACGCTTCAAAGTCGCAGGAGCGAACAGAGTTTGCGCGACGGCTTGATGGCGCAGGTCGTCCAGGGTGGGCGGCATGCGGTTAGTATCGCGCAATTTTCTCCTCCGGAAAATCCGGAACTCTATAGGTACAATTCGCCTGTGAGAGTCCATCCTTTCTTTCTCGAGTCGACTCTTTCGGTGGCGGAATATATCCGCCGACTGCGGGACTCGATTGCTGAGGAAGGAACGGGTTTTATCGCGTTCCCTGATTGGGTCAGCGGCAACGAATACTACGGAGCGATCGACGACAATCAAATCGAATTGCGTAAACGCCGGGGATTTTTTTGGCGGAACGATGCTGCTCCACATCTCTTTGCCACACTGGCTGACTCGCCTCGCGGAACTCGCATCAAGGGATATTTTGGACTCGCCTCCCGTCTCCGTTGGGCAAGATGGTTCGGGCTATTTCTTCTGGTTATTGTTGACGGCATGTTTTTATCGCAGGGTGTTTCGCCCCGCAGGGTAATTTCGAGTGTTGTGATGGCGCTTTTCATCGTGGTCACAACCGTCGTGATGCCGCGAGCTATGTACTATCTATCGGACGATCATGAAGAAGATCTCTTGCGGTTTGTCAGGGCAACGCTATAGCTTCCGATGCTTCGGGCGGGAGTGAGACGTAGCGGAGCTACGTCTCTACCGTTCAGGATTAGGTGTGGCTATCTCTGCTAGACTTTTTCTTCTATGACTACTACTCGGCGGGAGTTTATTGCTGGTTGCGCGGCGGCGACGGGGGCTTTGGTTTTGCCTGG
>DATBAT010000374.1:0-3379 GCA_036271375.1 Terriglobales bacterium
GACTGATAAGCCGCTCAGGAATCATCCCTATCGCCCACAGCCAGGACACCGCGGGCCCCATGGCTCGAACCGTGCGCGACGCCGCAATCCTTCTCGGCGCGCTCGCCGGCGTGGATGCCAACGACAAAGCCAGCGTGGGCCAAGGAGTTCCGGATTACACGAAATTTCTCGACCCGAATGGCTTGAAGGGTGCGCGTATCGGCGTTGCCCGAAAATATTTCGGCTTCAACGATCTGGTTGACAACCTGATGGAAGAGACGCTCAAAGAGATGAAGCGCCGGGGAGCGGAGATCGTCGACCCCGCCGACCTGCCGTCTCACGGAAAATTCGGCGACACCGAGTTTACCGTTCTCCTCTACGAACTTAAGGCCGACATGAATGCTTACCTAGCGACCCGTCCCGATGCCGAAGTCAAGACCCTCAAAGACCTGATCGATTTCAACGTCAGAAACGCCGCCAAGGAAATGCCCTACTTCGGCCAGGACGAATTTATCAAGGCCCAGGCTAAGGGGCCGCTCACTGACAAAGAGTACTTGGAAGCACTAGCCGCCAATCACCGCCTGTCGCGAAACGAAGGCATTGATGCCATTATGGACAAGCATCACCTCGATGCCATTGTCGCCCCCACAGCCGGTCCGGCGTGGCTTACAGACCTAGCCAACGGAGACCATAGCGCTGGAGGCAGTTCAGATGCTGCGGCAGTCGCAGGATATCCCGACATTACCGTGCCCGCGGGAATGATTTCAGGGTTGCCGGTTGGGATTTCGTTTTTCGGACGCGCCTGGAGCGAACCGGCGCTCTTAAAAATCGCCTACGGATTCGAGCAGGCAACAAAAGCCAGAAAACCGCCAAAATTTATCAGCGACTCTCGTACTCAATAACCGTGTCTTCCTGAGCTCAGCAAGACCAAGCGAAGCGCCGCGCAGGGTTGTAGGCCATTACTTCAATGTCGGCGCCAAAGCCGGTACAGAATGGTTCGCCACCGTCGCCGGCGGCAAACTCCGCAACTGCTTGGCCCGCTCATAAACGCGAATATATTCTTTGGCTGACGCAGTCCAAGAAAAATCCTTGGCCATGCCATTGCGCATCAGGGTCTGCCAGGAACTCTGGTCGCGATAAGCATGCAGCGCTTCCTTAATCGTCAACAGCAGGACTTCCCCGTTATAGTCGTTGAACTTGAAGCCAGTACCCTTTCCCGTCCGCGGATTCCACGGCTCGATCGTATCGTCCAACCCACCGGTCGCGCGTACGATCGGCACCGTCCCGTACTTCAAGCTGTAAATCTGATTCAGACCGCAGGGTTCGTAGCGTGACGGCATCAAGAACATGTCACTGCCGGCTTCTACTTTGTGCGCCAACGCATTGTCGTAGGCGACCTTAACGGCAATCTTCTGCGGAAACTGTTTATGCAACCGCAGAAACATCTCTTCGTAAAGTTTGTCTCCCGACCCAAGCACCACCAGTGTGAGGTCTTCACGCACCAGGCGATCGGCAATTTGACCGATCAGGTCGAATCCCTTTTGCCCCGCAAACCGCGAGACAATCCCTATCACCGGCAGTTTAGGATTTGCCCCTGCCATGCCAAACGCCGACAGCAAATCCAACTTGTCTTTCACCTTGGGAACCAAATCTTGCGGGGAGTATTTAGCCGCAATGAACTTGTCGGTCTGTGGACTCCACTCCTCGTAATCCACTCCATTCACGATTCCCGCTACCGTCGCAGAGCGGTCGCGCAACACCCCTTCCAGCCCGAAACCAAATTCCGAAGTCTGAATCTCCTGGCTATATTTCTTGCTGACAGTAGTCACGAAGTTGGAATACACCAATGCGCCCTTCAGGAAATTCACCTGGCCAAAAAATTCCATTTTCACGATGGTGAAAAGGTCCCAGGGCAACGTAAGTAACGGCAAGGTGTCTGGCGAAAACAATCCTTGATAGCCGATGTTGTGGATGGTAAACACCGTCGCTACCTGCGCGAACGCCGGGTCTTCCGCATACTGGGTCCGCAGCAATACCGGCACCAGCGCGGACTGCCAGTCATGACAATGAAACACATCCGGCACGCCCCGGACGTTAGAAGCCTCCAACGCCGCGCGGCAGAACAGAGCGAAGCGTTCTGCGTTGTCGGTGTAATCTCCGGCAGAGGTCCCATAGAGCGCGTCGCGATCGAAGTATGGCGGATACTCAATAAAGTAGTAAGTGATGCCGGGTTCATTCGCATCGGTCACAACCGAGCAAAATCGATAGCGATCATCGAACGGAATGGTAACGCTACGCACCACAATCTTCGGATCGGTCAACTTGGTCTGGCGATAACGCGGCAGGAAGACGCTGATCTGATGCCCGGCGGCCGCCAAAGCGTGGGGCAGGGCGCCCACGACATCAGCCAATCCACCAGTTTTTGAAAACGGTACGCACTCGGAGGCAACAAACGCAATATGCATCAGTTACTCCTTTTAGCAGGAAGTTGGCACAGCCGCGTGCTATAGGCACGCTATCATAGAGACGCCACTGCATGCAGGCGGGTCGTTGGAGCGGGTCGTTGGCCCTCGGTAGTTGGTCGTTGGAAGATCCCAACGGCTTGCCGCTTGCAGGTCAAGCCACAACCAAAGACCACCGGCCAACGATCAACGATCAACGACGGGTTTCAGAAAGCAGGTTCTCTTGCCACGAGTCGCCGCGCAGTCCCGCCCAGAACGTAAGCCAAAGCTGGGACAACATTTCCTCACCGACCAAGCGGCCGCGCTTCGCATCGTCGAAGCCCTCGGAGACCTCTCGCAGCGTACTGTCTTCGAAATCGGTCCCGGCCGCGGCGTCCTAACCGCTATGCTGGCGCGTCGGGCTCGCCGCCTCATCGCCGTGGAACTCGACCGCGTGCTTGCCGCCCAGTTGCGTATGGCCTATTCCCTTACTCCGAACGTCGAAATCATCGAAGCCGACGTGCTCACCATCGACTTGCACAGCGTCTTCGGCCCGAAGCCCGGCAGCACCCGCCCCGGTCTTGAGTTGACCCTCGAACCTGTTCGTGCCGTAGGGAACATTCCCTACTACATCACTTCCGATCTTTTGTTGCGCCTGTTCGAGCATCGCCAATATTTCGAGAGCATGGTGCTGATGGTGCAAAGCGAAGTCGCCGACCGCCTGGTGGCCAAGCCTGGAGGGAGCGAGTACGGACTGCTCTCCGCCACCGCGCAACTTTACTCACGCGTGGAAAAATTATTCTCGATTCCGCCGGCCTCGTTCGCGCCCCCACCGAAAGTGAACTCGGCCGTAGTGCGTCTGGTACTGGAACCGCGCCTCGAAAGTTTGAACGTCGCAGAGAAACCGTTTATTGCTTTTCTAAAGCAGACCTTCGGACAGAAACGCAAAACGCTGTGGA
>DATBAT010000375.1:0-3342 GCA_036271375.1 Terriglobales bacterium
GTTTCCCTGGCCGCACGGATTTAAAACCAGGCCGGAAGTCGATCAGCTGATCGGCGGCACCAAACCCAAGGAGTTTGCCGCCGACAAAGCATTGCTGGCGATGCTGATCGAGAGAATTGTCTCGCCGACACCAGACTTCACCTGGCAGCCTCACCCCATTTTTGGCCCGCTAACCAACTGGCAATGGATGCGCTGGTCTTATCTGCATTGCGACCATCACCTTCGCCAATTCAAAGCCTAGCGCGGGTTCGGCAAAGGTCTTTGGGCTGTCTCTATAAGTAACGAGTTCCCCGCGACTTAACCGCGTGCCCCGCATCTAATATGCTAGGCTTCTAAAACAAGCGAAATTTGGGGCGGTGCCAGCCCTCTATAAGGACTGTCGAGTTGATTAACTCTCTTGTTTCCAAAGTCTTCGGGACACAAAACGAGCGCGATGTAAAGCGCCTCATGCCCAACATGCAGGCCATCTCCGCGCTTGAACCGGAGATGCAAAAGCTTTCCGACGACCAGCTTCGCGCCAAAACCAAACAATTTCAGCAGATGATTTTCGAGCGCATGAGCAAGCTTCCGGACGAACCGGACGCAGACTCCGACCGCAGGAAAGCCCTCGAAGCCGAGCGCTACAAGTTGTTGCAGGAAGTGCTGGACGAAATTCTGGTGGAAGCGTTCGCCATCGTTCGCGAAGCCGGCAAGCGTGTATTGAACATGCGCCACTTCGATGTGCAATTGATCGGTGGCATGGTGCTGCACAGCGGGCGCATCGCGGAAATGAAAACCGGAGAAGGAAAGACGCTGGTCGCCACCCTTCCGGTGTATCTGAATGCGTTGAGTGGACGCGGGGTTCACGTCATCACCGTCAACGACTATCTGGCAAAGCGTGACTCGGAGTGGATGGGAAAGCTCTACCGGTTTCTCGGATTGACCGTCGGCGTCATCGTCCACGACTTGGACGATGAACAGCGTCAGGAAGCCTACGCCGCCGATGTCACTTACGGCACCAACAACGAATTCGGATTCGACTACCTGCGCGACAACATGAAGTTCGACCTCAAGGATTGCGTCCAGCGCGGACACAACTTTTCCATTGTCGACGAAGTCGACTCTATTCTGATCGACGAAGCCAGAACACCGCTGATCATTTCCGGCGCCAGCGAAGAGTCGACCGACAAGTACGCGCGGGTGAATCGCATTATCCCCAAGCTCGAGAAGGGTGAGGAAACTCCGGGAGCCCCCGGCGAAGCATCGACCTATACCGGGGATTTCGTCGTCGACGAAAAACACCGCAGCATCACCGTTACCGATGAAGGCTGGGAAAAGGTAGAAGGCTTGCTTGGCATCGGCAACGTCGCCGATCCCGAAAACTGGGACCTTAAGCACCACGTCGAAGTGGCCATCAAAGCCCACGCGCTTTACCGCCGCGATGTTGAATACGTAATCAAAGACGGCGAAATTATCATCGTCGACGAGTTCACCGGACGCATGATGCCGGGCCGCCGCTGGTCAGATGGACTGCACCAGGCGGTCGAAGCCAAAGAGAACGTCAAAATTGAACGCGAGAACCAGACGCTCGCCACTATCACCTTCCAGAATTATTTCCGCATGTACAAAAAGCTCGCCGGCATGACCGGGACCGCGGAGACCGAAGCGCCTGAGTTCGACAGTATTTACAAACTGCAAGTAACCGTGATTCCGACCAACAAGGTGCTGCTGCGCATCGAGAATCCTGACATCGTCTACCGCACCGAAAAGGAAAAATATTTCGCGGCTGCTGATGAAATCCAAAAGCTCCATGCCACCGGGCAGCCGGTTCTGGTCGGAACCGTTTCGATCGAAAAGTCCGAGCATCTTTCCGACCTGCTGAAGAAAAAGGGCGTCAAGCACTGGGTGCTGAACGCCAAGCAGCACGAAAAAGAAGCTGAGATCGTCGCCCAGGCGGGACGCAAGAACGCCGTCACCATCGCCACCAACATGGCCGGCCGCGGCACGGACATTCTGCTCGGCGGCAATCCTGAATTCATGGCCAAGCAAGAGACCTTGAAGAAAGGGATTGCTCAGCCCGTGGGCGTGGCCGAAGGAAAGATTGAAGGCGCCGTCGATGACGGCAAGAACACCCAGTGGTATTACAACGGAAAAGAATTCACCGTTCCTACCGACCAGTGGATCGAAACTTTCAATCGCTACAAGGTGCAGACCGATAAGGAGCACGACGATGTCACCGGCGCCGGCGGCCTGCACATCTTCGGTACCGAGCGACACGAGTCCCGCCGCATCGATAATCAGCTTCGCGGACGGGCCGGCCGCCAGGGCGATCCCGGTTCCTCGCGTTTCTATCTGTCGCTCGAAGACGATCTGATGCGCATCTTCGCGAAAGAGTGGGTCTCAACCCTGCTGCAACGCCTGGGCATGGAAGAAGGTATCCCCATCGAATCGAAGCTGATCACGCGGCGCATCGAAAAAGCCCAGCAAGCCGTCGAAGGCCAGAACTTCGAATCGCGCAAACATCTGCTCGAGTACGACGACGTGATGAACAAGCAGCGCGAAGCGGTCTATGGGCTTCGCCACCAACTGTTGGAGGGCGTCGAGCAGAAAGAACTAATCCTCGAAGACTACGTCACCGGAATTCTCGGCGAACTCATCGAGCAGTTCTGTCCGGTGAAAGCCCACGCCGATGACTGGGACATCAAGGGTCTGAAGGATGCGATCTTCACCCGGTTCGGCGTCGACATTCTGGCCGAAGGCTTGCAGCCCGAGACGCTCAATCGTCAGGAACTGGGTGACTCCATTTTTGCCAAGCTGCAAGAGCGCTACAACGCTAAAGAGGAACTGATCGGCCCCGAAGCCATGCGCTACCACGAGCGCATGATCATGCTGAGCGTCCTCGATGCGCAATGGAAAGACCACCTGCGCGATATGGACCACCTCAAGGAAGGTATCGGTCTTCGCGGCTACGGACAACATGATCCTCTGGTTGAATACAAGCGCGAGTCCTTCGACATGTTCGAAGCCATGATGCAGCGCTTCCAGGAAGAGACCGTCCGCTATCTCTACCTGATGCAGATTTTGGAACGCCCGGTCGAAACCCGCGACAGCAACATACTGGGTGGTTCTCAGACGGCATTGGACGGCGACGGTAACGGACAGCGCGCCCAGCACGCAGTGGCGACTTCAGTCGATGATTTGGAAGAAGCCTTCCAGCGCCGCAAGAGGCGCGAGTTGGAACAAGCCCGCATGGCCGGAGGCGGCGAGCAGCAGCCAGTTCAGCAGGTAGTACGCGGAGAAAAAATCGGCCGCAACGATCCTTGCCCCTGCGGCTCAGGCAAGAAGTACAAGAAGTGCCACGGC
>DATBAT010000376.1:0-29335 GCA_036271375.1 Terriglobales bacterium
TCGACTTCCGCCATGTCGATTTCGAGCAGCTTCGCCACCACGCCGACATAGATCATGTTCTTGACCAGCTTACGCAGCTTGGCGTCAGGGCAGACCGGAGCGACCAGTTTGTCGTAGGGCACGGCGTAGAAGATCAGGTCGTTGCGGATCGCGTCGAGCTTCAGCGGTTCGTCGTACAACACGGCGGCACCGGGCGCGAGAGACTTTACGTCTTCGACCGCGGTCTCGGGATTCATCGCCACCAGGAAATCGATTTCCTTTTTGCGGGCGATGTATCCATCTTTGTTGGCGCGGATGGTGTACCAAGTCGGGAGTCCGGCGATGTTCGAGGGGAACATGTTCTTGCCGGAGACGGGAACTCCCATTTGGAAGATGCTTCTTAGGAGTACCGTGTTTGAACTTTGAGAACCAGAGCCGTTTACCGTCGCCACCTGAATACTCATGTTATTGGCGACCCGCTTTTGCTCCGCGCCGCCGGAGGCGTCTTGGAGCGCTACGTCCGATGTGGCCATTCCTCGGTCCCTTCCTTATCTCGGGGTAGATCGAAACCCCGCCGGAGAAACGTTTTTGCGTGTTGCGGCCATTATACGGCAGCGAAAGTGAGGCGGGGAGGAGGTGTCCTTGAAAGGCAATGCGCCGGGCAGCATGAATTCCAAGCGTTTCCGTCGTCCAGGGGGTTTTGGTTTGCCGTCATATAATGACGTGCGCATGAGTCTTACTTCTGGCAGCAAACTCGGGCCGTATGAAATCGATGGGCCACTGGGTTCCGGAGGCATGGGAGAAGTTTACCGGGCGCGCGATCCGCGTTTGGATCGCAGTGTTGCCATTAAACTTTTGCCTTCGCAATTCTCTTCTGACCCCGACCGGCTGCGTCGGTTCGAACGCGAGGCGCGGTCGGCCTCCGCGCTCAATCATCCTAATATCGTGACCATTTATGAACTGGGGCAAGATGGGTCCCATCATTTCATCGCCATGGAACTGGTGGAGGGGAAAACCCTGCGCGAACTGCTCGACGCCGGTTCGCTGCCAATGCGAAGAGCGATTGAAATCTCGGCGCAAGTTGCGGAAGGCTTGACCAAAGCGCACGAAGCCGGAATCACCCATAGAGATTTAAAACCCGAGAACCTCATGATCACCGACGACGGATTCGTCAAGATCCTGGATTTCGGATTGGCGAAACTGTCGCCTGCTCACGCTGAACAACCGGACGCGGACGCCACATCCGCGTTCATGACGCAAGCAGGAGAGCTATTCGGAACGGCCGCCTACATGTCACCGGAACAGGCCGAGGGGCGGCAAGCTGACTTCCGGTCAGACCAGTTTTCTCTCGGGCTGGTGCTTTACGAGATGGTGACGGGCAAGCGCGCGTTTCAAAAAGTTACAACCATCGAGACCCTGGCTGCCATTCTGCGTGAGCAGTTCGATCCGGTGGCACTGCATAGTCCGGATGCACCCGCTCCCCTCTGCTGGGCCATTGAGAGATGCCTGGCGAAGGAACCCGACAAACGCTACAGTTCCACGCGGAATCTCGCCCGGGAACTGGCTGCCATAAGAGACCACTTTTCGGAGAGGGCGAACAAACCGGTGGAAGTTCGCTTGGTGAAACTTCCGCCGCAACGCACCGGGTTTGTGGGCCGGGAAAAAGAAGTTACGGCCGCGCAAAATCTGCTGTCACAGCAGTCAGTACGCATGCTCACGATTACGGGCCCCGGCGGAATTGGCAAAACCCGGCTGGCAGTGCGGGTAGCGAGCGACCTGACCGAATCTTTTAGGGGTGGGGTTTATTTCGTCCCGCTCTCGGCTTTGAGCGATTCCGCAATGATCGCTTCCGTGATCGTCCAGACCATGGGAATTCGCGAGGCGGGAGGTCAATCACCGCAGCAAGCGCTAAATGAACATTTGCAGAACGCTTCTCAAGCATCTCTACTTATTCTCGACAACTTTGAACAATTGATCGAAGCTGCACCCATGGTGGCTGAAATGCTCGCCGCAGGCCCGAATCTCAAGGTGCTGGTCACCAGCCGGGCTGCGTTGCACGTGTATGGCGAACACGAATTCCCTGTACCTCCGCTGGACTTGCCGGACCCTCGGATCAAATCGACCCTCGAAAACCTTTCGCAGTTTCCTGCCGTCGCGCTCTTCCTGCAACGGGCGGTAGCCGCCAAGCCGGACTTTGTTCTGACTGCGGAGAATGCCTCCGCCGTGAGCGAGATTTGCGCGCGCCTCGACGGACTGCCGCTTGCCATCGAACTCGCCGCCGCCCGGGTCAAAGTGCTTTCGCCTGCCTCCATGCTGCTGCGCCTGAAGAGCCGGCTACAGTTGTTGACTGGCGGTTCGCGCGATCTGCCGCAACGGCAGCAAACCCTCCGCGCCGCCATGGATTGGAGCTTTGATCTGTTGAGCGCGCCCGAGCAAAAGCTTTTTCGAAGACTCGCGGTGTTTGCCGGCGGCTGCGATCTGGAGGGCGTAGAAGCGGTGTGCGACCCCAGGGGCGATCTCGAACTGGATCTACTGGAAGGAATGGCATCGCTGATCGACAAGAGTCTGGTGCAAAAAGCCGCGTTGGCGAGCAATGACTCTCGCTTCGTGATGCTGCAAACCATCCACGAATATGCCTGGGAGAAACTGGAGGCAAGCGGTGAAGCGGCCGCCACCATGCGGGCTCACGCCGCTTACTGCCTGGTGCTGGCGGAAGAAGGCTCCGCCGATCAGAGCGCCGCACAAGTGGCGGAATGGCTGGAACGCATCGCCGTGGAGCACGACAATATGCGCGCCGCGTTGGAGTGGATGACCGGGAAGGGGAACGCGGACTGGGGACTGCGTCTGGGATCGGCGCTGTTTCGTTTTTGGGAGATGCGTGAGTACTTCGCCGAAGGCGAAGACTCGCTGGACAAGTTGCTGAAGCTGGAGGGGGCAGCCTCACCGACCAAGGCCCGTGCGCGCGCCCTCTTTGCTTCCGGTGTCCTTGCCGGCGAGTATGGCAACTACCCCCGCGCGAAGTCTCACATCTCCGAGAGTCTGGAAATTTCGCGCGCCTTGCATGACAAGCAAGGCGTGGCCGTCTCTCTTAACGCACAGGCCGTCCAAGCCCGCGAACGCGGCTTCATGGAGGAAGCGCTTTCTCTGTTCGAAAATTGCCTGGAACTATGGCGCGAATTGGGAGACTCGACGGCCATCGCCAGGGCGCTCAGTAATCTGGCGAATGTAGTCAACCAGCTAGGTGACTACACCCGCGCCCGATCGCTCTACGCGGAGTGTCTTTCTATCTTTCGTGAACTGGGGGACCGGACCGGCGTCGCCTGGTCGCTGAACTACCAAGGAGACGTCGCTCGCGATCAAGGTGATTCTGCCGCGGCCCAAACTCTCTACCAACAAGCGTTGGCTATGTTTCGCGAACTCGATGACCGATGGGGGGTCGCCGGGACGCTCGCTGATCTGGGAAATTTGGCAAGCGCGCAGCGGAAGCACACTACAGCGCACTCCCTCTATGGCGAAAGCATAAGAATTTTTCAGGAGCTGCAACACAAACGTGGAGTCGCCCGCTTACTGGAATGTTTCGCGTGCTCAGCGGCGGAACAATTTCAGGCGGAGCGTTCGCTTCGGCTTGCAGGCACCGCGGCAGCGCTGCGCCACAATATTGGCAGCCCACTCAGCCCTTCCGAGGGCGCAAGAATAGAAGCCGCTTTGGACCCGCCGCGGCACGCGCTGAGCGACACCGCTGGAAGCGCCGCATGGTTACAGGGATGGGCAATGCCGATTGAAAGTGCAGTTGAGGACGCCTTGCGATCTGAAGCTGGTTCTTTCCGCCGTTAGTCCGAGGTACCAACTGGAACTACTCTGCGCTTGAGGCATCCAGGAGACGGCGAACAGCGGAAACGCGATTGGCCGGGATTCCCACTCTTCTGGCATGTTCATGTATAGCGGCTTCGTCTGGAGCAAGGTAGACGCAATAGACTTTGTCGCCGGTAACGTAGCTGTGCAACCACTGAATCTCCGGACCCATTCCCTTTAACACACTGACTGACTTGCGCGAGACTTCGCGCAATTCCGCTTCGGACAAGTTTCCGGCGCCGGGAATTTCGCGTTCGATCACAAATTGTGGCATGGGTCTCCTGATCTGGACAAATGCTAGCATGCGGGTGGAAGGGCATCAACACGGCGCGGGAACGCCGCTCCTGACAAAGAAAAGAGCGATCAGGCTTCGGTTACGAAGAACTGGGCCATGTTGCGGAACTTGGCGTAACGCGCGCCAATCAGCTCTTTCAGCGGCATTTGCTTCAAATCGACGAGATGCTTTTGCAGTGCCTCGTCCAGCAGCGCCGCGGCAGCTTCGTGATTACGGTGTGCCCCACCTTCGGGTTCGGGCACGATGCCGTCGATGCAGCCGAATTCGTCTAGATCTTTCGCGGTAATACGTAGCGCTTCCGCCGCCAAGGCTTTCTTGCCCGCGTCTCGCCACATAATGGCGGCACAGCCTTCGGGAGAGATCACCGAGTAAATCGTGTTCTCCATCATTAATACGCGGTCGCCCACAGCGATCGCCAGCGCGCCGCCGCTGCCGCCCTCTCCGGTGATCACGCAGATGATGGGAACTTGCAGTCTCGACATCTCGCGCAGATTGCGGGCGATGGCCTCGGCCTGTCCACGCTCTTCCGCGCCCAGCCCGGGGTTCGCGCCGGTGCAATCGATCAGGCTGATGATTGGACGACGAAATTTCTCTGCGATCTTCATCGCGCGCAGCGCTTTTCTATATCCCTCAGGATTGGGCAGTCCAAAGTTGCGATGGACCTTCTGTTTCATGTCTCGGCCCTTTTGCGTGCCGATGACCAGGACTTCTTCGTTATGGAACCGTGCCATACCGACCACCATGGCATGGTCGTCGGCGAAGCTGCGGTCGCCGTGAATTTCGCTCCAGTCGGTGAAAATCCGTTCGATGTAGTCGAGGGTCTAGGGGCGCTGTGGATGCCGGGCCAATTCGGTCTTCTCCCAGGCGCTGGATGTTGCGGTTACTTGATCGCGCAGCGCGTCGATGCGGGCGTGAAGCTCTTGAATTTCACGACGGGTATCGTCGTCCTGTCCGGGAACCAATTCCAGCTGGCCGATCTGTCGTTCAATCTTTTCCAGCTCTTTATGCGACCGCGAGTCCATTTTATTGCCGTTACCGTTACTGGCCGCCCGCGCTTCCGTCATGGACAACAGAAGTTCGAGGCTGGTAACTGCATTACTTTTTTTTGCCACTAATGGCCCGCCTCAACGTAAGGAATGACTGCGCTTGCTAATTAATTACCCGAACCGCGCCGCGGCCGCAGAGGGCCTCGACCCGGGCAATAAAACTTCTATCTGGCAGCACATTATAGCCTTCCGCTTCCATCACTACCATGAAATCGCCGGAGCGTTCCACGTCAAACAACACCTTGGCGTCGCCTCGTTTTTCGCTAAAAAGCGAGTGCAGGGCATCGACCGTGGTTTCGGTTGCAGTTTCAAGCGGAACGCGAATGCGCAACGAGCGCGGCAGTGGGACTTTCACTTCTTCAAGCGGATTGATGTCGTTGATGGTGATCTTGGCATTCGAGCCTTCTTCGACGCGGACACCGCAGCGAATCAGCACCGGGACCGTCAACTTCACCTTGTCGCCGAGTTTGCGGAAAGCCTCAGGGAAGATGACCATCTCAACCGTGCCGGCGGTGTCTTCCAGTTGCCCCTGAGCGTAGAGATCGCCCTTTTTGGATTTCGATACCTTAAGACTGCAAATAATACCGGCAGTAGTAATGCTTTCGTCTTTGCCGGTGGAATTCTTCATCGCGCAAACTTCCTGCGTGCTGAGGGCGCGCAGGTCTTCTAGTTTCTCTTTGTATTTGTCGAGCGGATGTCCGGTGATGAAAAATCCGAGAATCTCTTTTTCCGCGGCGAGCCGAACGTGCTCATCCCATTCGGGAGTGTTGGGCAGGCTGTCGTTGTTGGTTGGCGCTTCTTCCTGAGAGAAGACGCCGAACAGTCCGTGCTGTCCGGACTCCGCGTCGCGCTGTTCTTTCTGAGCGCGTTCCATGGCTTTATCGAGGACGGCCATCAACTGGGCACGCCGTCCGAGAGAGTCCATAGCGCCGCTTTTGATGAGCGACTCAAGCACGCGCTTGTTGAGCAGGCGGAGATCTACGTTCTCGCAAAATTCATAAATCGACTTGAACGTCTTAAGCTTTTTGCGCGCGGCGACGATCGATTCAATCGCGTTCCCACCGACGTTCTTTACTGCAGCCAATCCGAAGCGGATCGCATTCTCGTGCGGGGTAAAGTTGGCATCGGAGACATTGATGTCGGGTGGCTCGACGGCGATCCCCATTTCGCGACATTCGTTGATGTACTTAACGACGTCGTCGGTGCTGCCGGTGACCGAGGTCAGCAACGCCGCCATGAACTCGATGGGAAAATGCGTTTTCAGATATGCAGTATGAAAGGCCAGCAGCGCGTAAGCCGCTGAGTGAGACTTGTTAAATCCGTAGCCGGCAAACTGCGCCATCAGATCGAAAATCTTTTCGATCTTCTTCGCTGGATATCCGTTCTTGTGCGAGCCGCTGACGAAGCGTTCGCGCTGGGCCGTCATCTCCGCAATGTTTTTCTTTCCCATCGCGCGGCGTAACAGATCGGCGTCGCCGAGGGAATATCCGGCGAGTTTGTTGGCGATCTGCATCACCTGTTCCTGATAGACGATTACGCCCAAGGTTTCCTGCAAAACTTCTTTCAATTCCGGAAGCTCATACTCGATGCGCTTGCGACCATGTTTGCGGTCGATGAAGTCATCGATCATGCCGCCCTGGATCGGGCCGGGGCGATACAGCGCGTTGAGCGCGGTGAGGTCTTCAATCGAATCCGGACGATAACGCCGCAGCACGTCGCGCATGCCATGCGATTCAAACTGGAAGACGCCGGAGGTAAGCCCGGTGTGGAAGACTTTCTGGTAAGTCTCCGGGTCGGCTACCGGCAATTCTTCCATTTTGATGTGCTGGCCCTTGGTCTGCACGATCAGCTTCACGGTGTCGTCGAGAATGGTGAGCGTGGTGAGCCCGAGAAAGTCCATCTTCAGCAGGCCCATCTTTTCGATCGCGCCCATGTCGTAGGCGGTAACGATTTCGTCGTTTTTGGTCTTGAACAGAGGTACTAAATCGGTGAGCGGCCGCGGCGCAATCACCACTCCGGCGGCGTGAACTCCGGCGTTACGTACCAGTCCTTCAAGCTTCTTTGCCGTGTCAATCAGCTGGCGAATCTGGGTTTCATTTTCATACGCCTGCTGCAACGCGGACGAATCCTTGAGGGCCGCGTCGATGGTGATGCCTATGGTAGTTGGCACCATCTTGGCGATGCGGTCAACGTCAGCGTAGGGCATGTCCATGGCGCGACCCACATCTTTGATCGCGGCCTTGGCGGCCATGGTGCCAAAGGTGATGATCTGCGCTACGTTCTCGCGTCCGTATTTCTGCGTGACGTAGTTGATGACTTCCCCACGGCGGTTCATGCAGAAATCGATGTCGATATCCGGCATCGAAATGCGTTCGGGGTTCAGAAAACGCTCGAACAGTAATTCGTGCTGCAACGGATCGATGTCGGTGATGCCCATCGAGTAGGAAACCAGCGATCCGGCGGCCGATCCGCGGCCCGGGCCCACGGGAATATCCTTCTCTCGCGCGTAACGAATAAAGTCCCACACAATAAGGAAGTAGCCGGAAAACTGCATCTGGCGAATGATGGCAATCTCGCGCGACAAGCGCGCTTCGTAATCCGCCATTGAGTGCTTTAGCTTGCCTGCTGCCTCCAGCGGAGCCAGCACGTCGCGACGCCTCGCAAAGCCCTCGCGCGAAACATGTTCGAAGTAGCTGTCCGGCGTGTAACCGGCGGGAACACCGAAATCCGGAAAGGGATTGCTGACCTTTTCGATCTTCAGATTGCAGCGTTCGGCGATATCCAAGGTGCGAGTCAAGACTTCCGGGGAATCCTTGAATACCCGCGACATTTCGTCGTAGCTCTTCACGAAAAAATCGGTGCCGTGGAACTTGAGGCGGTTGGTGTCCTGGATCGACTTCCCGGTCTGAATGCACAGCATCACGTCCTGCGCGTGGGCATCGTCCTCGCAGAGATAGTGGCTGTCGTTGGTGGCCACCAATTGCATGCCTAAATCTTTTTCCAGTTTGTAGAGATCGGGATGGATCTTGTGCTCCAGCTCTAGTCCCTGATCTTGAATCTCGAGATAGAAATTCTCTTTGCCGAAGATGTCGCGATAGGTGGCGGCGGCTTTGCGCGCGGCGTCGTATTTATCTTCCATCAGGCGTTCGGCGACCTCGCCCTTAAGACATCCTGAAAGCCCGATCAGTCCCTTGCTGTGCTCCGCCAGAAACTGCTTACTGACTCTTGGCTTGTAATAGAAACCATGAAGTGAAGCTTCAGAGGTGATTTTGGTGAGGTTTCGGTATCCTTCTTCGTTCTCGGCCAGCACCAGCAGGTGGTTATAGGTGTCGCCGTCCGGCGGAGTTCGGGCGATGCGATGGTCGTCCTTCTTGCAGATATAAAGTTCGCACCCGACAATTGGCTTCACCCCTACTTTGTTGGCGGCATTCACAAAATGCACCGCGCCGAAAATGTTGCCGTGGTCGGTCATCGCGACGGCCGGCATACCCAGCTCTTTCGCCCGGTAGGCAAGCTTTTCCACGTCACATGCTCCGTCGAGCATGGAATAGTCGGTATGTAGGTGGAGGTGAACGAATTGCGACATGTATTTCTATTTTAGACGTTGCCAGCGAACAGTTTTCAACAACATCCGCTCTCGTGGAGGCAGGTGTCCTCACCTGTCAGGACGGAGCGCAGCTCCGGCTCGTAGAGCGAAGTCGGGCAGGTGAGGACACCTGCCCCCACGTGTATGGACAGAATTCACCGCAAATTAACCTGCCCGTCTTGCGCGGTTGATAGATTTGCGTTTCTGCTGAGCTACCTCCATTGCTGAATCTCAGATTCATCGTTGTAGTTTTCCTGTTCGCCTTGCCCGGGTTCTCTCAGCAAGTCTGCCCCCGGCCTGAAGCCGGCAGCCAGGTCGCTTCGCCGCCCGAACTTCACAGTTCCCAGGGGAAACTCGAACTCACGCTGGCTTTCCGCAGCGCGCAAGGTCCCGAGGGCCATATTCGTTACTGCTACATTGCAGACGACGGCGCGGAAACTCCCACACTGCGAGTTCACCGGGGCGATCAAATAGTGCTGAAGCTCAAAAACGAACTCATCCCCGGCGCCCACGCCATGGCCATGCCGGCAACCGACTGCGCCGGCGGGATGATGGACGCTTCATCCACCAACCTTCACTTCCACGGGCTGACCGTTCCGCCGGTCTGCCATCAGGACGAAACCGTAAAGACGCTGGTCCCCGCCGCCTCCACTTTCGAATATCATTTTCAAATCCCAAAAGACGAGCCGCCCGGCCTCTATTGGTACCATCCCCATCCGCATGGATTCAGCGAGCAGCAAGTCCTTGGCGGAGCCTCGGGGGCTCTGATCGTCGAAGGCATCGACCAGATCAACCGCGCAATCAAAGGATTGCCCGAGCGGGTGCTGGTGTTGCGCGATCAATGGGTGCGCGATTCGAAAATCGATCCGAAGAAGCCCGACCCAAACAAGCCGGGAAAAGATCTCTCTGTGAACTTCGTGCCCGTGCTCTACCCGGAATACCAGCCGGCGATCATCCGAATGAAACCCGGCGAGCGCCAGTTCTGGCGAGTGTTGAACGCCTCCGCCGACACTTACATCGATCTGAAAGTCCAATCGGCGAAACCGCAATTTCTCGGCGTCATTGCTCTCGACGGCGTTCCCTTCGGCTACGCGGACGGCAGTCCCGCCGACCACATCGTCTGGCAGAGCCACATTCTGCTCCCACCGGCAGGACGCGCCGAGTTCATCTTCAATGGCTCTGCATTAGGCGAAGCCGCAGCCTTAATTACTCAGGCGGTTGAAACCGGTCCCACCTACGACGCCGACTCGCCTCCACCCCTTAACGGCGTCATCGCCGCCGACGATGACAATTCACCGACACGCACGCTAGCCAACATCGTCACGGCCGCGGACGCAGCCGAACCGAACACGGAAGAGACTTCCCTACCCTTAACCAAGCCGACGGAAACTCCGCTCGCCCAAACTAAGCCCACGCGCGAGCGAAAACTCTTCTTCTCAGAAACTACGCCCGACGCGCAACATCCAGCAGTCTTCTACATCACCGAGAATGGAAAAACTCCCGTGCCCTACGATCCCAACGCAGGGCCAAACATCACCGTGCACCAGGGCGATGTCGAAGACTGGACCATCGAAAACCGCTCGCAAGAGACCCACGCTTTCCATATTCATCAAACGCACTTCGTGGTGCTGGAGCGCCACAGCGTCCCGGTCGACGAGCCACATCTCCGCGACACCATCAACGTGCCCTACTGGGACGGATTCACCCCGCTCTTCCCCAGCATCAAAATTCGCATTGATTTCCGCGATCCCAATATCGTCGGCACCTTTCCCTACCACTGCCACATTTTGCAGCACGAGGACGGCGGCATGATGGGGACCATCCGCGTGGAGCCGAAAACCCGCTGATTCCCATTTCGCAACGCATCGACATAAACAACCGCCTTCAGCCCCTCTGCCAGCGCCAAAACTGGTAGAGTAACCCCATTCGGAGGCTCTCCCAATGCACATCGCGGTGGTAGGTTCTGGCTATGTGGGCCTGGTGGCTGGAGCGTGTTTTGCCGATCTCGGGCACAACGTCATCCTGGTCGATAACGATCAGAAAAAGTTGCAGGCGTTGCGAGCGGGCGAGTGCCCCATCCACGAAAACTTTCTGCCTGAGTTACTGGAGCGCCACAGCGGACATCGTTTAAATTTCTCCGACGATTTGCAGGGTGCGGTACGTGCCAGCCAGTTGATCTTCGTCGCCGTCGGTACGCCTCCGGCGGAAAATGGGGAAGCCGATCTTTCTTATGTCGAATCGGTTGCTCGCAGCATTTCGGGCGCGATCAACGACTACAAAGTCATCGTGGAAAAAAGCACGGTGCCGGTCTACACCAGCGACTGGGTGCGCCGTGTAGTTTTGCGCAATGGCGCGAAGCCTGAATCATTCGACATCGCGTCGAATCCTGAATTTCTGCGCGAAGGAACCGCAGTCAGTGACTTTCTCTATCCCGACCGCATCGTGGTGGGCGCCGATACCGAGCGCTCCGCTTCCCTGCTCAGTGAGGCGTACGCGCCTCTCACCGATGGCTCCTACTACCAGCGGGCGGACGCCATCCCCGGCCCGGACAACGCAAAAATACCGCCGCAACTGATTGTCACCAGCGCCAAGAGCGCCGAACTCATCAAGCACGCATCCAACGCGTTTCTGGCTATGAAAATTTCCTTCGTCAACGCGGTGGCCTCCATCTGTGAAGGCGTCGGTGCAAACGTTCAGCAAGTTTGTCAGGGGCTTGGAACTGACACCCGCATCGGGCCGCGGTTTCTGAACCCCGGTATCGGCTATGGCGGCTCCTGTTTCCCGAAAGACCTGATGGCCTTTCGCGCTGTCGCCCGCGAATGTGGATACGAATTCCGCTTGCTCGACGAAGTTATGCGCATTAATGAAGAGCAGCGCCAGCGTTTCCTTCGTAAAGTTCAAAACGCATTGTGGACTCTTCGCGGCAAGCGAATCGGAGTCTTGGGACTGGCCTTCAAAGGCGGCACCGACGACATTCGCGAGTCGCCAGCCATGTTGATCGTTCGCGATCTAATTCAAAGTGGATGCCAGATCGTCGCGTATGATCCGGCGGCAATCGACCGCGCGAAAGAGGAACTCAGTTTAAAGGTTGAATACGCGGCCAGCGCTTACGAGGCGGCCGCCGGCGCGGATGCTCTATTGATCCTTACGGAATGGGAAGAGTTCGCCAACCTCGATCTATCACGGCTGTACAACGCGTTGAAATATCCCATCGTCATCGACGGAAGAAATCTTTACGATCCCGAGATCATGGGCGCACAAGGATTCAGCTACTACAGCGTGGGACGGCCGGCCATTATGGCCGATGGACAAGCCAGTAGCGCCGCAGCCCCCGCCTCGCGGAAGCTTTCGCAGGCATGACCCAGCGGGCGCTGGTCACCGGCGGCGCCGGATTTCTGGGATCACATCTTTGCGACGCGCTCTTGGGCGAAGGCTATTCAGTGGTCGTCGCCGACAATCTGCTCACTGGCAGGCTCTCCAATCTTGCCCACCTGAGCAACGACTCGCGTTTCGAATTTCAGCAGATCGACATCAACCAACCGTTCGACTGCGGCCGCGTCAATTATGTCTTTCACTTCGCGTGTCCCGCCAGCCCGGTGGATTACACCAAGCATGGCATCGAAACTCTGCAGGTTGGATCGCTGGGAACCTTTCACTCTCTAGATGTCGCGCGGAAATATCAGGCGAAATTTCTAGTGTCGAGCACGTCGGAATGCTACGGCGATCCGCTGGAGCATCCGCAAAAAGAAACCTACTGGGGACACGTCAACCCCATCGGGTTGCGCTCAGTCTATGACGAAGCCAAGCGCTTCACCGAGGCGGTCACTATGGCCTATCACCGCTATTACAAAGTGGACACGCGCATTGCACGCATCTTCAACACCTATGGCCCGCGCATGCAAATCAACGACGGCCGAGTCGTTCCAAATTTCATGAAACAGGCGTTGCGAGGTGAGCCGCTGACGGTTTACGGTGACGGCGCACAAACCCGCAGCTTCTGCTACGTGAGCGACGAGATCGATGGATTCATCCGCCTCTCGAAGAGCGATGAACATTTGCCGGTAAACATCGGCAACCCAAACGAATTCACAATTCTGGAGTGCGCGCAAAGGGTCTTAGCGGTGACGGGGTCAAAAAGCGCGATCAAATACGAAGTGCTGCCTCAGGATGATCCTAAGCAACGTCAGCCCGACATCACCAAAGCCCGAAGGCTGCTGGGTTGGGAACCGAGACTAGACTTAGACGCCGGCCTGAAAATGTCGCTGGATTATTTCCGGGAAGCGGTGGGAACCTAGATCAGACGTTCCACTTGCGATTCGTTTCATCCGTCTCAAAGCCGGATGCTTCCACGGCAGCGTATGCACAAGTTCTGGGCTGAACTTCCGGACGCCTAATGGCGAGCAGGAAACACGAAACTTTTAAACTCGAAACCTGGCTACTGCGTTTCCAGTTCGTGGTCCCTTGCACCGATTAGCTGTTTTACCTGTTCCCGCTGTTGCTCGGTATTGCGGATAAACTCCACTCCCATTCCATATCCCGGATGGGTAGCATGCACCCTTCCCGATAGCTTCAAACGGACCTCATCGGTCTTCACCACAAGCTCCACCTGGGTGCCGCTGGCAATGGGCTCGGTGGTTTCCACATAACATCCGCCCGAGCTGATATCGGTCAACGTGCAGCGCTGCGGAGCTTTGCCACCACTGCGGTAGACTTCCGCTCCCAGCCGGCATGCGTGGCGCACATCCACACGACGGTCCGGCGCGGATACCGCCAGCAAACCTAGTCCGCCGGCCGGCACCTTGCCTATGTCGAGAACAAAAGGACCCGCCTCCAGGTTCTTCTTTGAGTGATCGCGCAGCCATCCATCGAGCAGCGCCTTGGAAGCCTGTGGCACTCGCGAGAAGCGCAGGCCGACGCGGCCCAGGGCGTCCTGCCAGACCACTTCGCCGGACAACTTGACCATGGAATTCTGTTCCGGCAGGCTGAACTGAAAATAAACTTTGCACTTGGGAGAGAACACGCGCCCCGAACGGATCGCAACTCCCTCTTCACTGAGATTGATCAGGTTCGCTTGCGCATTCTCGACATCCGCATAGGCGATGGTCGCGGTCGTGTCCGTTGACACCCGGGGTTTCTTCCGCCGCTCGTTCGGCATAACGCCGCGCGCCGCGCGCAATGTACTGGCAACGCGTTCGGCTGAGACCGGCTTGTACAGCGCGAAACTGGCACCGCGGGCAAAAATCTCGCGCACGTCGTTGGTTGCTTCCACGATCGCGATGATCAGTAAATCCTTCTTAAACTTTGCGCGTATGGAAATAATCAGCTGAAGCGCCGCATCTTCCTTTTCGCAATCGACCAGCACTACGTCGTAAGGCTTTTCGTTTAAACGATCCACGGCGGAATGCAGATCTCCACTATGGTCAACATCAATGCTCTGATCATGAAGTGCGCGGGTGAGGACTTGCACAGCTTTGGCGTCCGCACACACCACCAGCGAGGTTAGCGCCATAATGACGCGATGTTAGGAGGGCGACACCCGAACCGACAAGTTACCAGAGTCATGAGGATCGTCGTTGGCCGACGATTTTTTCTCCGTGTCTGCGTATCTCCGTGGTGAGAGATGACTTTCGTCATCTGGAGTTCATAACCTCAAGCCGATATCTTGCAAAGTGCGGGGACTAAATCTCCCAAGCCAAAAGGAATAAACCACATGTCTTCGAAAATCGGCGGTTGGCTGGTCCTTTTGGGAGGTTTGTTTGCGCTGATCGGGTTGTTGATTCTGCCTGCGGCCACCCGCAACGGAGCCGACCACAATTTGCTGGGAGTGGGCATGTCGGTCTTCGCCATGGGCGCGTTGACCATCGCCGCCGGCATATATGCCAAAGCAAAAGACATTGAGGAAAATGCGAAGCCTGGAAAACCGGTTGCCGAAGTGGAGAAAATCGGCGGATGCGACCGCTGCCACGCCGAACAGCCTGCGATTCAGTGCAAAGTCCATCAGCAGCACCTATGCGATTCCTGCCTGGCCTCTCACTATGACTTTCGTTCCTGCGTTTACGTGCCCAGCACCCGCAGAACTCTCATCAAAACCGGCAAGACAATGGCCGCGAAGGCGCGCTAGAAAGCGGGCTGCCAAAGTGACCGAAGTTTGTTGCACAAGTTACGTTACGCAAGTCGAAGCGCTTTATCCCTTCAGTGCTTTGACGGCGCACAACCGCATCCCTACGATGGATTTCACGCAGACCAGACTTGAGCCTAGCTTGCCCCAAAAGCGCTCTTCTGCGGCACTCCTCGCCGGATCCCCTCGGAAACGTTTTGGTAAAGCTATGAAGTTATCGGCAAAAAAATTCGGTACCCGCTCCAGCAAGAGCCGCGGATTCTCTTTGATCGAAATGCTGATGGTGGTTTCGATTGCCATCGTCGCATCTGGCATGGCGTTCATGAGCCTCATACCGGCCATCAAAGACGCCCGCGTCGGCAGTTCGGTGAACAGCGCGTTGGCCACCATGCGCCGTGCGCGCGAAGAAGCGGTATCGAAACGCCGGGTGTATGTGGTGAAGTTCATCACCCCCGGCACCATCCAGGTTACGCAGAACACCACGACCGGTACATCACTCATAACAACCCTTTTGCCCGACGATATTACTTTTGTGGCGGACTCCAGTCTTCCCTCCACTGGTCCTGACAATTTTGGCGCCGGTAAGGTCGCCATCGATTTTGATCAAGCCGTCTCCGGAGGAGTGCCCACGGAGATTTACTTTCAGCCTGACGGTTCGGCGGTCGACGTTCACAATAACGTCAATAACGGCGTCGTGTACTTCGGACGTGCGGGTGAGTTGATGTCTTCTCGTGCGGTGTCCTTGTGGGGAGCGACCGGACGGCTACGCGCGTGGCGCATCGACACCAATAGTCAAGGCAACTTGTATTGGAGGCAGCAGTGAGCCATCGGCAAATCCGTTCGCTCAAATCCCGGTCGCGAGGCGACGAAGGCTTCACGCTCGCGGAAGTTCTGGTGTCGATGTTTGTGCTTACCACTGGGCTGCTCAGTCTGGCAGGCGTTTTTTCTCTCGCCATGGCCACGACGCAGACCAGCCAGTTGGATCTGACCGCCAAACAAATGGCATCCGAGACCATGGAAAGCATTTTTACCGCCCGGCAAACCAGCGCAATTCCCTGGAGTGGCATTCAGAACGCGACTGCCGGAGGCATTTTCCTTGCTGGCTTCAATCCTATTTACCTTGCGGGCGCCGACGGTTTGATTGGTACCGCCGATGATTCCGCTGCCGGTCTGCGCACCGTGACGCTCCCCGGTCCGGACGGCATCGTGGGGACCAGCGACGACATCACCATGCCGCTGACCAATTTCCAGCGCAAGATCGACATTACCCCGGTGACCGACGCCAACGGCAACGTCGCGACCGACTTGCGTTCGCTGACCATCACCATCCAATACAACGTGCCGCAGACCACAGTGAAGAAGAACTACATCTTGACCAGCTACATTTCGCAGTACCGCTGAGAAAAACATATGCAGCCACGTAAATCTTCATCACGCGGTTTCACCCTGGCAGAAATGATGCTCTCTCTGGCACTGGGCGTGGTTGTGGTTGGCGTCGCCGTGGAAATGTTCAGCCACGCGATGAGTGGCACCTTCAGCGTTTCGCAGCAGGCGGAAATGCAGCAGGACCTCCGCGCCGCGGAAAACATGATGGTGAAGGACATCAGCATGGCCGGGGCCGGTGGCTTCAACAGCGGCGGCGTGCCTTTGGTTTCGGGCAGTGGCGTGACCGCCCCGCTTTACGGCTGCTCCTCGATCGGATGTGGACCTAACAACAAGACTGGACTGACATTTCCCACAAACAGTGCCGTGAACTATCTGTACGCGATCACTCCCGGCTACCGCAAAGGCGCGACGTTGAATTCGACTAAGGGCGCCACCGATGTGATCACCGTCACCTATGTGGACACCACGCTGGCGCTCAATCAGTATCTGATGACATTTCCTAACGCCGCCCCCACCACCGCGCTCTTTACCATGCCGGTGCCAACCCCAATTCCCGCTCCCATACCCGTGAGTGACAGCGGTACAGGCCTGCAACTTGGCGACTTCGTGCTAATTTCCAGCTCCGTGGGTGGATCGACCGCCTACGCCGTCGCCGAGGTCAGCACCGTCTCCGGTGTCGCCAGCCCCTACACCGTGCAATTCAACACTCCCAGCAACAGCAAGCTCAATCAACTTGGCGGCGCCTACGGTCTCACGGCTCTCGTCGGCGGAACCAACATGACCGCCCGCCGCATCTGGGTCATCACTTACTACATCGACGTAAAAACTGACGGCACGCCCGTCCTTATGCGGCAAGTCAACGCGCGCATCCCGATCGCGGTCAGCGAGAACATTTCCGACCTGCGTTTCCTTTACGACACTTACGACGACACCAAAAATCCCCCAACTCAAATCAACACCATTGACGCCAACCTTTCTACCGGCGGCAGTCCGAACTTGATTCGCAAAATCACCATTCAGCACCTGACACTGCGCAGCCCCCTGGCCCACTCCGACGGTTATCAGGCAATGGATGTGCAGACTTCTATCAGCGCCCGCAATCTGGGCTACTCAGATCGCTATCCGGTCCAGTAAATGTCGGGAGCCAGGGAAAAGTTATGAGGTATTTGAAGATGAAGAGCGCCAAGGGATCACGAGGATTCACCCTCATCGCTTCGTTAATGCTGATGATGCTCATGTCGGTTGTCGCCATCGGATTGCTCATGATGGTCAACACCGAAAGTCGCGTCGGCAGCAGCGATCTGGAAAATAATGCCGCTTACCACTCCGCCGAAGGCGCCATGGAAAAAATGGCTTCCGACCTTAACGGAATGTACTCGAGCATCCTCGCGCCTTCCAGCAACGACATCCAGAACCTCAAGAACCTCGCGCCCACCAACGATCCCATGGTGACCTATCCCGACTATACCCTGACGCCTCACACCAAGTCGGACGGTACCCTGAACACCGGATGGGGCAAAATTTCTTCCGGCGCCTACAAAGATCTCTACGCACAGGTCCTGCAAGTTGACCTGCTGGCCACCGCGCAACGCCGATTAGGCGATCAGGTCAGCATGATGCGCACCGTGGAAGTCGCCATGATTCCAGTCTTCCAGTTCGGCGTGTTCTCTGACAGCGATCTCGGCTTCTACAGCAGCCCCGACCTCGACTTCAACGGCCGTGTGCACACTAACGGAGATCTCTATCTCGGCGTCGCCAACGGCAACACCATCACTTTCCACGACAAGATCACAGCTTACGGAGAAGTTATCCGCACCCAGCTTCCCAACGGCCTCGATGCCAGTTCTAACAACGACGGCGGAACCGTCAACATCCTGACTGCTTCGCAAGGTTGCGATTCCTCACCCCGCCTCTGCCGCAGCATGGCGCAGAGCGAAGGTTCCGTGGTTAACGGCCCGGGCTCGGCCTACAACAGTATCTGGCAAAATGTCTCCACATCCACCTACAACTCGTGGATCATCGACGGAGATTGGGGAAAAGGCAAAGGCACCGGCGTCAAGCCGCTCAATCTTCCTTTCGTGCAGGGCACTACCCAGCCTTACCAGATCATCCGCCGCCCGCCGGCTGGTGAACAGGCGAGTTCCGTGCTCGGCTCTTCGCGTCTCTACAATCAGGCGCAAATACGGGTTCTTCTGTCCGACAGCCCGGCTGAATTACCCGGAGGCACCGCCGATACCCAAAACATTCGCCTGGCTAACGTCGACGACACGCGAGGTGGCGCGGTCGCTAAGTATAGTGATGGCGTTCCCGCGACCACTCCTGCCGGCTTACCCGCATTAGCTGCCGGCGCCACCTACAACACATTTTTTGCCGAAGGCTCAAATGCAATTCCAACCCTGAACCTGGGACTTTGGGATTGGCCGAACGTTCCGCTCGCCGGAACCCAGCCTTTGACCGATTACAACGGCGCTGCGACGACGCCGGTGTTCCAGGCGTCCGCCGCTGCACTGCCTGCTCTTTCGTTCACCGCGGCTTCGCCCTACTACGTCGTTCCAGCGGCCAACACAATCGCCCGCTGGAATTTGATCGACGGCTACATTCGCGTCGAAATTCGTAAAGCCGACAACACTTACGCGCCTGTCACCAAGGAATGGCTCGAGCTCGGTTTCGCCCGTGGACTCGGCATGCCCAACGGTGCCGGCACAAACCCGATCAACCCCAAAGCAATTCTGATTTTGCAGAAGCTCGCCGACCGTAATGAAAACGGCGTCTTGGATGCCGCCGCCGCCAACAAACCCGGTGATCTTCTTCTGGATACCGTTTCCAACAGCGTCTACTACGGCAGCAGCAAAGATCTTACGGCGGTAAATGCCGGCACCAATCACAAGACCCGCAACAACTGGTATCCCATTAACTTTTACGATGCGCGGGAAGGCGAGATGCGCGACAACGTCCGCAGCGACCTGAGTTGCTCGGTCAACGGCGTAATGAATGCCATTGAAGTCGACGTGGCCAATCTTCGCGACTGGCTGCGTAACAGCGCCACCGGACAAACCGTCGAGAGCGTCAGCCAGAACGGCTACATCCTTTACTTCTCCGACCGCCGCGGTATGTTGCCCAACCCCAACAACGGCAACCTCAAAGAAGGCGAGTACGGATTTGAAGACGTGATCAATTCCTCAGCCGGCGGCGGACTAACCGCAGCTCCCGACGGCGTGTTGGAAACCCTTCCTCCCAACAAGACGCAATCGCCCGAGGATGTCAACTTTAACGGGAAGCTGGATCGGTACGGCGCTTCGGATCTGGGACTCGGATTCAATACTGCCATCACCACCAACCCCTATGTTCGCCTCGCCAATTGCCCTCTCACCGCTCGCAAGAATTGGGTGAGCGGCGCGCGCCATGTATTGAAACTGGTCGATGGAAACATGGGATCGTTGCCGCGCAGAATTCAAGCCGACGGTTCCGACGGCGGCGGCTTCACGGTCGCTTCCGAAAATCCCGTTTACATTCAGGGAGACTACAACACCAACTCGACCGACCCGACATGGGCAAGCCCGACCGCGACTGAACCCAACCACGCTTCTGCTGCAGTCATTGCCGACACCGTCACTCTGCTCTCGACTGCCTGGAGCGAGAGCATGAGTTTGGATCAACCCAGCGACGCGAATAGCGGCGGTGCACGGCCCGCCAATACCACGCGCTATCGCACCGCTATCGCCGCCGGAAAGACCATCAACTTCCCCAATCCGAACTGGTCGGGGGGAGTCCTCTACGGTTACGGCACCGATGGCGGTCTTCATAACTTCTTGCGCTTCCTGGAAAACTGGAGCAATGATGCCCTCTATTACAAAGGCTCGTTAGTCAGCCTTTATTACTCGACATACGCCACTGGCACCTTCAAATGCTGCGGCTACGCCGTCTATCAACCCCCGGATCGTAACTACGTTTTCGATCAGCTGTTCGCCAAACCCGATGGTTTGCCTCCTGGAACGCCATCGTTCCGTGACGTAGAAAACTTGAGCTACCACCAAACTTTCACGGCGAGAACAAACTAACGGAGCACCCGGGACTCAGCATTCAGTGCTCCGAACGGACTTGGTGGTTTCGCTCTTGCGACCCACCCCCCGGCCGAATGCTGAGTGCTGAATGCTATGTGCTGACTGCTAAGTGCTGAATTCCGAATACTGACCGCCATCCCCCACCTCAGTTACCCGCGTCCACCCCTAAAGTGACTTTAGTGTTTTGACCCTGCCTGCTTCTCTACTTACCATCAAATAACGCAGGTTGTTAGAAAACCTCCGGCCAGGTTTTGACAACGACTCCCTCATTTTGCGGTGAAATCAGTTTGTCTCAGAGACTTATGAATTCAAAACTCCGCCATCCGGCCAGCCCGCGCGATATGCGTGGTTTTTCCATGATTGAAATGGTTGCGGTCGTCGCCATCATCATGGTTATGCTCGGCGTCGCCTTCATGAGCTTGCAGCCCGCGCTTAAGGATGCTCATGCCACCAATGCCTACGACATGGTGCTGACGCAACTTCGCGTCGCGCGCGCCAAAGCCGTGGAGAACCGCCAGCAATATATCGTCTGCTTCGGTGTTAACACTCCGACTGGCGCGGCTACTCCGCTGGGTGCACCTACCGCGCGAAGCATTCAAATATTTCAATGGCCGGCCGGCGCCGCACAATCCGCGGCCATACAGCTCAGCAAAATAGATTTGCCAACAGATATTCAGTTCCAGGCGTTGACCGGGCTTCCCGCCGCCGCACCTGACGGGTTCGGTTCCGGCGCGGTTGCGATTGACTTCGACCGTGGCGTAACTCCCGCCGTGCAAAATCAAGTCATGTTTCTGCCCGACGGCTCCGCCCGCGACACCGTGGGCAACCTGAATAGCGGCATCGTCTATATGGCCGGACAGGATGTGGGTTCCACGCGGGCCATCACCGTATGGGGAGCGAGCGGCAGAATTCGCGGCTGGCGTTTGACCGACATCAGTCCCACCGCCACCAATCCATGGGCACAAATATGAGCCACACAAAGAAAAGAAAACAATCCGGATTTACCTTGGTCGAAGCCATGATCTCCATGGCGGTCGTGACCATCGGACTGATCGGCATCCTCGCTTCGTTCGCGGCGGCGTTAAGCTCCACCGGAGCGGTGCAGTATTCAACCATCGCCCGTCAAAAGGCCACCGAGACCCTCGAGAGTATCTACACCGAGCGCCAGACCGCGGAGCTTTCCTTCGACAAAATTCAGAACATCAGCGCCGGCGGGCCTGGCATTTTCGTGGGCGGCATGGTGCCCCTGACCGATCCCGGCCCGGATGGACTCGACGGAACCATAGATGACGTTCCCGCCGCGCCCATAGCCGTTCCCGGCTACACCGGTTCGCAGACCGGCTCGACCCCGTCCACCCAGCAGATTTCGCTGACCAGCTTTCAACGCCAGATTTCGATCATCGACGTCAACGCCAACCTGCGCCAGGTCAATGTGACCGTGCAATATCCCGGTCCTAACGGAAACGCCGCGACTTACACCATTCAGGCGCTGATCTCGGCCTACCGCTGATGAGGAGACTTATGGCTTCAAGGTCGAGCAAATCTCGCGGCTTCACCCTGCTGGAACTGATGGCCGCCATGGTCATCGGTCTGATCGTGCTCGGCAGCGCCACTGAACTCTTCAAGAGCGGCATGGACGCGACTGCACTGATCACCCAGCAGGCGGAAATGCAGCAGAACGTGCGTTCAGCGTTGAACCTGGTCTCGCGTGACGTCAGCATGGCCGGCTCAGGACTGCCGGTCGGTGGTGTTTCCCTTCCCTACGGCACCGGCTCCGTGCCTTCGAAATTCGGCTGCGACCAGACTGCAACTTGTTACCTGGTCAGCAACACTTACTTCAACGGGACCGTGAGCGGCTCTACCGTCACCAATCACATGTACGGCTTGCTTCCCGGCTCCAATAATGGAATGAAGGCTGGCAGTTGGACAGCGGTCGTTCCGGCCACGGGCACAGGAGCCGATTCCGTGACCTCGGTCTACGTCGACTACAGCTTTCCGCTCGATCAATACGCCGTGGTCTTCAGCCCGGCCGGGGACAGCGTCACTTTGACGCCGCCAGTGGGCGCCCCTGCAGGCTTCCCCGCAATCATCAGTCCCACCGGACTCAACATCGGCGATCTCATTCTGCTGTCCAACACTAACGGCGCGGCCGTCGGCGAAGTCACCGGCCTCACCCCGCAAGGCGGCGGCGTGGTCACAGTTGCTCTTGCCGACAACGACGCCCTGAACATTAATCAGTCCGGCGCTGCGGATGGTGGAGCTTCCTCCATCATGGGATCCAGTCCGGCCAGCACGCCGACCACAGTGGCGACGCGTTTGTGGAGCATCTCTTATTACATTGAGGTTCCAACTACCACCAGCCGCCAGACCCCGCGCTTGATGCGGCAGGTCAGCGGCTTCGCGCCGCAACCGGTTGCCGACAACATCATCGGATTGCGCGTCACTTATGACACCTGTGACGACACTACTACCGGCACGACCTGCGCGGCGCTGCCCGACCCCGTGGCCGCGGGGTTTTCACTCAACAACATTCACAAGGTCAACGTTCAGGTAATCGGCCAGAGTGTCTTCTCACAGGGCAACAAGTCCCGGAGCATGGCGCTGGTCACTTCGGTCAGCACCCGTAGTTTGTCGTTCAAGAGCCGCTATTAGAGCGGAGGGAGTTCAGCAGAATGAGTAAGTTAAATTCCAATCGCCGGGGCTTCACGCTGATCGCCAGCTTGCTGCTTCTGCTCTTGCTGTCGAGCGTGGCCATCGGACTCATGTTCCTGGCTAATGGCTCCGGCCACATCGGCAACAACGATCTCGAAGCCAACGCTGCATACTACGGCGCAGAGTCCGGCATGGAAAAGCTGACCACCGACCTGCTCACTCTCTACCAGACCAAGTTGTCGCCCACGCAGGCTGATCTCAGCGCCCTGGCCGACGCCTCCGCTCCGTCGAGCGCACTGGTTGGCAATGTGACGTACAAGGAAAGTGCTCTTTGGACGGCCCCCGGACCGGGTGGACTGCCCGTCACTTCCAACAGTGTTATTGGCCACGGTCCATTCGCCGGACTCTCGGCCCAGATGGTGCCAATCACTTTGCAGGTCAGCGCCGTCCGTCCTTCGGGCGCGGCCGTCAACATGACGCGTGGCGTTCAGGTCGCTCTGATTCCGGTATTTCAGTTCGGCGTTTTTTCTGACAGCGATTTGAGTTACTTCCCTGGCCCCATGTTCAATTTCAAAGGCCGGGTACACACCAACGGCAACCTGTTTCTTGCCGCCGACTCCGGTCCACTCATTTTGAATTCGAACGTGACCGCGCACGGTGAAATCATTCGTGACCGCCTGGCCAACGGGTTCAGCAACGGATCTAACTATCAAGGGAATGTCCTGTTGCCGACCGCCACTCGCGGTTGCAACAACAACACTGGAACCGCCACCACCTACTGCCGGAACCTGGATGTAAACAGCGGCAGTTGGACGGGCGGAATTCCTCCCGCCGGGTCGCTGAATTCTAATTGGAACAACATCATGAGTTCGTTCAGCCCCTTCATCGCCAACGAGGCCCCCCTGCTTCAACTCCCGTTTGTGCAGGGCAGCAGCAGCGTGAGCGCTTCGAAGGCCCAGATTCAGATCATCAAGGAACCGCTCGCTGGAGAAACTGCAACCACTCCGCTCGGCGCCTCGCGCGAATATAACAAGGCCGACATCCGCATCACCTTGGCGGACACCGCCTTGGGTCTGCATGCCGACGGCCTGACCGCCCCTGACGCCAACGATGTCGACCTCGCGAACTATGCCGGCACCGCTCACGGCACAACATCTGTCGCCGATGGCTGGCCAGCTCCCGGCTTCACCCCTCCGAGTGATCCGTGGCCGCTCATCAACGGTTTTATCCGCGTCGAATACCTCAACGCTGCCGCTGTCTGGGTTCCTATCACAAACGAATGGCTGGCGTTTGGCTTTTCCCGTCAATACGACGCAGGAACAGTCGGCGGCACCGTCAACACGGTCAGCCCCAACTCGATCCTCGTGCTTCAGAAAAATCCCGACGCCGCTTCCACCACCAAGTGGTACCCGCTGAACATGTACGACGCGCGCGAAGGCTTCCCGCGCGATCTAAGTGCTCTGGCCGATCCGATCTGTAACGTCAACGGCATCATGAACACGGTTGAGTTGAATGTCGGAAACCTGAAGCGATGGGTCACTGGCGCCATCGCCGGAAGCGGGACTCTGGTGGACAGGAGTCCGCAAAACGGTTACCTGGTCTATTTCGCTGACCGCCGCGGCCAGACCGGTATTTTGCCCAAGGTCGGCGAGTACGGCTTCGAGGATGTAGTCAACTCAGGTTCACCGGACGGCACGCCGGACAATACTATGGACGCTTCGGTAAGCCCATCGCCGGAAGACGTCGATCAGGATAACCTCCTCGACGTGATCGGGGCTATCAGCGTGGGCACAGGCTTCGGCCTTAACACCACCGGCAATCCTTATCAGCCTTTGAGTTGCACGCTATATGGACGCTCCAATGCGGTGACGGGGGCCCGTCATGCCCTGAAACTGGTCAACGGAGCGCTGAACAACCTGCCCATGCCCGGCTTCACCGTCGTGGCGGAGAATCCGGTCTACGTTCAGGGCGACTACAACAGCAACGCGGGAGACTCCGTCTGGAACAGCAATCCTGTGGACGTAACCCATTCCGCGGCTGCAGTCATCGCCGACACCGTCACCCTGCTTTCGAGCAATTGGACCGACGATCTCAGCATGTCAAAACCAAACACCTTGAGCGCCCGCACCACGGTCCGCACCAACTACCGCATGGCGATTGCATCCGGAAAGAACATCAACTTTCCTCAACCCGCCGGAACCTCGAAAGACTTTGGAACCGACGGCGGTGTCCACAACTTCCTTCGTTATCTGGAAAACTGGAACGGCGTGCCGCTCTATTATCGCGGCTCCATGGTCAGTCTCTACTACTCGCAGTACGCGACCGGTACATTTAAATGTTGCTCGCTGGTCTACACGCCGCCACAACGTAACTATTCCTTCGACGACGATTTCCTGACGCCATCGAATCTGCCGCCGGGCACGCCCATGTTGCAGGACATCGAGAACCTGACCTACTGGCAAAACTTCGCCCCCTGCACCACTCAAAGCGGAGGCAACTGCACCAACTAAGACAGCGTAGGGGCAGAGCCTGCACTGAGGGAAGTCGAAGGGTATCCTCACTGCCCATCGCATCTTCCCCAATTTCCCACCAAATCTTCACCCCAAAAATTCCCATAACGGGAACGCGCTAACCGCCACACTCTCAGGGACATGCAATCTTTACAAAACGTTCCGCGCGGAACGTTTTGTAAAGTTCCCACTTCTTACCGAAGCCGCTGCCAGACCACATCCTCATTGTTCCGCCGGTCAACCAGCGCAGAGACCTTCTCATCGTCGCTACGACGAAAAAGAAACCGCCCTTCAACTCCCTTACGAAAAAATAAGTCCGGCGACTCAGGATAGAGTTGCGTCTTCGCCCGACCGCTCCGCTGCGCATAGAGGTCGTGTCCATCCGTCGAAACCGTCTGCACATTGCCAGCCGCAAGCTGATAGTCGCCAACGTAGTCGGCTAACTTTTTCGGGTCGACCTTCCCAACGGCTGGGTCTTCGTAGTAGCGAAGCACCTGCCCGGCAACGATCTGCCACTGCCCGTTGCGCAGCATCCAGGTATCGGTGGCGTGATAGCGCGCGGTCATGTTCTGTCCGAAGATGGTTTCAGTTTCGTCCATGTCATAACTGAGAATGGCAACGTCGCTCGCGATGTGGCTGTGCGCGTTTACCACTTTGATCGCGCCGGAGTAGCCATTAGGCATCGGCGACAGGTCGGCCAGCAGCGCGGCCTTGTTCATGCCGTGTCCCTTCTCATCGAAGTACATACAGTTGTCGGCATAGAATTTTTGCCACGGAGTTTTGTCGCCGGGGGCGACGGAGTCCATGAGTTGCTGGGTGTTGTCGACCAGTTCTTGCTGGGTGATCGGGCGGAGCCTGGTGCACGCGGTGAGAATGACTAGTGCCAAGAAGATCGCAGTGGGCTTCATGCGGACATGTTTGTCGTTCGAGGTTGCCCTGTCAAGGGTCCGCGCCAGTGATGTGGACGGACACTCTTGTCCATCTGGCAGGTGGCAAGAGCCTTAAAATCTTTTGCGCGACTCGCGGATCGCTTGTCTGCCTCTGGTAGCAGACGAACAGGAGTATCCATCCCACATTTTGTCGCTCTACTGTCGCGACAGGTCCAGCGCCCGCAGCGACAGTCCCATCGCTACCGAGGTGAACTCTCCACCGACGACGAGCCGCTCTGCACCGAAGCGCTGCTCGAATATTTTTCGGACCGAGGGAACGAACGACGAGCCGCCCGTGAGGAAAACTTTGTCGACGCTCCTGGCGTCGACACCTGTCCGCGATAGCAGGCGGTCGACGCATCCGGCGATCGACTGCAGCTCTTCTTCGATCCAGCTTTCGAAATGGCGGCGGGTCACTAGTTCTGAAATCGAGATGCCAGGAACTTTGAATTGGAAGATGGTTGTCTCTCGCGAAGACAATTCCTGCTTGGTGCGCTGCACGGCACTGTGCAGATAGAAGCCCAGGTCTTCCTGGATCAACTGGATCAGCGACTCGATTTTTTCTGGTTCGAACGATTGGGTGCGGATGGATTGCAGAATGTCCATCGTCTCTTTTGATTTGAGGAATGACAGGTGGTGCCAGCGTTCCAGCTTGGCATAGATCCAGGCCGGCGGTTGCAGCTTGTCGCTGAAGGATTCGTAGTACGATTCGCGTCCCAGCAGCGGCGAAACCACGTGGCGGACGATGCGCGCGTCAAAGGCATCTCCGGCGATGGCTACGCCTTCTGTGCCCAGAATTTTTCTTTCCGTTTCGCTTTTGCGGTATTGCGGGCCGACTTGCAACAGCGAGAAATCGCTGGTGCCTCCGCCGAAGTCGGCAACCAGCACCAACTCTTCGTGATCGAGACGCATTTCGTAGTAGTAGGCTGCGCCGACCGGTTCGTATTCGAAGGCAACTTTGTGGAATCCTGCGGTCTGTAAGGCCTTGCGCAGGCGCGTGACCGCGTAGTCGTCATCGTCCTTCGATTCCGAGCTCAGGAATCGCACGGGGCGGCCGACGACGATCGTCCCATCCAATTTGCCCAGAGTCTCTTCCGATTCTTCGCGCAGCGAGCGGATCAGAAACGCGATCAGATCTTCCAGAAGATACGGCCGTCCGAAAATGCTGGTCGCAGTGAGCAGGCGGCTGGCCAGATACGATTTCAGCGATTGGATCAGCCTGCCTTTTTGTTCGGACTGCAGGTACTGCGTGATGGCTTTGGGGCCAGCCAGCGCTAAGAAACGCTTCTGGCCTTCGTCGTTGCGGACCTGCTCGAAATATAAAACCGAGCGGAAAGTCTCGGTGAGCTGATCGCCCAGGTGGAACTTGGCCGTGGTGATGTTGCGGTCGAGGTCGGCGACCGCGATGGTGCTGTTGGTGGTGCCAAAATCTATGCCGGTACCTCTGCGCATTTACCGCTCGCCTCGAATCATCCTTTCCAGAATACCGTGAGCGGCAAAAACTGAATTTGTTAATCTAGGGGCACAAACAAAATTTCGCAGAGGGAACGCGTCCTCTCGACAGGAGATTTATGACCCGTTCTCGCCTCGCTGTACTCGGACTGTTTTTATTCTCCGCCGCTCTGGCTTCCGCTGCAGACGACATTGCAGTCAAGAACGCCGACGTCGACGGCATCAGGATTCGTTACATGATCGCGGGCCACGGACCGGCAATTCTTCTGCTGCATGGATACGCAGAGAATTCTTTAATGTGGAAGCCGCTCATTCCCAAGCTCTCCGATAAGTTCACCGTCATCGCGCCCGATCTTCCGGGCATTGGCGAGTCTTCGATTCCCTCTGACGGGCTCGACATGAAGACCGCAGGGACGCGCATGCACGATTTCGTTAAGTCGCTGGGCATCGACAAGGCTGAGGTCGTCGGGCACGACATCGGGCTGATGGTGGCCTATGCTTATGCCGCGCAGTTCCCTTCCGAGACGACGAAGCTGGTGGAGATGGATGCATTCCTGCCGGGAGTGGAGGGATGGGAGCCCATCTACAACAATCCGGCGATGTGGCATTTCCGTTTCAATGGCGAGACTCCTGAGTTGCTGGTGAAGGGCCGCGAGCGGACTTACTTCGAGCACTACTGGAACAATTTTGCCGCCGACAAGAACCATTCGATTCCGGAGGCTGATCGTAAGGCTTATGCGGCGGCCTATGCCAAGCCTGGCTACATGCGAGCAGGGTGGTCCTATTTTGTTTCTTTCCCGCAAGCGGCGAAGGATTTCGCGATGCTGGCGCAGACCAAATTGACCATGCCCGTGCTCTCGATCGGTGGGGAGAAGTCTTTGGGGGAGGCTCTCGGAGCACAGATGAAGTTGGTGGCAACCGACGTGACGGTGATTGTGCTGCCGGGGACTGGGCATTGGTTAATGGAAGAGCGGCCGTCGGAGACCATGGATGCGCTGGTGAAATTCTTGCAGTAGGCGAGGAACGCAAGGTCCCTCCACTCCGCCGTCGCATTCGCTCCGGCTGCGGTCGGGATGACAGTTTTGTTTGGTTGCGGAGTGTTTTGCACGCGGGTGAGCTAGTCCTGGTCCGATTTGCGCGTTACCTGGTGAGCACGATAGGTGACCGCAATGAACTGGAACTGGTTGAAGCAGCCCCGGGTGGTGGGAATGTTGGTGGCTAAGCTGGTTTTGTCGGTGGCCAGTCCGTTGGCCGGGCAGGCTACCGACGGGATGGCGATGACGCGGGAACCGGTGGCTCAGGAGTGCGCTGTGGTTCGGGACGTGGGGCCTTCGTTGGCGCGGTAGGCTAGGCTCGTGGTCTTAGGCGTCAGTGAGAATAGCGCCGGAAGAAAAGCAGGTTCCTCGGGCCTGTGGCCTTCGGAATTACAAGGATTCATGAGCGGTGACAAGGTTTGAGAGTTTATTTAA
>DATBAT010000377.1:0-10466 GCA_036271375.1 Terriglobales bacterium
CGAAGTCTTGGCCCAATTTGAGGACGAATGGAGGAAATATGAAAGCAGATAAAGGCCAGTTTGACGAGGTTTTGAAACGGATGCTGTCGAAGGCTCCCGAGAGAACCTCCGATATACACTCTCGAAAGAAGCCGAAGAAGGCTAAAACTTCTCGGCCAAAGTGAGCTTATCGAACGAGAGCGGTGCGAATCCGGCCAAGCGCCGCACCGTCTCTGGGAATGCCGTATCTTCCTGATCGCGGCGATTGAACCTGTAAGAGAACCCATCCAAGTAGCGCTGTAGATGCTTTATCGAAATGCGATGGAAGCTTCCTATCAGGCCGCGCTTAAGCAGCGAGAATGCGGATTCTACCGTGTTCGTGTGGACATTGCCGCGCACGTAGGAACCGCTTATGTGCTTAATGGTTTTGTGCTTCTTGCCATGAATGCCAGCTTGGATCATCGCGCCGGGATAGGCGTTTAGTTCGTCGGTCATTACGAGTTCAACGTCTTTGCTGATGTTCTCTTTGATGACCTTCCCGAGAGTCTTTGAAGTCGCATCGGGAACGTGGAAGAAACGTAGCTCTCCACCACGTTGCCGAACTCCAATCACTACTTCCTTGGCGCGGATCGCTTCGCCTACACCACGGCCCTTCATTTTGCCGCCGATGTAGGTTTCGTCCACTTCGACGATACCGCCCAGCAAGGGTATATCGCCTTCGCGCATTGCCTCACGGATGCGATGGTTCAAATACCACGCGGTTTTGTATCCGCCAATTCCCAGGTCGCGCTGTAGCTGCATGGCGCTCAGTCCCTTTTTCGCGTTCAACATTAAAGCGATTGCTTGGAACCACACTATTAAGGGAAGATGGTTCGAATGGAAGATGGTTCCCGAAGTCGGAGTGAATTGGTTATGGCAGGTAGGCTCTACGCACAAGTAAAACCACTTGCGGCGGTTCTTGGAATCGGCCTTCCGTTCGACCCGCTTGACGTTATCGCCGCCGCAGGTAGAGCAGCGCACGACGCCATCCGGCCAGCGCATCTGTTCGATGTAGGCAAGGCATTGCTCGTCTGTGGCGAACCGTTCGTGAGCTTCCCGGATGTCCATGAACCAACTTTACCGGGAATTCCTATTTGTGTCAAGTGAATAAACTTCCCAAAATCTAGCTTCGTCTGTCCGCGGGTGAACACCCATCCGCATATCCGGACACACAAAGGAATTTGTCTCCAGAATAGTGAACGGGTTAGAAGCTTTAACCGCGGCCCTCTGAGTGCGTCTATCCCTAGACCACGCCGAGGGAGAACCATGCTGACTCTGCTTCAGGATTTCCGCTTCAGTGTTCGCCAGCTCATCAAGAGTCCCAGCTTTGCGTTCACTTCCGTCGTCTCCCTTGCCCTGGGCATTGGCGCAACCACGGCGGTCTTCAGCGTGGTCTACGCGATTCTGATGAATCCCTTTCCTTATACAGGCGCGGATCGCATGGGGCACATGCGGTTAATCGACAGCGCTGGACGAGACAGCTACTTCGGGCTGACCGGCTACCAGTGGCAGCAGCTAAGAAGGTCGCCGGTATTAGACGACGCCTTTATCAGCGATGACTGGAACCTTACGGTGACCGGGCACGATATGCCGGAAGACCTCAACGGCGTTTACGTGACCTCAAACACCTTCAATTACATGGGGGTGCCGCCGGTACTGGGCAGGGGCATACAACCGTCAGATGCCGTCGATGGCCAGGATCCGCAACCGGTGGTGGTACTGGGCTACAAATTCTGGCAGCGCCATTTCGCCGGAGATCCCGCCGTGTTGGGACAAACTCTGCAACTCGTCCGCAACAACTACACCATCGTCGGTGTGGCCGCGCCGCGCTTCACCTGGGACGACGGCGATGTCTACTTGCCTTTGAAGGTCACTGCGGATCCCAGCAAGTCCTATTACGTGGGGCTCAGGCTGAAGTCAGGGGTTAGCCGGGAAGCGGCGAGCGCCGCCTTGCAGCCTCTGATTGATCAGTTCGCCAAAGAGACGCCCAAACATTTCCCCAGTCAACACTTGAAGCTGCAAATCGTCGGCCTCAACGACCAGTTCGTTCATGATCTGGGCGGCACTCTTTATCTGCTATTGAGTTCAGTTGCGTTGCTGCTGGCCATCGGTTGCGGGAACGTGTCGATTCTGATGCTGGCCAGGGGCACTGCCCGCCAACATGAATTTGCGGTGCGCGCCGCGGTCGGGGCTTCGCGTTCGCGGGTAGTTCGACAGCTTCTCACTGAAGCTCTCCTGCTCTCCCTTACCGGGGCCGCGCTGGGTGTGCTGCTGGCGTACAAGTCACTCGGCGTCATCGTGAGCATGTTGCCGCAGTATTCCTTTCCCCACGAAGCCTCGATTCAAGTCAATCTGCCGGTATTGCTCTTCAGCGTAGCCACCGCGCTGCTGACCGGAATCCTGTTCGGCCTTTGGCCCGCGCTCGAGCTATCACGCCCACAGCTTAGCCAGATTATTCAGTCAACCAGCCGCAAGATTGCGGGCGGCGTACGGGGGCGAGTGACCAACGACCTTCTCATCGCCGGACAGATCGCTTTCACGTTGCTGTTGCTGGCGGGCGCCGGAGCGGCCATGGAGGGTTTTCTGAAACTCTTGAAAACTCCCCTGGGTTACGACCCGCACAACGTAATGTCGGTGGGAATCCCGATCCATCAAGGCACTTATAAAACCTGGGCCGAGCGTACGGCTTACTTCGACCAAATATTGAAGAAAGCCGCCGCAGTGCCAGGGGTGAAGATGGCCGCGATTTCCAGCAATGCGACTCCTCCGTCGAACGGCAGCAATGCCAACATCGAAATATTGGGCAGCGCTTCCCAGGAAGAACGCAAGATCCGCATGAATTACGTGAACCCGCAATACTTCCCCATCTTGCGCATCCCGGTCGCGCAAGGCCGCATCTGGGACGAAACCGAAAATCACAACGCCGCTCCGGTAGTAGTGATAAACGAGACTTTGGCCCGCCGTTATTTTCCTAACGGCGATGCCCTGGGTCACTCCATTCGAATGCCGGATTTCAAAGACGACCCGCCCTATACTCTCGCTGCGGCGAGTGGCACCGGATGGAAGCAGATTATCGGCGTGATCCCCGATAAAAGGGACGACGGACTGCGAAATCCCATTCTTCCAGAGGCCTTTGTCCCCGACACGGTGCTGCTGCGGATGTTCACCCAGATACTGATTAAATCGGACGTTCCACCTCTTACGCTTCTACACGCAATCGGCCTCCAGGTGAGCACCGTCGATCCTGACCAACAGATAACCGGAAACGTTCGCGATCTCGATCACTGGATAACCGACCAGCAGGAATGGCAACAAGAGCATTTGGTCGCATGGCTGTTTGGCTCTTTCGCCATGCTGGCGCTGGTTCTAGCGGCAGTCGGGTTGTACAGCGTGGTCTCCTACTCAGTAGCGCAACGCACCAGCGAATTTGGTATTCGCATGGCTTTGGGTGCACCGCGCGCGCATGTCCTGAAGATTGTGTTTGCGTCGACGGTGTTGAGCGTGGGCGGCGGAATTGTCGCGGGAGTACTTCTCACTTTGTCTCTGAACAAAGTGCTGGCGCAGTGGGCAACCGGAAGTTCGCGTGATCCGCTCATCCTGCTGGGAGTGACAATGTTACTCAGCGCGGTGGCAGCCATTGCGTGCGCGGGTCCGGCCAGGAAGGCATCGGGAGTGGATCCCATGGTCGCGCTGCGCTACGAATAGCACTATTCGACTTGGTCGTCGGAGGGAGTTTGCTGTGTAAGAATCCTTGGCGGGATTTTTATCCTCCCAGCATGCCATCTTCGAAAAGTAGAACCCGTGTCGCTCAACCCTTTTAAAAGTCTCGACAAGTATTTTCTTGCCTGCAAGATATTGACGCTGATCTTCTGCCTACCGTGGCCGTTAACGCTAATTGCCAGCGTGATGTCGCTGGCGGGAGAATTTTCCCCGAACACGTCGCTGGTCATGCGAGGACTAGTGCGATTCGGTTGGTTGCTGGTTCTGGTTTATCCAGCTATCTTCTTTGCAATCGTGCTATTCGCGGAGAAGATTTTGGCCCGCAAATCTTATGTAGCCGGAGCCGTTTTAGCTGGGCTTCCAACGGCCTTCAGCCTGGTTGTTTTGTACTCGATCTTCATCAAGTAGCACGTCTCACTCGTAACGCAACGCCACTACCGGATCGATCCGCGTAGCGCGCCTCGCCGGAATCCAACTGGCGGCCAAGGTCGCCGTCACCAGGGCCAGCACAATCCCGATGAATACGACCGGATCGCGCGGGTTGACGCCGAGAAGTACTTCGCCCATTACTGGAGTCAGCACAAAGGCCCCGATGGTTCCGATCAGCAAGCCCACAGCCGCAAGAGAAATTCCATTGCCCAGCACCATACGCAGAATGCTGCCTCGCTCCGCGCCCAGCGCGATGCGCACGCCAATCTCCTGCGTGCGGCGGCCCACCATGAATGCGACCACGCCGTACAGTCCGATGACTGCGAGGGTTAGCGCAATTATTCCGAATGCCCCACCGAGAATGGCGGAGATACGTGGTATGAAGAGCCCCTGGCTCGAGACCGCAGTCTCAAGCGTGAGTACAGAAGTTGGGGCGATTTCCGGATCTAGTTGCCGCAGCTGTTCACGAATCTGTGGGGCCAGATTGGCGGGATTGCCCTCGGCGCGCACATGCAACGTGGCCCCCGGCCGCCCCATCTGCGAGTACGGCATATAGAAGACCGGGTCAACGGGAGCGCCGATCCTTCCATAGTTCGAATCTTTCACCACGCCGACGATCGTGATCTGGTCGTGGTCGCGCAGACGAATATTGTGGCCGAGGGCTTTGTCCAATTCGCCGTCGCCGACGATGTAGCGCCGCGCCAGAGTTTCGTTCACGATCACAATCAGGGGGCCGTTGGCTTTGTCTTGTTCAGTAAACTCGCGACCACGCAAAAGGGGAATTTGCATAGTCGCGAAATATCGCGGGCCCACCTGGTTGGTGGCGGTGTCGATGAATTTTTCCCCGCCAGCACCCGTGTAGCCGTCGATGGAGATGTCCCAGGAATTTCCGCCAAGAAAGGGAACGGTGGAGGCGACGGTCGCTGACTTTACTCCAGGGAGATCCTTGGTCTGTTGCAAAAGCCGTTCGTTAAACATCACCGATTTTTCGGTGGTGTACCCCCGAAGCGTGGGATCGATTGTGGTCAAAAGAACATGATCGGAATTGAAACCCAGGTCGACTTTCTGCGCTTTGGCAAAAGCCTTCAGAAAAAGTCCGCCGCCGATCAGCAGGATGGTTGACAGAGCAATCTGCCCCGCGATGAGGACGCGCCTTGGAAGCGCGCCATAGGCGCGGCTTTCCGACGCTCCTGCGCGAACGTTGCTGGTCACGGTAAGCATGGCCTCGCGCACCGTGAGCAGCGCGGGCGCAAGTCCACTCAAGAAAACAGCAGCGGTGGAAGCAGCGAGAGCAAACGTCAGTACTCGCAGATCGAGATGAAAATCCGGACCGGCCGGCATCGCCTGATAAGGAATCAGTGCGGCGAACGCCTTGATACAGCCGTAGCCGAGCAAAATTCCCGCGCCTCCGCCAAGCAAAGCCAGAACCGCGCTCTCCGTAAGCAACTGGCGGATTAGAGTTCCGCGGGTCGCGCCGATGGCAAGCTGAGTGGAAATCTCCCGCATCCGCGAGGTGGCGCGGGCCATAAGAAGGCCGGCCACGTTGGCGCAGGCGATCAGCAGCACAAGTACCACCAGTCCCATAAGGATCGCGGGAAGCATGAAGCCATTTCCGATCAGTCGCCGCTGCATTTCGCTGCGGACATACACCGTGGAATCTTTGTTGGTGTCGGGATAGGTCTTCTCCAGATCGCGCATGATGCCGTCCATTTCGGCTTGCGCCTGCGCGATGGTGACACCGGGTTTCAGCCTGGCCCGCATGTCGAATCCGCGGAAACTGCGGTGGTCGAGAACTGCCATTCCATCGGTGGTCAGACCGGCGGCCATCATTGCGGGGACGTAGATGTCAGGGCGAAAAAATAGGTCAGGACCACTGAACCACTTTGGAGTGACGCCCACGATGGTGAAGCTGCGGCCATTGAGCTTCACCTGTCTGCCGATCACGGCCGGGTCTTGCCCGAACGTCCGGTCCCACAAGGTGTGACTGATGATGGCGACTGGATATTTTCCTGGCACCTCGTCTTCCTCGCGCCTGAAATCTCGCCCTACGGACGGTTGTACTTGCAGGGTTGGAAAGAACCCGCCGGAAACGAGTAGTCCGAAAACAACTTGGGGATCGCCAGAGCCGGTGCTCATTCCCGCCGAAATGTTTTGCGCGACCGCGAGGCTTTGTATCGATTTGCTGCGGCTGCGGAAGTCGGTGTAGTCGAGATAAGACGCAGCGCCGAACTGCGTCAGCTTTGAGGCGGCTACATCAATCGCAACCAACTGCTCGGGGTGCGGAATCGGCAGGGGCCTGAGCAGGATCGCATCGACCAGGCTAAAAATTGCGGTGTTTGCGCCAATGCCAAGCGCCAGCGACAAAACCACAACGAAAGTAAATCCTGGACGTTGCCGCAGACTTCGAAGTGTCCGGCGCACGTCGCGGCCAAAGGCTTCGAGCAGAGAAACGAATCGAGATTGCACCATGAATCACCTCTTACTGGATGGTGTACGGCGAATGGCCCGCTTGAGTTCAAGCCAGTCGCGGCATTGAACGCGACTCACAGAAAGGTAATGTTTTGTTAGCCCTACGGCGTCACCGGGTCCCAGGCTCCGCATGCAATCCTGACACCGTGGGGAAAATTTTCTAACTCCAAGCAGGCAAAGCAAAGCACGCCCGGACACAACCGCCTCTGCACGGAACGCGCGTCCGCTATTGGAAAATTTCGTCCGAAAGCGGACAGCAATCAGTCTGCTATGCTGCCGCGTTATGGATCCCGCGAATCCGGTTGTGCGATTGTGCGCCGAAGGAATGTCTGCCGAAGGGCGTGGTCAGGCCAAGACAGCGTTGTCGTTTTTCGAACAAGCCTGGGAGCGAAGCACAGACGACTACGAGCGGTGTATCGCGGCGCACTACGTCGCCAGGCAGCAGCCATCCTTAATTGAGGCATTGCGTTGGAACCGGAAAGCTCTCGATTGTGCCGTCTCTTCGAGTGATCAGCGCCTGGACGAATTCTATCCGTCGCTGTATTTGAATATGGGGAAAGCCTACGAAGAGTTGGGGAACCTTGGCGAAGCAAGCACCTTCTACCATCTTGGGGCGCAACAGATGAACAGTCTTCCAGCCGGGCCTTACGGCAGGCTCATCAGCCAAGCCATCGAACGGGGACTGAAACGCACCGAGCCGTATCGCGAGTAAGGTATTGATTCTCAGAGACCGCAGAACTTACAGTGATTTCCCTATTTACTCGGGCGCGAGAAGATCATTCAATAAGAGGATGGAACACACAAAGATCTGCCCTCGCTGCTACACACCATTGGAAGCGAAGAGATCAGCCAAGACCGGCACCTACGATCTGGTGTGCCCGAATTATCCCACTTGCCAAAAGCCAGCGGAATTCCCCAAGCCTTCAGTCACGGCTGGATACCACGAGCTTCGGATGGCGGCGTAATTTTCCGGTCTATATGAAGGTGGGTGGTTGTGGCGTTTTCTTGTTATCAAATCTGCAACCCTCACCCTAGCAGGTCCATTTCGCGATCCCACATTTGGCCTTCATTCATAACGCTTAGAAAACACTGACCTAGATCCCTATAGGTGCCCCTGCCCAATCCGGCCCAAACCCAAATTCCTGATGTGAATTATTAAAAACTTGCCATTTTCTTCTTCTTTGCTTCCTATATAGTTTCTTTTAGTTTCTAGTCGTGATCTAATACTTTCTATTCCACACTTTCCATCTGGACCTCGAGGGCCCCATGCGACAGCTTTCCCTGTTAAGCCTGTTTTGCGTAATCACCATTTCTGCGGCTTTTGCACAAGTCGACACTGGCTCCATCGCGGGAAGCGTTCGCGATAGCCAAGGCGCGACTGTTCCGACCGCCACCATTACCTTTACCGGCATCGCCAACGGCATTGTCACCAAGGCGCAGAGCGACGCCTCCGGCGAATACGTTTCGCCGCCGCTGCGTCCCGGCGACTACAAGGTCTCCGCGGAAGCTCAGGGCTTCAAGACCGAGATTCGTACTTCGATCACCGTCAAGGTGCAAGACCGGCTGCGCGTCGACTTCGACATGTCTGTCGGTTCGGTCTCCGAAACTCTTGAGGTGACCTCCGAGACGCCAACCATCCAGTCGGAGACATCGTCTCTGGGGCAGGTCATCACCGCCACCCAGATCACCGAGCTTCCGTTAAACGGGCGTGACTATGTTCAGCTCGCGACGCTGAGCACCGGGGTAGTTCGCACCAGTTCCGGCACCAACGGCAACTCCGGCGGCAGCAGCACCGGCGGCCAGAACAGTTTCGTGGCCAACGGGACGCGCGGTACCTTGAACAACTTTCTGCTCGACGGAATCGACAACAATTCCAATGACAATGGCGGCCTGGTGCTGCGCACCAACGTCGATGCCATTCAGGAATTCAAGCTCCAGACCAACAGCTACTCGGCCGAGTTCGGGCGCAGCGGCGGCGCGGTGGTAAACGCGGTCATTAAGTCCGGGACCAACAAAATTCATGGCGGCGTGTTCGAATTCTTCAGAAACTCGGCGCTCGATGCGCGCGACTATTTCGAGCAGCCCACCGACCCCAAAGCGTCCTTCAAGCAGAACCAGTTTGGCGGCACCCTGGGCGGCGCGTTGATCAAGAACAAGCTGTTCTGGTTCGGCGATTATCAGGGAACACGTATTCGAAATCCTTTGAACTGGAACTCCAAGGTCCCTACGGCTGCCGAGCGGGCCGGAGATTTCAGCGACCTGCTGGGAGACCCGGTGGTCGATGCGAATAACAATCCGGTAATCAATCCCTGCACAGGCACGCAGGCTATCAATGGACAGGTTTTTGACCCGTCAACCACGCAAACCATAGGCGGTGTACAGTGTCGCACTCCGTTCACCGGAAACATCGTTCCCAGCAACCGCATCTCGCCGATCAGTCAGGCGTTCATGAATCTTTATCCCGACGCTAACAGCGCCGGCGGCCGTTACATTATCTTCCCGACGGAGCAGGACGGCATCGACCAGGGCGACGGCCGGGTTGACTACACGCCGTCAGATCGCAATCAGTTCTTCGTTCGCTATTCGCAGGCCGGACGTAAAGATGTCCGCCCGGCGCCGCTCCCAGGACTTGCCAATGGCGGCGATTCCAGCACTGGCATCGGCTTCGAAGACACCGAAGGCGCATCCGTCGGTTTCACCCATACTTTCACTTCTCGCACGATCAACGAGGCTCGCGTGGGCTTCAATCACGTGCATGTCCGCCGCGGATTGCCGGTTGACGGTACGGTCCTCCCGGACGGAGACCTTCGTGTCCCGGGCGTTCCCGATGACTCGCGGGTGAACGGCCTCACACTATTCAGCCCCAGTGGCGGGTACCGCCGGGTTGGCGATCCCCGTTACGCTCCGACCCTTCTGGCCAGCCAGGAGCGTCAAATCAATGATGTGCTGACTCTCGTGCGTGGTTCACATACCTTCAAAGTTGGCGGCGAAATGCGATGGAGCCAATTCAACATTTCGCAGGAAGCTGCGCCGCGCGGACAATTCTCCTTTACCGGTCAATTCACGCAGGGCGCGGTAGACGGCAGCGGAAGCCCACTGGCCGATATGTTGCTTGGATTACCGATCAACGCACGCATCTCGACCGTGGTCGGCCTCTACAATCGTCAAAAAGTTCCATCGGTTTTCTTCCAGGACGATTGGAAGGTCACTCATCACCTGACCCTCAACCTCGGCCTTCGCTACGACTATTTCTCACCAACGGTTGAAGCCAACAATCGCCAAAGCAACTTCGACTACGCGACCGGGACGTTGATTGCTGCCGGCGTCGGCGGTGCATCCGACAGCCTGGTCAAGGGCGACAAGGCCAACTTCGCTCCGCGCCTGGGATTCGCCTGGACTCCGACCGACAGCGCCACCACCGTCATCCGCGGTGCTTACGGCATCTTCTTCGGCGGCCAGGAAATTCGCACTGCCGCCCCGCTGCAACTGGCTTACAACTTGCCGTTCTTCTATGAGCCGTCATTCACCAGTGACGGAGTAACTCCGCTGATCACGGTATCAGGCGGTTTCCCATCGCTTGATCCAAGTCAGGCCATCAATCCCGGAGTAACGAGCGTTGATCAGCGCTTACACACTCCTTACTACCAAAGCTGGAACCTGGCCGTGCAACATCAGTTGCCGGGACAGATCAGCCTTGAAGTCGCCTACGCCGGTTCGAAGGGAACTCACCTGCAAGGCGTGCTTGACCCGAATCAGGACCCGACGCCGGGCCCGGGCGATGTGCAGGCCCGACGGCCTTTCCCGACACTGGGAGGCTTCACCGCCATCAC
>DATBAT010000378.1:0-6829 GCA_036271375.1 Terriglobales bacterium
GTTTGCCGTACTCAGCATCAGATGTAATAAAAGACCGAGCGGTCGCAAATAAAAGCGGCGTGCAACGTAAAAGAGACCAATAGGTCTTTAATTGCATCTATATCTGTGATTTAGAAAGACGGCCTCGCGACGGTCGTCCGGGGGGCAGGATGTCTAAAGGGGAAGACACTCGTAAGCGCATCGTCGCCGAGGCGGCCGCCATCTTCAATCAAAAGGGCTACGAGGGCGCGTCCCTGCAAGCGCTTATGGAGGCCACCGGCTTGGAAAAAGGCGGCATCTACCGCCATTTCACCAGCAAAGAGACGGTTGCCGCCGAGGCCTTCGACTACGCCTGGAACGCTGCCAAACAAGCGCGTCAACACGATCTAGACTCAATTCCCAACGCTGTTGACCGTCTGAAGAAATGGATAGCCAACTTTGTTGAGCGCCGCTCGCCCGTCCCCGGAGGGTGCCCTCTATTAAACGCCGCCATCGATTCGGATGACGGCAATCCGGTGCTTCGCGCGAAAGCCCGCGGAGCTCTGAAAGATTGGCGCGACCGATTGGAGAAAACCATCGCGCAGGGAATCGAGGATGGGGAGATCAAACGCAAGGTCGATCCGCAGAAATTTGCCACGCTAGTAATCTCTTCTTTGGAAGGCGCCCTGATGATGAGTCGGCTGGAAAAAAACAATGAGGCTCTTTTGGCCGTGCAATCATATCTCAACCAGTATCTGGAGAATGAAATCAGGCGCAAGAGGTAAGTCTCAGATGAAGAGGCAATTAGCGGTCCTCATTGGCGGGCTCATCCTGACCGCATACGCCAGGTCCTTTGACGAAGCACTGAACTTTAGTCTGGTAAAACGGGCGATCGTCGAAGAGAGACTTCGTTCCTTCTCGCGTGACAATACTGAGCGAGAGACAATCCTTAAGAAGATGTTCGAGGAGGCTGGGTGCGGCGGACACATGTCGGAGTTACCTGTGAAACACGTCCAGCAGCCAAATTTGGTGTGCGTATTGCCCGGCAAGTCTTCCAGTCTAATTTTTGTAGGCGCTCATTTTGACCATGTTGACGCTGGCGATGGTGTAGTCGACAACTGGAGCGGTGCATCTCTGTTGCCTAGTCTCTATCAGGGAATTGCGCACGCACCCCGAGAGCATACCTATATCTTCATCGCATTCGCTGGCGAAGAGAAAGGAGAACTTGGATCAGAAAGTTACGTTCGGAGCCTGACGAAAAATGAGGTGGTATCGAGCAAGGCGATGGTCAATATCGACACCTTGGGCCTAGGCCCAACCGAGGTATGGCTTACCCACTCCGACCAGCGTCTAACCGCTCTGTTGAACGGATTGGCACGAGCTCTAGCGCTGCCCCTCGGAGCGGTAAATGTTGAGAACATCGGCAGTTCCGATTCAGAGCAATTTGCCCGCCGCAAGATTCCACGAATTACTGTGCACTCCATCACCCAAGCCACTTGGCCTATTCTTCACACCTCGCGCGACAACCTCCAAAACATGCGGTTTGACGAGTACTGGCAAAGCTACCAACTCCTGGGAGCCTATTTGGCTCTTCTCGATCGCTCTTTGGATTGAAGGAACGGCGTTGAAGCTACACGCCCAAGGACCCAGCCTAATTAAGTGCCGATTCCGTCAACAAGTGGAACGGCGGTTGCGAAATAGGCGCCATCAACGTTGCTATTGTTCAAGAGCAGAGGCGCCAGTGGGAAAGCTAGCCAACAGAGGTGCCCTTCCCGAGACGGTCTCCCACTTCTAATATGTAAATTGTGAGTTCTCTGCTCATCGTCGTGACATTTGGAGGGATTTTCCCACTGTTTACCAAATGAGGGCTTACTACTCTGAGCTGGTGTCAACGATTGAAGAACCCGTTGGAGCGCACCAACCTTCCCACTCTTGTGGCGCTGGAACGACGAAATTTCCACGGTTAACTTCGCGGATGCTACCTAACTAGGCTCGCTGGCTTCCGCCCAACGACTCGACGGCAGAGACGATTTGCGCGGACCACTGCGCTACTTCGTCCTCGCGAAGGGTGACCTCTGAGGACTGGAAGTTCGCGCGAAGCAGCAGGGAATACTTTCCAGCAGGGACCTTGCCGCCGCGGAAGATCTCCACTGGCGACAAGCCTTGCAAGGCACTCAGGCGCAACGCGGTCACGGCTTGATTGATCTTTTCGAAGCCGACTTCCGAAGGAACCAGGAAAGAGAAGTCGCGTTCCACCGCGGGATAGCGGGAAGGCGCTTCATAGCGGACCTGGCGTAGGGCATGTTTGTAGAGCCGATCAAGAAATATCTCGGCGATGAAAACATCCTGCCGCAGCTTGCGCAGCTCGGCAATATCCGGATTTAACTGGCCGAATTGGGCAACGGTTGCGCCATCCATCACAGCGCGTGCGGAGCGTCCGGGATGGTAGTAATCGGCCGCTAACGCATCGTAATAAAGCGCCGTGGATTGAAATTCACAGAGCAAGCTTTCCACGTCGCCCTTCATGTCGAAGAACGACAAGGGTCTTGCCGGCTTGTGCAGGCTTGCCGGCCCGGAGTTCCCCGTCGCGCCGAAAACGATTCTCTTGAGTTCCAACGCCTTTACACCAGCGGCCTCGAACACGCTGGCTGATTCGAATAGGCGGGCATTGCTGGTGCCGCGGTTCAGGTTGTAGGCAAGCATGTTCAACATGCCCGGAACCATCGAAGTCCGCATCACCGACGCTTCTTCGCTTAGCGGATTCTCCAACTCGATCACCGGCACCGAAGAGAACTGCTCGGCGTCTTCATGCGAAATGAAGCTCAGCGTAACCGCCTCGTTGTATCCCAGCGCCAGCAGCAACGAACGCAGCTTTTCGTCCTTCTTGCTTTCGGGATTCTCGGCCACCGCTCCGGAATATGCGGGCAGGGTGTTGGAAAACTTGTCGTAGCCGTGTAGACGTGCGATCTCTTCGATAAGATCAATTTCGCGCTCAACATCGAGCCGCCAACTAGGCACGCGAACGGTGAATTCCGCTTCAGCACCAGGCTCGGGAAGCAGTTCAAATCCAAGATGACGAAGGATGCGGATAATCTCGGTAGTCGGCAGAGTTCCGCCAAGAATGCGCTTCACCTCGGAGACATGCAAGATAATCGGCGCAAGATCGAGATCGCGTGCGACAGCGTCGATGGCATCGCCCTGAAGCTTTCCCCCTCCAGATTCAAGAATCCGTTCCGCCACCCTCGCGCAGGCCAGCGGAGTTGCGCCGTAATCGGCGCCACGCTCGAAGCGGTGCGACGCGTCGGTGTGCAGGCCGTGGCGGCGCGCCATCTTGCGGGTTATTACCGGATCAAACCATGCTGACTCGATCAGGATGTTCCGCGTCTGATCAGTGATCATGGTATCGAAACCGCCCATGACACCGGCGAGCGCGACTGGTTTTACCGCGTCCGCGATCACCAGATCTTCGGGGGTCAGCTTGCGTTCGACCCCGTCCAGCGTCTTAAGCGTCTCTCCACTCAGTGCTCGGCGTACCAAAATCTTTCCGCCTTCGAGTAGATCGAGATCGAAAACGTGCGTGGGATGTCCCATCTCCCAGAGGGTGTAATTGGTAGCGTCGGCAGCGTTGTTGATGGAGCGCTGACCGACTAATGTCAGGCGCTTTGCGACATTTTCAGGAGACGCCTTGATGATGACACCGCGAATGATGCGGGCGGTGTAACGGGCGCATCCTTCTTTGTCGCCGATTTCGATGGCGAAATCGGCCTTGCCGGAACTCGCAGGCAGTTTGGGCTCAAGGGATTTCAGCGGCAAATCGTAAATCGCCGAGCACTCGCGGGCGACGCCGTAGTGGTTCATCGCGTCCGGACGGTTGGTGGTAATCTCCATGTCGAAGACTGCGTCTTCGCCGGAACCAGCGACGCCTTCGACTGTGATTCCGGCACCGGTCAGACCGTGGGCGAGCTGGAGCGCATCGACCTTCAGGTCGATGAAATCGCGCACCCATTGTGGAGACAGTTTCATGGTTGAAAATCAGCAATCAGCATTTAGCACTCAGCTTATTGCTCCAGGAACCTTACATCGCCCTGGTAAAACAACTGCAAATCATCCACGCCGTATTTCAGCAACGCGATGCGGTCGGCACCCATGCCAAAAGCAAATCCCGAAATCTTCTTCGAGTCGTAACCGTTGTGCTTCACCGACTCGAACACATTGGGATCAACCATGCCGCAGCCGAGAATCTCAATCCATCCGCTTTGCTTGCACGGACGGCACGGCTCGCTCCCTCGCTTGCCGCTCCCACCGCAGATGAAGCATGAAACCATCATCTCGGCACTCGGCTCCGTAAACGGAAAAAACGATGGACGAAAGCTGGTCTTCACACTCGAGCCGAACAGCGCCTTCATGGCATGATCGAGCGTTCCTTTTAGATCGCCGAAAGTGATATTGGTATCGACCGCAAGGCCTTCGACCTGGTGGAACATTGGCGAGTGGCTGGCGTCCGGTGGATCGTTGCGGTGCACCTTGCCGGGAATCACGATGCGGATCGGCGGCTTCATCTTCTCCATGGTGCGAATCTGTACGGGAGAAGTATGGGTGCGCAGCAACAGCCGGTCGCGGGCAGGCTTCGATTCCTGGTTGGCGAGGAAAAGCGTGTCTTGCGTGTCGCGCGCCGGATGGTTCGGCGGAAAGTTCAGCGACTCAAAGTTGTAGTAGTCAGTCTCAATGACTGGACCTTCTTCGACGGAGTACCCCAGATTGCGGAACACCGAGACGATTTCGTTCATCGTCTTGATGATGGGATGCTCGGCCCCCACCGGACGGCGAATGCCAGGCAGCGTGATGTCAACACGCTCGGCAGCGAGTTTCGAATCGACGGCGCGGTTGTGCAGTCTATGTTGCGCCGTTTCGACCGTCTCTTCCACTTTCGTCTTCAGTTGATTGACGCTCTGTCCGACCTCGCGCTTGTTTTCTTTCGGCGCGGCCTTGAGCCACAGATCGTTCACCTGGGTGAGAACGCCGTCCTTGCGCGCCATCCAATGGTCGCGGAAAATCTTCCAGCCGGCTTCATCCTTGACTGCAACACTTTCCTTCTCCAGGGCGGAGAGCAGTTTCTCCGCAGCTTTGCTGATGGCTGCGGCGGAGAAGTCTTTGAGTTTAGGAACGGAATAGGCCATGGGTTTTGTGGCACATAGTAAAAGAGACGTTGCAAAGCAACGTCTCTACCCGTTGAAGTTATTGCCGGATATTACGCTGCTGCGCCGACCGCCGTCTTCGCCTGCTCGGCCAGACTCTTAAAAGCGGCCGGGTCTTTCACCGCGATGTCGGCGAGCATCTTGCGATCCAACTCTATGCCGGCCTTCTTCATGCCATTGATGAACTGGCTGTAGCTCAGACCGTTCAACTTGGCGGCGGCGCCGATGCGCACGATCCAGAGCGAGCGGAACTGGCGCTTGCGCTGCTTGCGGCCGGAGTAGGCGAACTTAAGTCCGCGTTCGACCGCTTCTTTAGCAGAGCGGTAGAGTTTTGATTTAGTAAGGAAGTATCCGCTGGCGCGCTCTAATATCTTTTTGCGTTTGGCGCGGCGTTTGGTTCCACGTTTTACACGAGGCATTGCTGGGCTCCTTTTTTGGCCTTCTGGTTAAGCGGCTGGAGGCAGGGTTGAGAAGCCTCTTCACTCGCCTGCGCGACGATGTTGCCAGTCGCGTCTCACTCTGCAATTACATCAGCAGAGAAACTAGTACGGAATCATCCGCTTGATCTTCGGAGTATCGGCGGGGCTCACCAGGACAGGTTCTCCCAGTTTGCCTTTGCGTTTCTTGCTCTTCGAAGTCAGAATGTGGCGCAGATGCGAATGGCGGCGCTGTACTTTGCCGGTCGCGGTTTTCTTGAAGCGCTTGGCGGCGCCACTGTGGGTCTTTAGTTTCGGCATAGGTCCTCGATCATTTTCAGTATTTCGGCCCGGTCAGCGAGTGACCGCGAGGGCCAATCTGCTGGAAGGGGTTAAGCCTGCTTCACGCTCTGCTGCGGTGGACGGGCCGGCGCGTGCGGCTTTTCCGCAGTCTTCTTCGGAGCCAGAATCGCATGCAGCGTATTGCCTTCCTGCCGCGGTCGGAACTCCACAATGGCCTTTTCTTCCACGTCTTTAATCAACCGCTCCAGAATCTGGCGTCCCAGGCCGGTGCGGGTCATCTCGCGCCCGCGGAAGAAGATAGTGGCTTTCACCTTGTCGCCTTCGTCCAGGAAGCGCAGCACGTGGTTTTTCTTGGTGTCGTAGTCATGGTCGTCCACATTGATGCGGAACTTAACCTCTTTTACGACAATGGTCTTCTGGTGCTTTTTTGCCTCGCGCTCTTTCTTTTCCTGCTGATAGAGGAACTTGCCGTAGTCCATAATGCGGCAAACGGGAGGAACCGCGGTGGGCGAAATTTCGACCAGATCCAGGTTCTTTTCGCGGGCCATCTTGAGCGCGTCATACGGAGGCAAAATACCAATCTGGTTGCCTTCGTCGTCAATCACGCGAATTTCGCGCGCTCGAATACGGTCGTTCGTTCGGATAAAGCGTTTATCGATAAGTCCTCCCCCTAGAAATCAGGGTGAATTGGGATGTAAAATTATAGCACGCAGAGGGTTAGAGGATGGGGTAATGGCTTACCGACCCTTTTCAGCCCTTATCAATTCGAGGCGCGAAGGATTGTGCTTTCGCTTTCCCGAATGCTCGGCTCTACCCAACCCTAGATATCCAAATTCTTCACATCCAGCGCGTTTTCTTCAATAAACTTCCGCCGTGCCTCGACGTCTTCACCCATTAGCGTGCTGAAGATGGTTTCTGTTTCCGCGATGTCTTCCAGCTTCACAGACAGGAGCGTAC
>DATBAT010000379.1:0-2847 GCA_036271375.1 Terriglobales bacterium
TACGATTTGAGGTGAGTGGATGTCGCAGCACGCAGGTCCAATGGCTCTCACGCAGCTCGCTGAAGACGAGCAGATGTTTCGGAATACCGTCGGTCGATTTGCTGCGGAGCAGATCGGCCCGCTGGTACGGGGCATGGACGAGTCGCAGCAGATGGATTCCGGTCTCATCAGAAAACTCTTCGAACTAGGCCTGATGGGCATTGAAATTTCGGAGGAGTATGGCGGGTGCGGTGGAACTTTTTTCAACGCAATCCTCGCGGTCGAGGAGATCTCGGCGGTTGATCCTTCAGTCGGGGTGATGGTTGATGTACAGAACACTCTGTGCATCAATGCCCTGAAACGCTGGGCGACCGAAGAACAGAAGAAAAAATATCTGACCCGCCTTGCCACGGACACGATCGGTTCTTACGCGCTGAGCGAAGCGTCTTCTGGCTCGGACGCTTTCGCCTTACAGACTCGAGCGGTTAGGCGCGGCGACGAGTATGTCTTGAACGGGCAAAAGCTCTGGATCACTAACGCCAAAGAGGCCGGGCTGTTTATCGTATTTGCGACACTCGACCCTGCAGCCGGCTACAAGGGGATTACTGCATTTGTGGTGGAAAAGGATGCGCCTGGTTTTACGGTTGGAAAGAAAGAAGACAAGCTCGGAATTCGCGCTTCGAGTACTTGTGAGCTGGTCTTCAAGGATTGTGTGGTTTCTTCGTCTCAGGTGCTGGGTGAGCCCGGCAAGGGATACAAGGTTGCGATTGAGACGTTGAACGAAGGGCGTATCGGGATCGGAGCGCAGATGTTGGGCCTCGCGGCCGGAGCGTGGGGCCATGCCGTCAAATGGGCCAAGGAGCGTAAACAGTTCGGCAAAACACTGGTGGAGTTTCAGGCAATGCAGTTTCAATTGGCCGAGATGGCGACTGATATTGAAGCAGCGCGTCTGCTGGTCTATAACGCTGCGCGGCTGAAGGACGCGAAGCTTGATTTTTTGAAGGAGGCGGCGATGTGCAAGTACTTTGCATCGCAGGTCGCCGAGCGCGTCGCGAGTCTGGCGGTCGAGGTCTACGGTGGATCGGGTTTTGTGAAGGACTATCCGGTCGAAAAGTTTTATCGCGATGCGAAGATCGGAAAGATCTATGAGGGAACGTCCTTCATGCAGCTCGCGACGATTGCGAAGCTTGCGCTGGGCAAGGTTTAGCGGCCGAGCGGAATCACAATCCGTACCACCGACGGTGTGCCGAATCGCTCGGAGGCCCTACACTGTAAATAGGCGATATCTGGTATGACCACTTCGACAAAGTCCGGACCGCGTGCGCCGCTGCCTTTTCTTGGGCTGGCCTGCGCCGTCGGGGTATCGACCATGTACTACAACCAGCCGTTGCTGTTGGAGATGGGCCGCACCTACGGGGCAACGGCTGGGCGAACGGGCTTCGTCGCGGTGGCGACCCAGGTGGGTTACGCGGTCGGACTACTTGCATTCGTTCCGCTGGGTGATGTGTTGGAACGACGCGGGCTAATGATGCGAATGTATGCTGCGGTAGCGATTGCACTACTGCTGGTGGCTGTCGCACCCAGCTTGGAGCTGTTGATCGCGGGCAGCGTGTTGATCGGTATGTTTGCTTCGGTGACTCATGTTGCACTGCCGATTGCGCCTGATCTGGTCTCGCATGAACAGCGCGGGCGAGCGATCGGAACTGTGATGACTGGTCTGCTGCTCGGTATTCTCCTGGCGCGCACTTTCTCCGGATGGGTCAGCGGGATTCATGGCTGGCGATGGGTATTTGTGGTGGCTGCGGTGATGAACGCCGCGTTCGTTCCGCTAATCAAGAAGGTCATGCCGAAGCTTCCGCCGAAACAGAAGTTACGGTACAGCGATGCGATGAAGTCTTTATGGACGCTCTTCCGGACTCAGCCGCTGCTGCGCGAGTCGTCCCTGATCGGCGCGTTGGTGTTTGCATCGTTCAGTTGCTTCTGGACGACCCTCGCCTTTTTGCTGCATAGCCACTACCGGCTTGGCGCTGGGGTTGCCGGTACCTTTGGAGTGGTTGGCGCAGCGGGAGCGATGGTCGCGCCGCTAGCCGGGCGGCTGGCAGATAAACATGGCTCGCGCTGGGTGGTTTCGATCGGAATGGCGCTGCTGGCTGCGTCGTATTTTCTGTTATGGGCAGAAGAGGCGGCGCACGTGTCTACTGTTCTCCATCTGCTGGCGCTGGTTGTCGGCGTTGTCGTGCTGGATATGGGGGCGCAGATGACCCAGGTGGCGAATCAGACGCGGATCTTTGGTCTGGTGCCCTCGGCGCGCAGCCGGCTGAACACCGTTTATATGACAGTTTATTTTACGGGCGCAGCTGCGGGTTCCGCGCTAGCGACGATTGCCTGGGTGCATTGGCGATGGAATGGCGTGTGTGTTCTTGCGCTGGGATTGATTGCGTTGGCAGGCATCTCGCATGCTGTGGGACATCGCGACGTGGGAGACCGCTGCAAGGTGACGGCCGAAGACGTTTTCATGGAAGCCTAAAGCAGTCTTTCCGCTAGGGTGCACAATATCCCCGGCACGCAGATCGCGAAAGACAAGCCGGCCAATTCGATACCCAGTCCCAACATCTGACTTCAAAGAGCGCCGCAATTAAACTAGATTTTGTAGCGTTGCATTATTGAATTCTGATAGGCAACTACGCGTGCGCCACGCTCCTGACGCTAATTCCAGATTTCTGGTGAGCGAGGCAGGGCTCGAACCTGCAACCGTCAGCTTAGAAGGCTGATGCTCTATCCAATTGAGCTACTCGCCCACGCGGCGCGCCTGAATTCATTGTAACGGAGCGCTTGCGGTGCCGAAATATCGATTCGAGATAGAAGTAG
>DATBAT010000380.1:0-3031 GCA_036271375.1 Terriglobales bacterium
TTTTAAATTTCGTTCGAGGCGCGTGCACGCAGAGAACTCAAGTGAGCCGTGGAACGCCTTTTCCCCAAGTATCCGGCGGTGAAAGGTTGTAGCGAATCGGCGGCGCTTCCAGGCTTCTCTTCGAACTCGAAAAAATGTCCGATCCCTGGGAAATCAAATAATCGGCGGTACGCGCGGCCAGCGCCTGAATGGTCAAGCCCGGGTTTGCCGAGCCCTGTGTGGGGAGCAAGCTGCCGTCGCATACGAAAAGGTTGGCCACGTCATGGGCGCGCCCAAATTTATCGACAACGGAAGTACGCGGATCGTTTCCCATGCGCGCGCCGCCAACCAGATGCGCGTATCGTGCTTCCTGCACGACTTCCTCGGCTCCCGCAGCTCGCATCACTTCCATAACTTTGTTTTTTCCGTACTCAATTACTTTCTTATCGTTCTCATGAAGATTGAACGTCACCTTGGCTACCCGCAGGCCATGTCGATCTTTTTCCTCGGCCAGCTCGACGCGATTGTCCTCCCAGGGAAGAATTTCGCTGAGCAGCGCAATGGCTCCCCAATGGTTGTAATCCATCATGATCTGACGCATGCCCCATCCCCACGCGCCTTTTGCGACCATCATTTGGCGCGCAAACGCGATCGGAAGCGGGCCAACACTTTGAATCGCAAATCCTCGGGCGAATCCACGTTTTGGATCCGTTTCGTAAAACTCCTCGGTCATCGCGTGTGCTGGTGGCGCTTTGTACATTCGTACAAGTTCTTTGAATCGGCCGAGAACTACGTTTCCGCCCTGCGCCATGAGGTAACGCCCCAGAGTGCCGCTGGAATTTGCCAGGCCATTCTCGTGGCCCGGACAGGCTGAATTCAGCAGCAAGCGAGGTGTTTCAATGGCGTATCCGCACACGATCACTGCCTTCGCCTTCTGCACAGCCTCTTTTCCGTCCGGGTCAAAGTAGGTAACGCCTGTGACTCGTCCGTTTTCTCCAACATTGATTCGAGAGGCCATGCAATGTGCCCGGATTTCCGCCTTGTGGGCGATGCCGTCGGGAACGTGAGAGATCAGCGTGCTTTGCTTGGCTCCGACCTTGCATCCTTGAATACAAAAGCCACGATAAATGCAGTGAGGGCGATCGCCATGAGAGCCCGCAAGAATGGCCACGGGGCCGCCGATGCTCACGCGGATGCCCAGTTTCGTGCAGCCTTTGATCAGAATATCGCCGCATCCGCCCATGGGGTGCGGTCCGTAGGAATATCCGTGAGGATGTCCCCAGGGAAAGTACGCCGGGCCCGAAACTGGAATTTCCTTTTCGAGCAGTTCGTAATAGGGTTTCAGTTCCTCATAGGAAATGGGCCAGTCCACGCCAACGCCATCTTCCGTGTGGACTCGAAAGTCCGAGGGGTGCAGCCGGGGAGTAAAGCCGGCCCAGTGAACCGATCCACCTCCTACACCGCGGCCACTATTGTTTGCTCCCAGAGCGAGCGGTTCTTCACCGCCGGTGATGCGCAATTCATTCCAGTACAGCTTGTGCGAACCTGCTTCGTCGCTAACCCAATCGCGCTCCGTATCCCAAAAAGGCCCAGCCTCCAGTCCCACCACGCGAAAGCCGGCTCGCGCCAATCTCTGTAAAAGTACTCCACCGGCCGAGCCGATGCCCACGATGCAATAATCGACTTCCTCATCGTTGCGGTAGCGTTGCATCGGGAATTCCAGGCGCTGCATTGCTCCAAGCCTATGGACGGAATCGTCAGGCCCCTTGAACCGGCCGAACAGAGGAGCTTTCAATGAGTGCCTCCCTGGCCCGGGCTGGCTTTGTGCTCTTCCTTGCCACCCACTTTCGTGAATTTCGCGGACGGTGAACCTTGCGGGGGAGCCCATTCGTACCGCCGCTCTTCCATTTCCCACGGTTCCGGATCGCCATGCTCCAGACGCATGTATCCGCGAGGATAGGCGGGACCTCCAAACCCAATTTCGTCCCAGGCGTATGGGTGCGCGTAGTAGGCTCCGACTACGTCTTGCACCAGCAACAACCAGAAACGTTCCACGTCCATTCGCTTCCAGATGTCGTGGGCGGCCGGCGGATTGCCATCGTGCAGAGTTTCCAGAATCAACTCTTGTTCCCCTGCACTCAGGTCCAGAAACGATTTGCCGAACATGTGCTCGGCGATTTCCTCGATGGCTTGCAATCCCATCCGGTGCGCTTCCTGGTCAGGTGGCATGTCCGTATATCGATAGCCATCGAGGCGGTTCTCATACAGCCGTTCGTCAATTACGTTCACGATGGGTATCCTGTGCTGTTCGTCACGATCGTCTTGCGGCAGAATGCGATCGCATACTGCTGCCATCAGCTTCGCTTCCTCGGCGGTAAAGAAGCGGATGGGCGGAACATCTTCCATTCTTGAAACCACAAGCGTACGAGTCGCTTCGTCCCAAAATGCCTTTTGACTCATGGTGTGAAAGCCCGGGTAGTACCCCGGTTGCGGTGTCGGCGCGAGGGCTTCACCTGTGTGCGGATCGATCGGCTGGGCGTCGTCGCTCGTTTTCTGCATTACCGTTCCCGTCGAAACATGCTGGCCAGGATGCCCAGAAATCCGCAGGCAGCAAACAGCAGTGGTGCAAAAATGGGCGGTCCGTACATCACGTTGTACAGAGGATTTTTGAGTCCGCCCGGCCGTCTGGTGATTCCGCGCGCGTGATAGAAGAATCCGGCAGCGCCGTCCGCGATGGCGAGAGCCGATGCCGCCGGCAATAGTTTCTTCGCTGCTTTAGGACTTACCACCGCGCCCAGGGCCGCTCCGATCAGCAGGCCGGCGATAACAATCGGACTCCATTGGGCTTTGTACTTGAAATTGTTTTTATAATGCGAATACATTGCTTCAATGCCACTGAAGAAGGCGGACGCCGCAGTCGCCGCCGCGAGATGCTTTTGAAACTTTCCTTCCCGCAACTCTTGCACTAGCGTAATTTCTTCACCGCGCAATTTCTGCGGCAGAAGCTTTGTCCAAGGCGCAGCGGCACGCAGTGTTTGCGGTCGGCTTGAGG
>DATBAT010000381.1:0-6055 GCA_036271375.1 Terriglobales bacterium
GGTGTGCCGCTGCTGGTTCCCGAACGGCCGTCGCGTTCGACATCGTCACCCTCATCGCCTTCGCTGACCACAACGACAACTCAAATACCAGCATCCGTAACGCCAACACCAACAGCGTCAACACCAACACCAACAGCCTCAACACCAACACCAACAGCCTCAACACCAACAACGCCGACGGCGCCAACAGCGCTCTCCGCTGCTCCGCCCCCGGGCCCAGCGCGACCCATCATCCTTGCGCCCGCTGGCGTGAGGCGCGCTTCCATTTTGCCGTTTTCGACCCGTCCGCGGATCATTGAGCCACCGGTGTCGGAACTGCCGATCAGAGGATTGCCGATTATCGCTTTGCCAACCATCGAACTGCCGATCATTCTGCGATGTGACCCCTTCGAACCGCCTGAATGCAGTCCGTAATAGGCAGAAGTGAGGCCACCGTCGCGCATCACCATCAAGATCTGTCCACGATGACAGGCGAGTGCATCGCGATGTGCGTGAGGATGTCGGCGGCAGATATCTTCCAGAGCTCGCCAGTGGTGTCTTGTATTCAACTTCTAGACATTGGACCAAGTGCCCAAGACGTTCAGCCGATTTTTCCGGGCAGGTGTGGCTCGCTCGCCGCATCGACAACCTGCCCGTCGCGCATGTGGATGGAACGGTCGGCATACTCCGCGGCTTCGGGGTTGTGCGTGATCATCAGCACGGTCTGTCCAAGTTCGCTTTTCGACTGCCGCAGCAGGTTGAGCACGGCATCGGAGTTCTTCGTATCGAGGTTGCCGGTGGGCTCGTCGGCGAGAATGATAGCTGGCTTGTTGATGAGCGCGCGCGCCAGTGCCACGCGCTGCTGCTCGCCTCCTGAAAGTTCGGAGGGCCGATGATTCAGACGCTTGCTGATGCCGAGCAACTCGGTGATGCGCTGGAAGTATTCGCGGTCGATGCCGCCATGCTTGCCGGCAATATCCTGCGCGATTTCGATGTTGGTCTTCGCGTCGAGCGTGGGCAGCAGGTTGAATTTCTGGAAGACGAAGCCGATTTTTGACTTTCGCAGCCGCGTGCGCTCGGCATCGGAAAGCCGCGTGAAATCTTCGCCATCAATCATCACGCGTCCGCTGTCGGCGCGGGTCAGGCCGCCCAGCACGTAAAACATCGTCGATTTGCCGCTGCCCGAGGGCCCGAGAATCGCGACAAACTCGCCACGCTTCACGCTGAAGGTAACGCCGCGCAGGGCCGGCACATCGACCTTGCCGATGTGGTAGTTCTTGTGGACCTCTGTGACCTCAATGATCGCGGTCATAAACGGTTAGTTTACACGAGCGGTGAAATCACGAGCTCTCTTCGAGATGACCTGAACGGCGCACAATCTGATGATCGGTGCTTACGAAAAATAAAAGGGCTGGCACATGGCCAGCCCTTATTGGTCGTAGAGAACTTACCGAATTACTTCGCCAGTTTGCGGCGCAGAATGTTGGCAAGACCCAGGAAGCCACCACCCAGCAACATCAAGCTGGCGGGTTCCGGAATCGCAAACGCGCTGGTTTCCTGTATCGCCTGACCAGCCAGTAACCCAGTGGTGTCGTTAATGACGATCTGGTCCACGAGCGTGTATGGCGACGGTGCGAAATTGAAAGCGCCCGAACTGTTGGCGGAAGACGCCAGGAACGACGCGCCACCCGAACCAACCGTCAGCGCATCCACCAAGGTACCGGTGAAGCCTAGTCCGTTGGCGCTGTTGAACAGGATGTTGTTGGTCGCGGTTTGCGATCCAAACAATGTTCCGCCAAAAGCATGCTGGAAATCGGCGCCGTTGCCCATGTCGTTATTTACGGCATAGTCAATCTCAATCGTAGGGCCACCAGGGAACGCGCCAGCGGTGTTAGTGGTCAGTGTGATGTTGTTCGGAGGACCACCACCGTTGCCGGTATTAGTGGACACCGTCAACACTGTCCCATCAACCAGCATATACTGTTGGGAGCAGAAGTTGTTGGCTCCGCAACCCAATGACGTTATCGGAGCGATCACAGTTGAATCGAACACTAACTGCATTGACGAGTTAGCGCTTGCGAACGAGGTCACCAGCAGTAGAATGGGTACCACCGCCAGCGCCCGTAACAGAAATTTTTTCATCTTTCCTCCCCTTTGCGAATCCGCAATCGGTACCCTCGAGTCCCAACCCCTGGTTCCAGACAGGTCTGTCTCCCCCCACAGAAACTTCAGGCTGAGCATCGCGGCTCGCATCCCTTATATGCACGGGGAGTTCCAGACTTCCCGCTGGCCCGGGGAAACTCCCTCCAAAATCTTTCCTTTATTTTCAAGCACTTAAGGCGTCAGTAACCGGCCCATCATAAGCCTCGAAAGAAGGTGCTGCAATCTCTTGCACAATGGGAAGGGAAATTACCGCTAAAGCCTTAAAGAGGGTACTCTGATACTACTGTCTCGCGTTGCCAATCACCGTAGGGGTAGCGGAATCGAGAAAGCTGGTCAGGGCGGGAACCGCCTCGTTCGGGTCGAAGTCGTAGTCGGCAGCCACTGCCACAATGTGGACCGTTCCCGTAGATTGGGCGAGCACCGATTTCGCCTGTAAAAGCTTTACTTCGAGCTCGGTATTGGCGGGAGTTCCGTTCACCATACACCACATCCAGATAAGGCGGCGATGGTAGGGACCTTGCGTATTCAGTTCGCGTACTCGCAAGGTGTGGCCCTGGAGGGTAATCGTCTTCGACTGCTCCGAGAGCAACGTCCAATAGTGCAGGTTCAGGAAGCGCTCTCCCGAATCGAGCACTCGGGCGGAACTCCTCGAAGAGCCAAGGAACAGATAAACCGGACGGTCATTATTTTCCGAAGAGGTCGGGAGGTAGGTGTCTGCGCCACCAACGAAGGTATCGAGCACCGGGGAAACCCAGTGCGTCGGGAAATCGGGGCTCACATGCCACGCAGCATTGGTTTTAGGTCCCGCAGCTACCGAGATGGGATTGGCAATATCCCGGGCGTGCAACACGGTTGCGCCGTGCATCGGCAAGCCCAGCACCGCGCAACCAAGCACCGCGGCAAATCCGAGTCGCGGTAATGACTCACTCCGTAACCTGGAATCAAGCGGCAGAAGATTCGGTTCTTTCGGATGTTCCGCGTGCCGCGCGGCAATGCCGAATACCAGTAACATGCAGAAGAGGAAGAAGATCCATCCGTAAATGATGTGGTCGATGCCGTGCGCCAGTGCATTGTTCGACAAATAGCCGAGCATGATGATGCCATAGGCGCGCAGGCAATTGGCGAGCACAGGCACGGCAACGCTCGCGGCAATCAGTAAGGCGCGGCGCTTCCAGCTACGGAAAATGAGCGAGGCGCACACGACTCCCAAAATTGCCGAGGAAAGCAGATAGCGCGCGCCACTGCAGGCTTCCGCCACTTGCCAGCGCATTCCCGGAACTGTGATGACCCTTCCTTCGAGCACTGCGGGCACGTGGCTGATATTCAGCAATCCAGTGGCGACTGCGGCAGTCAAATCCTGCAATTTGGGAACAACTCCGTCACCAAATGGAATGGTGAAGAAGAGTATGAGCATGGGCGCGGCGAGCGTGCGGGCGGCGCGCCAACCGACAATCAGCAGCACCATTGAATCGACGGCGCAAACCAGCGCCAGTTGCTGCCCGACACGAATGTCAGCGACGTTCGCGACCAGCCACATGAACCCGGAGCCCGCAAGCAACAACAGCGCCGGCCAATACGGACGTACCGGCACCGCATGCAGCCGCCGTCTGCGGTCCCATAGTACGTAAGCAACGATAGGCAGAATCAGGTAGCCGTAAGAGTAGGTCTCGGAGCTCTGCCAGGTATGCAGCGTCAGCCGTACGGTTTGCCAGAACAGAACAAGGCACGCGACAATCGCGGTACCCACAAGCACCGCGGCAGCATACCAATAGCTGTAGGAACGGTCGGAAATCACTATTTCCGGCGCCGCCGGAACAATTGGCTGAACGTTTGTACTCAACTTTGCACCCTCGCCATTCTGCTTGCCGGCCAAACCACCAAGCGCTTTTTTCCAACACAAATAAACCCGGCGAACGGTCTAGATAGGAGGACGTTGGATAAGCGGTGAGACATTATAGCCTTCCGCGATAAGTCAAAGGAACGTTAAAAGTGCTAAACAATGTACTCCGGTAATACATATCGTCCTATCTAGGTTCAATGCCTTATGCCGCTGGCGCTTGCCACGGCCGATGCTGGACGGAGGCCTTTGAACCATTCTCGAACAAATGGCGCCGCTTCTCGCCAAAACATAAAGGCTTCAAAAAGCACAAAAATCGGCAAAATCGCAGCGATCTGCAACATGAAACCAAGCAGAGTATGTGGCTGCCAGAACCGGTCCGCGAAGGAGCAGGCTATCGCGTAGGGCACGGCCGCGATCAGCGCCCGAATCCACCCCTGCCACAAGAGGCTCCGCATCGGCAATTTCAGCATCCTTGCGACATATTGCGGCCGCAGAAGCAGCGACACCACTGCGCTGGGGATCAACGTTCCCCATGCCACGCCCATAATTCCTATGCGCCGTACCAGGAACACACTCAGGGACAGGTTTGCCACCGCTTCGCCGATTACCCAAAGCGCATTGATGCGGTGTTTGCTGGTTCCATACAAGATCGCCGTCGGCGTGTGGCTGCCGTTCATAAAAATCTGGGCGATTACCAATATCATCAGGACGTGCCCGGACTCAGCCGCATACTTCGCGCCCATCCACAGTCCAATGAACGTCGGACCGCGGAACAGTAGTGCAATTTCAATCGGCAACGCCACCAGGAATGCCGCTCGCGTTCCTTGAATCAGCAATCTGCGGAGCGATTCGTTACCGCCGGTCGCCTCCATGCTGCTCGCCAGCGGCGTAAAGGTGGTGGTCATGGACGAGATTACGCCGCGCAAATACTCGATCAGGTTTCCGCCGATCGCGTAAGCCGTCACCGCCGCCGCCGAGACAAAGCCGGCGATCACCAAGTTATCAGAGTAGTAAATAAGCTGCTGCCCAAGATTAAACACGGCAGCCCAGACTCCATAGAGGCCGAGTTCGCGAATCATGGCACGCTCGACGTAGCTCACACGTACGCACAATTCCGGATACTTGTGGAAGCATCGCCACACGATGGCCCCGTTGCCCAGCGTCACCGCCGCCAGTTCGCAGAGAGCGAGGGCGACGATTCCGTAGCCATGCGAAAGCAACCACAGGATCGCGCAGGCGCGGGCCACTGTCTGCATCATGGTGATGGAACTGACGGCGTCGAAATGATGCAGCCCCACCAGTACTCCGCCGAAGGTGCCGCAGGTAAGGGTAACGGAAACGTTAAATCCGGTGATCAGGATGGCCCACTTGGCCGCGGTGGCAAGTTGCGGGGGAACGTGAAAGATCGCCGGGCCGACGCGCGACAGCGCAAAACTGACGGTGAGGATGATGGCGCTCATGCCCAGGCGCAGCAGGAGTGCCGCTGACACCGCACGGCTCGATTCCTCGTGCTGCTTGAGCGCATAGGCGCGTGATACGGTCCGCGTAATCGCGCTACGGAGGCCGAAATCGAGCAACTGCATGTAGGAGGCGATGGAGACGATAACGGTCCAAACGCCGTAGGAAGAATCGCCCAAATGATGGACTACGAACGGCGACAGGAAGAACCCGAGCAGCATCGACGTGGCCAGCGCCAGCCAGTTCATCGTTACGCCGCGAATGAGTTGATTCTTCTTAGTCATTCATCTCGGATTGAGCGAGAAAAGAACATCACGGGTGCCCCATACAAGCCGTCTTTTGGCTTGTGTGGGGAACTAGCCAACAGCGATCGCCGCAACATGCGTTGTCTCCGCCGCCTTCGTCACGCTGCTGACCATGGAGCCCAACGTTACAAATCGGAAATCGGTGAGCAACCGCCGCATTTTTTTCTCGACTCCGCGCAACCCGATGTAATGCCGCAATCGCGAGGTGAGCCGGCCATTCATGCGCTGCTGCTGCGAATCGAGTTCCCACGGATGCGCATAAATAATCGCCGCATTCTTTGTCTCCGACGAGTACTTTTCAATGGCCCAC
>DATBAT010000382.1:0-37533 GCA_036271375.1 Terriglobales bacterium
GGATTACGCCGTCATGCCTAACGGTGGGATTGCCGCTGGACGAAGCCCCCATGCTGGCTGGCGCGGCGGCAGAGTAAGAAGAGTTTGCCGCGTCTAGAGACCCGGACACATTTTTCGATGACTGGGAACTCTGCCGCGAGCCCTGTCCGTCGACCACGCCGAAGGTGTACATCTTGCCGGAGGAAGAGATGCTTGCCGAGGCAACACCGGGAGGCAGGAATCCGTACTCTCCGTTCGGCAGATCAGAGAGCGAAATGCGCCAGGTGCGAATGCCGATCTTATCGGACTGAAAGGGTACGTCGTCTCGGATCGCCCCGCCCGACTCGTGGAAAACGCCGCCCGTCACGCTGCGGAATTCGCGGCGGTTGTCTTTGCGGTGTAGATGAAGTAACTGATACTCCTCGACCGACGTGTCTTCCGGCGTCTTGATCAGAAACTCCAAGGGCGCAGCCAGCTGCGTCCGGCTTTGCGGCCGGTTAACTTTCCCGTTTCTGTCGCCCTTCACGATTCCCATGGTGACGATGCCTTTAACCACGCCTCCGGTCTTCCAGGTGACGATTTCCGGAGGCACCTCGGCAGGCCTGTCATTGCGGACCACGTAGACCCCAGATTCCGGCAGGAGTGAAGGCTCGGCAACGGACGCGGCATTCACTGCTCCGCGCGCGGGAGCGAGCGCCAGAGAAGGGTTGATCATGATGCGGATGACGGCGTCCGAGACGTGTCCCGCTTTGAGCGCCTTGAGGCCGGGGACGGTGGTGTCGAAGTCCGATCCGTTGGAAGCGCGGAGCTTTTCGATGATGACCTCGTCGGAGAGACCGAGGGAAACCATATCGATGACATCTTGATTTGTCAGGCGCTTGGCGAGTTGCTGGGCGAAGCTGCCGCAAGCGATTAATAAGCAGAGAAGTGTTGGTCCCGCGATTTTGATAACGCGCATTCTGCGTCCACCTTTCACGGCGGAGACAAGATACATCGAATGGCTTTGTTGGACTAGTTACAAAGGGAATGTGTCGAGCTCTTGGTTGGGCATTCTTACGTTGTTCTGCCGTTCCTACGGACTGATCTTATTTTGGCTTCCCGGGGCTCACCGGGCTGACTTATGCAACCACTTCGGGGCTCGCGCCGCTTAGCGTCGGAGCTTGATCCGGCCTTACTGTTTAGCGAGACTTCGCGTCTTTTCTAATCTTGCGCCGTGTTGCCCAGCGAATGATCCCGAAGGACGGCGCCAGAACAAGCAGCAGGGAGAGGACAGAGATGGGGAGGTTTCTCTTCCAATCCGGATCTAGCGTAACTGCCAGGACTACGAAACCCAGAGGCGTGCCGAACACAAAGATCAGGGCTAGAATCGTCCCGATTTTTGCTGGAGCGTGGAAGGCCGGATTCTCTTCCAAATCAATCGTGTCTTTCGATGGGACGCGCCGACCCTGCCGTGGCGCGACCAAGTTCCGCCGTTGAAGTTCCTTGGTCAGAATGGTTTGCGCTTCCGGGACGAGAGAATCCCGGTCGGCGGCGAGGGCCAACAGTTCTTCGTCAGTTTTGTGTCGATAGACCTCAAACAGCGCGCCAGCATCCACAAGCGAGAAGTTAAGCTGGGATGCGATCAGCCGTCAACAGGGGTCGTGCTTTCCTCAGATTCGCCGCGGAGGCCCCTCCCTTTGAACGGCGGAATGCAATAGATTTGATCACCCTATGAACCGGCTTCGCGGATTTCGAAGAGATCGTCCAACGATCCCCCAAGGGTGGCAGTATGTCGGGATGCTGGGAGTCCTGGCATTCGGGTTGGGAGTCTTTTACGAAATAGGTTATTGGAACAAGCGGCTTGAGCAGGAACGAGAGAAGTGGCCTTGGTCGCGGCTTACTTGCACTACTCTCAGGATAAAGCTTGTGAAGCCGAACTAAGATTCCCGTTTTGGGAATCGTGCCCTCTTAACTAACTCGCGCCATTGCAACGTCTTCCCAAAACGGGAACAACTTTACAAAACGTTCCACGCGGAACGTTTTGTAAAGTCGATTGATTCCACTGCCTTTACTCAGGCTCGGCAACGCGGGCAAAGAGCACGTCCCATTGATGATGCCTGCCGGATGGGATGGTCCGGTTCCCTGGGAAGGTTTGGTCGAGGACCTCGAGGTCAGAGATGTTAGCGACATCGAACCAACGCCAGTCAGGCAGGCGCCCGGAACTGCTGCCGCCTCCGATTTGATAGGTCAGCAGACGCGCGCGGTCATTTTGCATTCCATAGTCATGCGGCTCAACGATGCGGGGTTTGCCTTGATACATAAAACTGATCTGGTGGCGCGAATGGATCGCGCCGCACAGCTGTTCGTGTTGCTGAGGCGGGATGGATGTGGCCGGACTGGTGACGAGGTGAAGTCCGCGGTTCGGAGTCGGCATAACCTCATTTAGATGCTGTATCTGGCGGGGGAAAGATGCAGGAATTATTCGATTGAGGAAGGGCTGCCTCAGGGATTATGATTCCCCGCGATGGAAATTACAGGCCCCGAAGCCCCTTCTTCCAGCCATAGGCCTACCCTCCCTTTAGTGAACCGGCGTGAATTGCTTCGCGCGGCGCTGTTTGCCAGCGCGGCTTCGGCGCTTGGGCCGGCATTTTCGGTCGCGCAGGCGATCTCATCGGAGCTGACGCCCGCGGCGAAAGGCGAGGACGGGTCGAAGTTTCTTAGCGATCCTAATTGGAAGCTTGCGTTCCTGCACGACCAACAGAACGAGACGCTGATCGTTCTGAGCGATGTGATCATTCCCGCCACCGACACGCCTGGCGCCAAGGAAGCGCTGGTCAATCGCTATATCGATTTGATTCTCTCGGTGCAGCCGGCTGAGTTTCAGAAACAATTTACTGACGGCATTGCCTTCATCGACAGCGAAAGTCAGAAGCAATATGGAAAAGATTTCCGCGCCCTGGCTGCGGAAGATCAGCATGCGTTGCTGATGCCGTGGGCTTATCAGGCGGGCGCAAGCATCTGGACGCAGGAGGCGAAAGTGGATCCGGCGCACCAGCATTTTGGGCGGCTCAAGGCGATGATCGCGGCTGCCTACTACGGATCAGAAATTGGCGCCAAGGAACTTGGCTGGGACGGCGCCTACACTCACGGAACCTACGAAGGCTGCGACCACCCTACGACTACCCACACATAGGAAATTCATGGCACAAGACGTTCTGCAACAGACATACGACGCGGTTGTCGTCGGCTCGGGGGCGACCGGCGGCTGGGCGGCCAAGCGGCTCGCGGAAGCCGGGCTGAAGGTTGTGATTGTGGAGGCAGGGCGGGCGGTGACTCCAAAGGAATTCACCGAGCACATGCCGTCGTACAAGCTAAAGTATCGCAATCATTCGCCGGAAGTTTTGCGGACGCGGCCAATCCAGAAGGCGTGTTATGCCTGCATGGAATACAACTACGAATGGTTTGTGAACGACCTGGAGAACCCTTACAGCACGCCCGCGGACCGGCCATTCACCTGGCAGCGGTTGCGGATTCTGGGCGGACGATCGCTGGTGTGGGGGCGGCAGAGCTACCGGCTCAGCGACACGGACTTCAAAGCTTTTAGCCGCGACGGATATGACACGGATTGGCCGATCTCTTACGCGGAACTTTCTCCTTTTTACGACATCGTCGAACGTTATGTAGGAATCAGCGGGTCTGCGGAGCAGAACGACATGCTGCCCGACGGACAATTTCTTCCGCCGATGAAAATGAGTTGCGGCGAAATTCGGCTGAAGGAAAGTGTTAAGAAAAATTTTGGGCGCACCATAACCATTGGGCGGGCGGCCATTGTTACGCAGCCGCATAATGGGCGCGCGCCTTGCCATTACTGTGGCCCGTGCGAGCGTGGGTGTCAGACGTTTTCATACTTCAGCAGTCCTTTTACTACAGTGAAAGACGCGCTGAAGACGGGCAATTGCACGCTGATCACGAACGCCGTCGTCAGCCATGTCGATATGGACATGGGCAAGAACAAGGCGCGGGGCGTCACGTTTGTCGACCGCGTGACCAAGGAGACGAAGGAAGTTCGCGGCAAGACTGTGATCCTTTGCGCGCAAGCGCTGGAGTCGACGCGCATCCTTCTGAATTCGTCGACACGGGATTATTCCAAGGGATTGGCGAATTCGAGCGGAGTGCTGGGCCACTATCTGATGGACCACGTGGTGGGCGGCGGTGCCAGCGGAACATTTACTGACTTCGATATTCGACCCACGGCGAACCCGCCGAACCGGCCGAATGGGGTTTATCTGGTGCGCTTCCGCAATACGCCGACCTCGGGCAAGCATCCGCATTTTATTCGCGGGTACGGTTTTCAGGGCGGATCAGAACCGGAATTCACCATGGATGCTCCCGGTATCGGCGCGGAGTATAAGAAGGCCGTGAAGTTGGGGACGTATAGCGTTTCGCTGGGAGCCTTCGGCGAGTCGCTGGCGAACTTCGACAACTTCTGCGAGATCGACGGAAAGCTGAAAGATGCTTGGGGTATTCCCGCGCTCCGCATCAGCATGGCACATGGCAAGAATGAAGCGGCGCTCATGCGCGACGCCGGTACTACTGCGGCGGAGATGCTGGACACCGCGGGCGCGAAGAATATCAGCGTGAGGACGGGGACGGAAATGCCCGGCATGGCTATCCACGAAGTGGGAACCGCACGCATGGGCAACGATCCCAAAAGGTCGGTGCTGAATTCCTTCTGTCAGTCGCACGACGTGAGCAACTTGTTGGTGACGGACGGCTCGGCGTTTGTGTCGTCGGCCTGCCAGAACCCGACGTTGACCATGATGGCGCTTACCGTCCGGGCATGCGATCATTTAGTGGAGCGGTTTAAACGCAACGAAGTTTAGGGGCATACATAGACTATGAAGACGAAATACTTCGGCTGGGCGGTGGTTGTGGTGATGGGTTTGATTGTGGCTAAGACCTGGGCTTGGCAGGGCGCCGATCTCAGCGCCAGCATCGATCGCGGCAAGGCCGTTTACAGTACGACTTGCATCACTTGTCACCGCGATGCGGGTCAGGGTATCCCCGAGGTTTATCCGCCGCTGGCGAAGTCTGACTATCTGATGGCGAACAAGACGCGGTCCATCGGAATTGTGGTCAATGGACTTACCGGGCCAGTCACAGTGAATAAGGTCAAGTACGATTCGGAGATGGTGCCGGTGGATTTGACCGACGAGCAGGTCGCCGATGTGCTGACTTTTGTGCGGAATTCGTGGGGGAATAAGGGACCTGCGGTAAAGACGGCGGAAGTAGCGCCGACGCGGAAGAAGTAAGGGCCAGAGAAAGTTGCTCCGGCAGGTGAGACACCTGCAGCTACGTGGACGATAATGAGGAGGGAACAATGAAGGACTTTTTTAGCCGTCGGCGGTTCATTCAGGCTGGGGCTGTGGCCAGCGCCAGTCTCGCATTGCCTAAGGGACTGTTTGCGGCGAGTGGCAAGTCAGTTCTTCTCTTCACCAAGTCTTCGGGATTCGAGCATGAATCGATCAAGATGGTCGATGGCAAGCCCAGCATCATGGAAAACGCCATAAGGGCGTTGGGCAAAAAGCACGGCTTTGAAGTGACGGCCACCAAAGACGGCAGAGTTTTTGATTCGAAGGAATTTCACCAGTACGCGGCGTCTATCTTCTTTACTACGCTCGATCTGACAACGGTAGGGACGGACAAGAATCCGCCGATGTCGGAGCAGGGAAAGAAGACTTTCCTGGATGCGATCCATGGCGGCATGGGATTTGTCGGTGTTCACGCTGCGGCGGACACTTTTCACACCAAACCGGACGACGAAGGGAAAGGCAATCGCTACATCGCGCATGGCGAGCAGTCCGATCCATATATAAGGATGCTGGGCGGGGAGTTCATTACGCACGGCAGTACGCCGCGGTTGCAGAACGCGAATGTCGTTATCAATGATCCGAAGTTTCCGGGGCTGGAGGGCGTTTCGTCGCCGGTCAGCTTTAATGAAGAGTGGTACTCGCTGAAGGATTTCCGCTCCGATATCCATGTGATCTGCACGCTCGATACCAAAGGAATGACAGGTGAACCCTACCAGCGCGCGCCTTACCCGATGACCTGGGCGCGAATGGACGGCAAGGGCCGGGTGTTCTACTGTGCCATCGGTGATCGTCCGGAGAATTGGAACAGCCCATTCTTCCTGAATCTGCTGGCTGGTGGCATTCGTTGGTCGATCGGCGATGCGCAGGCTACGCTCACCGAGAATTTGAAGCAGGCTGCGCCGGGGTATGCGGATATTCCGCCCAAGCCGAAAGAGAAGGGGTAGACGCCTAACGGTGTGGGTTCGGTCCGCTGCACGTGCGGCAAGTAAGCGAATTCCTGGCGGAGTAACTGGCTGGGGAGAGGGAATAGGGGTCCTTCGATTACGCGGCAACTTCGCTTCGCTTGTTTCCGCTCGGCTCAGGATGACAGTTTTTTGGACCGGGGTTTCGTCCCGGGAATCTTGGTTATGCAGCCCGGCTGGGTTGGAAATTTAGTTGTCAGTTCCCGGTGCTGGTTCTTAGTTTTTCCTGCCAAATGTGGGATCGCCCTGAATAGGAAAGATCGTTTTCTGTTGTTGCCTTCGAGCCTCGGTTTCTTCCTCTGCCAGCGTAAAATCTTTTCTGTCCTTTGATCACGAATCATTCCATACGGAGAGTTCATGGCGCTTTTTCAGAAATTCTGCATTGTAGGCATGGCCTGCACACTGCTGCTGGTGTGCGCACAGGCGCAGGAACCCGACGCCGCGTTGAAGCAGCTGACGCCTGCGACGCAAGATGTAATCAAGGGTCTTTCGCAATTGGATCGCCTGCCGGCCCCGCAGTGGCGTACGCACGTTGCCGATATGCCGCACGGCGAAGCCCTCGAACTCGATGACTCCAGTTGGGAGGTGGCGCATGTACCTTCGCAGGAACCGCGCGATGCCTTGTGGTACCGCGCATGGGTGGAAGTGCCGAAGGACGTGCATGGCTACGATGTGACCGGATCGCGAATCTGGTTCAGTTTTCATGTTTGGTCGGACGGTGATTGGACAAAGATCGTCTACTTTAACGGGCGGAGAGTGGCGCTGGGCGAGGATTTGGAGCCCATCACGATTTTCGATCAAGCGAAACCAGGCGATAAAGTTTTGGTTGCGGTGAAGTTGTCGAAGACTGTTGATGTAAAGCATGTGCAGGGTTCCACGTTTCTGCTCGAGCCGGTGGCGAACCGGTTGAGTCCGGAAAGGGTCTGGAAGGAATTGCTGTCGGCGGGAGAACTTACGCCGGTTTCTGGAGGCGATGCCGGGAAACTCGTGGACTCCGCGGCGGCCACGGTGGATTTGGCGGCGTTGGGACGAGGCGACCAAAAAGCCTTCGATGCTTCGTTGCAAAAAGCTGAAGCCACTTTGGAACCGCTGAAAGGGCAACTCAAGCAATTTTCCGCAAACCTGACGGGAAACTCGCACATTGACGCTGCGTGGCTGTGGCCGGAGACGGAAACGGTGGACGTGGTGCGGCGCACGTTTACCAGCGCGCTGCAATTGTTGGATGAGTATCCGCAATCGGTGTACACGCAGTCGGCGGCGCAATACAGCGAGTGGATGGAGCAGAAGTATCCGTCGCTTTTCAGAGGCATCGCCGATCAGGTGAAGAACAAGCGCTGGGAATTGGTTGGCGGCATGTGGGTTGAGCCTGACCTGAATATGCCGGACGGCGAATCGCAGGTGCGGCAGTTGCTGGTGGGCAAACGCTATTTCAAACAGCATTTGGGCGTTGATGTGCGTATTGGCTGGAACCCCGACACGTTCGGTTACAACTGGCAGCTGCCGCAGATTTATAAAAGGTCGGGCGTCGATTATTTCGTGACGCAGAAGATGAGTTGGAATGAAACCAACAAACTGCCATTGAAGTTGTTTTGGTGGGAGTCGCCCGATGGCAGCAAGGTGCTGACTTATTTTCCGGACGGGTATAGCGGAGATATCGACCCGCTGAAGCTGGCCCGCGACTTCGTTCACGCCGAGACGCTCGCACCGGGGCTTCAAGAGGTATTGCACCTTTACGGAGAAGGCGATCATGGCGGCGGACCGACACGCGCCATGTTTGACCGTGGATTGATGTGGTCCGACCAGACGGCGGTTTTCCCGAAATTGAATTTCGCCAGCGCGCAGAATTTTTTTAGTGAGGTGGAAAGCAAGATTGACGCCTCGCAGTCGCCGGAGTGGAACTATAAGTCGGTTGTTGCCAGCCCGAAGCTGCCTGCGCCTCCCGCGGACAAGATTGAAATCCCGACGTGGAAAGACGAACTCTATTTCGAATTCCATCGCGGCGTATTTACCACGCAGTCCAATCACAAGCGCAATATGCGCGAGAGTGAAGAGCAACTGCTGAACGCGGAGAAGTACTCGGCGCTGGCCTGGCTGAGCGGTGATGCATATCCGGGGGCTGAGTTGACCGAGGGATGGAAGAAGGCGCTGTTCAACCAGTTCCATGATCTGGCGGCGGGTTCAGGGATTGGCGTTATCTATAAGGATGCGCAGCACGATTACGACGTGATTCGCTGGACGACTGACGAAGCCAGTGCGCATGCGCTGCACACGTTGAGCGCAGAAGTGAACACCAAAGTGGCCACGCCGGGTGGTGTGCCGGTGATGGTGTGGAACCCGTTGGCGTGGCAGCGTGACGATTTGGTAACGCTGGAGGTGCAGATGCCGGGGAAATCTGCGAGCGTTTCTGTGATTGACTCGCGCGGCAAGGCGCTTCCGGTGCAGGTCCTTTCAACCAAAGCGGAGACTAACAGCTATCAATTGTTAGTGAAGGCCAGCGGCATTCCTTCGCTTGGTTACGAGGTGCTCCACGTTGTGCCGGGACAACGCGCGGTGGTGACCGATCTCCAAGCCAGCGGGCTGACGTTGGAGAATGCGCTTGTGCGCGTTACGGTCGATGAGCACAACGGATGCATCACCAGTCTCTACGACAAGAAGGCTAACTTCGAGTCGCTTGCCGCCGGAGCATGCGGCAATCAGTTGATCGCATTCCACGACAATCCGAAAGAGTATGACGCGTGGAACATCGACGCAAATTTTGAAGATGGGTCGATGCCACTCGATCAGGTGGAATCAGTGAAGTTGGTTGAACAAGGGCCGCTGCGGGCAACGATTCGCGTCACGCGGAGTTGGCAAAGTTCGAAATTTGTGCAGGACATTACTTTGTATGCGGGCCTCGACAGGGTCGACATCGGCAACGATATTGACTGGCACGAGCGGCACATCCTGATCAAGGCAGCCTTCCCGTTGGCCGCGTCGAGCAATGACGCGACTTACGAAATTCCTTACGGAACGATTGAGCGGCCGACGACGAGGAATAATTCGTGGGAGTCGGCGAAGTTCGAAGTTCCTGCGCTGCGCTGGGCTGATCTGGGCGATGGCAAGCATGGAGTGAGCCTGATCAACGAATCGAAGTATGGATACGACGCGAAGGGCAACGTGCTGCGAATTTCGTTGCTGCGCTCGCCGACCTCGCCCGATCCAGAGGCAGATCAGGGTAAGCATCATTTCAGCTACTCACTTTATCCGCACGCGGGAGACTGGAAGCAGGCGCTTACGGTCCGTCGCGGGTATGAGTTCAACTACAAATTGCATGCCGAGCAGGTGATGGCGCATGACGGCAAGCTTGGTGCGGAGCATTCCTATGCTTCTGTCGATGCGCGCAACGTGGTGCTGACTGCGATGAAGAAGGCGGAAGATGGCGATGGATTGATTTTCCGCTTTTATGAATGGGGTGGGCAGAGCGGCAATGTTGCGATCAGGGTGCCGGCGAATGCGACGTCCGCGACTTTGACCAATTTGATGGAAGAGCCGAGTGGAAGCGCCTTGCCGGTTTCGGCGGGCACGGTGGTGGTGCCAGTGCATCCGTTTGAGATTGTTTCGGTGCGGGTGAATTACGGCAAATGATGTCTATTTCTGTTGCGGGCCGGCGCTTCTGGCGGTAGGATGTCCCGGGTTTTAAAACGACTATGAATCGAAGAGCATTTGCACGCAATATTGCTGGCGCGGTTGGCGCCGCCGCACTGGTCAACGGAACTGGCTTACTTCCCAGGGCAGCGGCAGCGGACAGCGAACTTCCGTTCAAACTGTCGGTAATGCTTTGGACCATTCTTCGCGACCAGCCTTTTGAAGAGCGGCTACAAAAAGTTGCGGATGCCGGCTACAAATACGTCGAGTTAGTTGGGGAGTATGGGAAGTGGACGGACGCGGACTTCGATCGCGCGAATGCCAAGCGAAAAGCCCTCGGCATCACCTTCGATACCTCGGCCGGACTGAAACACGGTGTGGGGAATCCGAAAGAGCGCGACGCTGTGGTTGCGGACATAAAAGCTGAGTTGCCGATCATGGAACGGATCGAATGCCCGTCAATGATTGTGATGTCAGGCAACGTAGTGCCGGGATTGTCGCGGGAGGAGCAGCACCAAAGTTGCATCGACGGCCTGAAGGCCATGGCGAAGGCGGTCGAGGGCAAGAAGATTGCCGGGCAGCCGGTGAAGCTGTTGCTGGAAAATATCGATCCGGAAGAAAATCCCAAGTATTACCTGACTTCGGTGGCTGAGGGATTTGAGATCATTAAGAAGGTGAACCATCCGCAGGTCCAGTTTCTCTACGACTTCTTTCATGAGCAGATCTCTGAGGGCAATCTGATCGAGAAATTAGAGAAGAACATTGAGCACGTGGGGATCGTCCACATCGCGGATGTTCCGGGACGTCACGAACCGGGCACGGGCGAGATCAACTACGAAAATATTTTCCGCAAGTTGAAACAATTGAACTACCGCGGGACGGTGGCGATGGAATTTCTGCCTACAAGCGACCCGGTTGGCAAACTGCGCGCAGCGCGCGAGATGGTGATCAACGCGCATTAGGCAGGGATGAGACCGGCCGCACTTCTGTTGATCTGTTCGTTTCAGTCGAATTCTGCCGCTATCTACTTCTATAAGTTCGATCTCCTACATTACAAACCACATCGCTAAAGTTCCTCCCACATTGCACCGATAAAGGCTCGCCCGGTAACCGAGGGTAACGCCGTAGTGTCGATAGTGGAAGGCTCATTGCATTGAGCTTTCCCTAAGGCGATCAAAGCAAGCAGACAAGACCTCTATGTTTACGATCATTGGAATTTTGGTGGTGCTCGGCGGAGTGGCCGGCGGATATCTGATGGAGCACGGGAACCTCAAGGTCCTCATGCAGCCAGCAGAGTTGGTAATCATCGGCGGCGCGGCGATTGGGACGGTGTTGATTGCCAATCCTCCGCACATTCTGTCCAAAATTGTGTCTGGCGTTCTGGGATCGTTCGGGGGATCGAAATTCAGCAAGAAGCGTTACCTCGACACGCTGAAGACGATGTACGCGCTGCTAAACAAGGCTCGCAAGGAAGGCCTGATGTCGCTGGAAGTCGACGTCGAAGATCCGGGCAAGAGCCCGATCCTTTCGAAGGACGCGGCATTCATAAAAGACCATCATGTTCGTGATTTTGTTTGCGACACGATGCGTATGGCGATCACCGGCGTGGAACCGTTTGAGCTTGATCAGCTGCTCGAACTCGATATGGACGTACACCATCAGGATGCGGCGCGTCCGATTGCTGCACTGAGCACGATGGCGGATTCGCTGCCTGGGCTCGGCATTGTGGCTGCAGTGTTGGGAGTTGTGATCACGATGGGCGCGCTGGGTGGCCCGCCGGAAGAAATTGGCCACAAGGTCGCGGCCGCGCTAGTGGGAACTTTCCTGGGAATCCTTTTGTGCTACGGATTTATTGGACCAATTGCTGCCAACATGACCAAGGCTGCGGAAGATGAGCATGCCTACTATTACGTTCTGCGCGTGCTGATGATTTCGTTCCTCAAGGGAACGGCGCCGATTCTGGCTGTCGAGGTTGGACGCCGCGCTATTCCTGGTCATATTCGCCCGTCGTTCCAGGAAGTAGAGAAGCTGTGCCGTGGTGGTGGTGGAGATGCTCCGGCTGCAGCCGCGGCCTCCGCGTAAGGGATCGACGCCATGGAGAAAGAAAAAGCGGTACGTCCGATCATCATTATCAAGAAAAAAGGCCACCACGGCGGACATCACGGTGGCGCCTGGAAGGTGGCTTACGCAGACTTCGTCACTGCCATGATGGCCCTGTTCATCGTGTTGTGGCTGATGAACAGCAGCCAGCAGGTGAAGGAAGCGGTCGGTGGATATTTTAAGGATCCGTCGGGAACTTCGAAGATGGTGGGCACCGACCAGAGCGGATCGGGCGAGAACCTGCTTCTGAGCAAAGACAATATGGGGGAGCTTAAACAGCAGCTCCAGAAGGCGGTCCGGCGGCTCAACGATTTCGACAAGATGAAGAGCCAGATCGAAATGACCGTGACCGCGGAAGGGTTGCGCATCGAGCTTCTGGAAAGCGACAAAGGGACCTTTTTCGACAGCGGCAGCGCTCGCCCAAGTGAACCGGGTAAAGAGCTGCTTGGATTGCTAGCGACGGAACTGGGCGGCGTGCCCAACAAACTTTCCATTGAAGGCCACACCGACTCGAAGCCTTACAGCGGTGGCGGTAACTACGGTAACTGGGAATTGTCGGCTGATCGCGCCAACGCCGCGCGCCGGTTTATGCAGGAGCAGGGAATTCGCCAAGATCAAGTGATCCAGGTTCGAGGATACGCGGACCAGATGCTACGTAAGCCGGCGGATCCGCTGGATCCTGCGAACCGGCGAATTTCGGTGATCGTCCAGTATTTGAACGGCGGACATCAGGTTGCGCCGAAGGATGCGAAAGCCGGGGAAACTCCGGCGAAAGCGGAAGGTGGTGCGAAGGAAGCCCCGGCCAAAGTTGAAGGCGCCGCGAACCAAGAGCCTGCCAACGAATCTCCCGCCAAAGAACTCGCCAAGAAGGAATAATCGCGTTCCATTTCATCACGCCGAAAGTGTCCGCTTTCCGCGCAAACTGTCCTAATCCCGCGCACACTTTTTAGGACTCCTGCCTGCGCGATTGTTAGAAACCCGTTCACATTCATAGAGTTGAATGAGTCCTGAATTAAGGGCGCTCTAATTGCTAAGTAGTAGAACGTATCTGCTAGCAACCACGATCGATTCTCCCCTTTGCTGTAACTGCTATCGATCCATTTGTAGCGGAGATGCGAACCATCTCTGTACTTGGCGGGTCTTGTGAAGACCGGTGCGCCATCGTCACAACTGAAACATTTGTTACGAACAAACCAGGGACCCCTTAATGCACGAAGAGAAATCATACCCACAGGCCCAGCAATATCAACCTCACCTCTTAATCGCCGAAGATGATGTTCCTTTGGCGCATTTTATTAAACGCGGTTTGCAAGCCGACAAGTATTCGGTAGACCTCACGCACGATGGAGAAGCCGCGATCCAGGCGGTACGTGCTTCGCAATACGACTTGCTGATTCTGGATTTGAATCTGCCCAAGCTGGACGGAATGGCGCTGCTGCAACAGTTGCGGCCCACCATGCCGAGTCTGCCGATCCTGGTGTTGACCGGACGCAACCGCCTGGAAGACCGGGTGATGGCGCTCGACTGCGGGGCCGACGATTGCCTGATTAAGCCCTTCTCGTTTCATGAGTTAGCGGCACGGACACGCGCACTAATGCGGCGTACCGGAGCTGGAGCTGGATGCCTGATTCAAGTGGGCGACTTGGTCCTGGATCGCGATCAGTTTCGCGTGGAGCGTTCGGGAAAACGAATCGACCTGACCGCCAAGGAATTTTCCGTGCTTGAGTGCCTCATGCTCAACGCGAGGCGTTCGGTGACGCGCTCAATGTTGATGGAATACGTATGGAAAGCTCCGTACGATGCCAGCACCAACCTGGTCGATGTCTACGTTAAGTATGTGCGCGACAAAGTGGATGGTGAGTTTCCGGTGAAGTTGTTACGGACCATTCGCGGTGTCGGGTACGTGATCGCAGAAAACTAAGGCCCCTATGCAACTTGAAGCTCAAATTGCAAAGGCGGCTTCGCGCGAGCTGCATGACACTGCGCAACCCTTGACGGTGTTGCAAGGACTGCTCGAACTGGCGTTGGAGCGAGCCCACACCGTGGACGACTATCGCGAAGCCCTGACTGCGGCTCTATCGGAGACGGCGCGAGTGACGGCCTGCTTCGAGAATGTCCGCCAGTTGGTTCGCTTGCAGCAGCCTGCGCCGGACGTCTGCGATTTCCCGATCTCGCAGTCTCTGCAGGATGTTCTTGGCGGATCTCAGGCCGCCAAGGTGGAATTCAACACGGCCACGCACGTCCTGGTTCACGCCTCGCAAGGGAGAGTGCGCCAGGCGCTATCCCTGCTGATTTCCAATGTGACATTGAACGGGCTGGACGAAGTTGAAATATCGGTTGAGTCCCAGGCGATCGCCGTGGAAGTAAAGCTAAGAGTTTCCAGCGATATCGACTTGTTGTCTTCCAAGCTCGAAATGCCACAGTTGATTGCGGCCAGCGCCGGTGGTGAAATCCGTTTCAGCGAAACATTCGATTCTGTTTCTCTTATCTTGCCGAAGGCCGTTGCCGTTCAACCGACAGACAAGAAAGGTAAGTTGATCCATGTCTAGTGTTATGCCCGCTGCCCCGCACCTCGCCGTGCCGAGCCTCCTGCTTTCGTCGGATGTAATTGGCGTGCTGGTTGTCAGCACGAATTCTGAGTTGAGACGTGATCTGAGTTCGCGTTTGCAGTCGCGGCGCTGGTCGGTGCAGGAAGCGTCGAGCGGAGCCGCGGCCCTTGAGAGAATCGACGCCGGCCACGCGTCGTTAGTGCTGCTGGATCCGGCGCTGCCAGATCTGCGGGTCGAAGAGTTCCGCGAGATTCTGCGAGCGCAGTATCCGCACGTGGAAATCGTTCCGATCAACGCTCACACCGGGCAGCCGATGGTGGCCGACCTGCCGCCGGACACGAGCTCGTTTGAGCTTGTACGAGAGATTGGGCGCGGTGGCCCGTTGAAGGGAGAAAGCTTCCTTCCAAGCGCGGGAAGTGAAGAACCGATCCGCGAAGAAGGGTTGCCGGGGTTTGTAGGTGCGAGCTCTTCTGTCCAGCGGCTCTGTGCGATGGCCCGCCTGGTGGCGCAACGTGACACCACAGTGCTGATAACCGGTGAGAGCGGAACTGGTAAAGATCTGGTTGCGCAAGCTGTACATCGGTTGAGCTTGCGGCGGCTGAAACCTTTCGTCGTGATCAACTGCGCCGCGATTCCCGAACCGCTCCTCGAGGCGGAACTCTTTGGATTTGTAAAAGGCGCGTTTACCGGGGCAGTGCAGTCGCGCATTGGCCGCATTCACGCGGCACAGGGCGGTACGCTCTTCCTCGATGAAATCGGCGATCTGCCGCTGGGATTGCAGTCGAAACTGCTGCGTTTTCTCGAAGGGGGCGAGGTGCAGAGGCTTGGCAGTTCCGATACATTTAAGGTTGACGTTCGCGTGGTTGCCGCTACTAACGCTCACTTGCGGCGACTGGTGCAGGAGCGTAACTTCCGCGAAGACCTTTTCTACCGCCTGTCAGTGTTCCCCATCGAATTGCCACCACTCCGTGAGCGCATGGACGACCTTCCCCGCCTGGCGCAATGTTTCCTGAGCAAGTTCTGTCCACGCAATGTTGTCTTGACTCCGGAGGCTGCTACCGTCATGCAGCAGCACACCTGGCCGGGCAACGTTCGCGAGGTCCGCAACGTGATGGAACGCGCCAGCATCCTCATCAGTTCGGGGTTTGAAATTCGCCCCGAGCACATCGTCATCTAATCGAGCACTCATTTTTTCGCGCCAAATTGCTATGTCTAGCTCGCGGTAATTTGGCACGATCCGTGCATCTGCCACTAGGCAGATGTTGCCTACTTCTCATATAGCTCCAATGAATACAGCCCTAGTCGCCGGACTGAAAGCCGAACCTATGCTCGCCGATGCCTTTGCCGCATTCACGGCAGCGGCCGGGCGTTTGGAGGGTTCGTATCACCAACTGCAAGGCGAAGTTTCCCGCCTGCGCGAAGAACTTGAAGAGCGCAACGCTGCGCTGGGGTTGAGTCTCGCGGAAAATGAACGGATGCGGATGGGGTTGAGCCGCATTCTCGAAGCACTACCGTCAGGCGTCATCGTATTGGATGGGAACGGCAGGGTTAGCTTTGTTAACCCTGAAGCGAAAAGATTGTTGGGAGATGAACTTCTTACGCTGTTAACCAGGGTGGGACGTAAGCCGAACGAGGAGCAGGAATTCTGTGTTGGCGCGGAGAGCAAGAAACGTTGGCTGGTGGTGCGTACGGCTGCCGGCAAAAACGAACTGGTGTTGATCGTCCGCGATGTAACTGCGCAACGAGAGATGGAGCGCGAACGAGAGGAAGCGCGACGCCTGATTGCGCTGGCGGAGATGTCGTCGGTGCTGGCGCACGAGATTCGAAATCCGCTGGGCAGCATGGAGTTGTTGTCGGGGCTACTCATGACTTCTGACCTCGGCTCTGAGCAGCGCAAGTGGGTGGAACATTTGCAGGCAGGTGTTCGTTCGCTGTCGGCGACGGTCAACAACGTTCTGCGTGTGCATACGCTCGGCGTTTCGTCGCTCGCTCCGTTGCAGATTGGCGCTGTGTTGAGGTCGGCTGTCCGCTTCATCGCGCCACTGGCCGACCAGAACGGAATAAAGGTCTGGACAGATATGGAACTTTGCGACGCCGAGATCAATGGCAATGCCGGCGAGTTGCAGCAGGTGATCCTCAATCTGGCGCTCAATGCTTTTCGACATACGACAGAAGGCGGCCAGGTGAAAATCCGCGCCCGTGTGGAGGAAAGGACGGTGGCGATCGCCTTTAGCGACAGCGGTTCGGGTATTCCAGAGGAAGATCTAGAAAAGATATTCGAAGCCGGCTTCAGCACCAAGAACGACAGCCCAGGTCTTGGTCTCGCGGTGTGCCGCAAGATTGTCCAACAACACGGCGGAACGATTGCCGCGCGAAATCAAAATGGCGCGACGATCCGCATGGAGTTCCCCATTCTATGAGTTTCAAATCAAATTGCTCGGTACTGGTGGTCGACGACGAAGCCGCAATGCGGCTGGCTCTGGAGGCCAGCTTTCAGCGCGAAGGCTGGGTCGTCGAAACCGCATCGGGAGTGGCTGAGGGTTTGCAAAAGTTCGAACAGGGAAAATTTTCACTGGTTGTCACCGACGTCCGCATGCCGGATGGTGATGGCTTCCATGTGATGCGCAGTGTGCGCACCTCTTCCCCAGAGACCGCGGTGATTGTATTGACGGCTTTTGGCAACGTGCCGGACGCAGTGCAGGCCATGCGCGGCGGTGCTTGTGACTACCTAATGAAGCCGATTTCGTTCGAACAGTTGCAAGGCGCGGTGAAGCGCGTGATGCAGCATACGCAGTCCGTGGTCACGGGGCATCCGGGAAAGACGCAGATCATTGGGTCTTCAGCGGGTTTGATGCGCACCCTGGAACGGGCGCGGCACGCGGCACGGACCAATGCGGACATTCTGATCGAGGCGGAAAGCGGCACCGGCAAAGAAAATCTTGCTCGTTATATCCATGAAGGCAGCGCACGCCGCGATCAACCGTTTGTCGCGGTGAATTGCGCGGCGCTCCCTGAGCATCTTCTCGAGAGCGAACTGTTTGGACATGTAAAGGGTGCTTTCACTGGGGCGGCTGCCACAAAGGCCGGCAAATTCGAATTAGCTCAGGACGGAACCCTACTCCTCGACGAGATCGGTGAGATGCCGCTTAGCCTGCAACCCAAACTGCTGCGCGCTTTGCAGGAACGTGAGTTCGAGCGGCTGGGGGATACGCGGTCATTGCGGGTAAACATTCGCGTGATCGCGACTACAAACGTTCAGTTGCTCAAGATGGTGGAAGAGGGAACCTTCCGTGCCGATCTCTACTACCGGTTGAACGTTGTTCCTATCTCACTACCACCGTTGCGGATGCGTCGCGACGACATCCAGGTGCTGGCTGAGTTCTTTGTAGCCAAGTACGCGGCCCAGGGCGGGCGGGCGGTTCCGCATTTACATCCAGATTTCATCGCTGGGCTTCAGAGGCACGAGTGGCCGGGCAACGTTCGCGAACTCGCCAACTTGATGCGGCGAGTCCTTGCGTTGACTGACACCGCTGTGATTGCAGCGGAGCATCTTGGACCCGAATTCTTTACGCCCAGTCCCAAGAGACCGGCAGTTAGCGAATTGCCGGTTCGCGCTGGAACCGCGATGAAAGACCTCGAACGCCATTTATTGGAATCGACTTTAGAAGTTACAGCGGGAAACCGCACGCGCGCTGCGGAGATGCTGGGCGTAAGCCTACGTACCGTCCGCAACAAGATCCGGGAGTATGGACTACCACCACGGAGCTACGCATGAGTGGAATACAGCTGATTGAGAAATATTTAAATCTGGCCACGCAACGTCAGCAGGTGACGGTGAACAACATGGCCAATGTCGATACTCCGGGATTTCGCACCCGCGACTTCGACTTCCGCAACGAGTTGGAGAATGCGGTGAGCACCAACGCCAGCGCGGCTTCTGGGCCGATGCTGCATCCGGTAGTCGGGTTGAACGCTCGACCCGATGGCAACAACGTGAATCTTGACCGCGAAGGTTTGATGCTGGCCGAAGTTCAAATGCAATTCAAGATGGGCGTGCAGTTGATCAAGAGCGAATTTTCGCGGCTGCTGACTGCGATGAAGGACGGTGCGTAATGGGATTATTTTCCATGCTCGAAATTAGCGGTTCGGCTTTGACTGCCGAACGCCAGCGCGCAGAAATTGTCGCCGCCAATATGGCGAACTCCAATACCACGCGAACCGCCGAAGGCGGCCCCTATCGCCGCAAGGAAGTGGTTTTTGCCAGTTCACGCGTATCGCCTTTTCAACTGGCGATGAATAACGTTGGAGGACTGCCAGGACGCGTTCCGACGGTGCGAATTTCGCGCGTGATTAACGATCCTTCGCCGGCGCAGATGCGTTATGAGCCAGGACATCCCGACGCGAATGAGCAGGGATATGTCGCTTATCCTTCCATCAATCCGATTCAGGAGATGGTCGACCTGATGGGCGCAACCCGCGCGTATCAACTCAACGCTTCCGCAGTGAATGCTTCCAAACAACTTTTGCAGAGTGCTCTCGACATCTTGAGAGGCTAGTAAGGACGACTTATGACCAACATGATTTCCAACGTTCAACCCTGGTTCCCCAGCCAGCCCTCAACCGCGACTCCCTCCTCCGGCGCGGCGGACAAAGAGAACGGGTTCGGATCGAGTTTGGTCGATGCAATCGATCAGGTTGAGCAAGTACACACCGACGCGCAATCGCAGGTGAAACAGTTGTTACACGGCGACCGGCAGGACGTGCACAACGTAATGATCGCCGTGGAAAAGGCGGACGTTACGTTCCAGCTCATGATGCAGGTGCGCAACAAGATCGTGAACGCATACCAAGAAATTTCGAAGCTGCAATTTTAAGGTTTGGGGAATAACGAAAAGCGTATGGCTTCTGGAGAACAGGTCTTAGGCCAACTGAAGAGCATGGTGACCGGCCTGAGCGCGAAACAGCGCATCGTGCTGGTGGCCTCCGCATTGGTGACGGCGGCGACGATCGCATTGTTCGTCACCTGGCTGGGGAAGCCCGACATGAAGCCGCTCTACACCAACATGGAGCCGGCGGACGCGCAGAGCCTTGTCTCGCGGTTGGCGCAGAAAAATATTATTGCGGAAGTAAGCGCCGACGGAAAGACGGTGAGCGTGCCCGCGGACAAGCTCGACGCAAGCCGCCTGGAAATGGCGTCGCAAGGGATGCCTCACAGCGGGCGGCTCGGCTTCGAACTGTTCGACAAGGTGAATTGGGGGCAGACGGAGTTTGACGAGAAAGTGAATTATCAGCGCGCGCTCGAAGGCGAGTTAGAGCGCACCATTCAGACGCTTACCGGCGTAGAGAGTGCGCGCGTCCATCTGGTGATGCCTACGGATTCGCTCTTTGTAGACCGGCAACGCGAGGCTAAGGCTTCGGTGATTCTTAGCATGCGAGGCCAGATTAATCAGGACATGCAGGTATCCATCGCGCGATTGATTTCTGGAGCGGTGGATAAGCTGCGTCCGGAGAACGTCACGATTGTCGATGCCAACAGCGGGCAGCCGGCCAATCTCCCGCAGCATGACCCGTTGTCGCCGGAAGGAAATCTAGAGAAGGAACTGGCGGCGAGAATGATGGCGACGCTTGAGCCGGTGGTCGGAGCCGACCGCATTCGCGGCAGCGTCAACGTGGAGTACGACGCCAGTACCAGTGAGGAAAATTCCGAGAGCTACGATCCTAAATCTGCTGTCGCGGTCACTACCCAGAAGTCGGATGAACAGATTGGCGGGCCGTTGAATGGCGGGGTTCCGGGGACGACCAGCAATGTTCCCAACGCGACCTCGAATGCAAAAGAGACGGTGGGAGGCGACGAGACTACTCAGACCACGCGCAGCGAGTCGAATACCTACGTGGTCAGCAAGCTGACGAAACATACGTTACAGCCGGCGGGACGAATTCATCGCATTTCCGCGGCACTAGTGGTGGATGACGCGGTTGAAGTTAAGGAACAGGGCGGCAAACGGGTGGAGCAGCGGCGAAAAAGGACCCCAGAAGAGATGAAACAGATCGAGGCTCTGGCGATGGCGGCTATTGGGGCAGAGGCAGCCCGGGGCGATGTGGTCGCGGTGCAGAATATTTCTTTCCGGCAGCCGGATAGCTTTGAAGCTCCGACTAAGCAGCAGATGGTGGAAAAGGTTCGCGTTCTGCTGACCAATTGGTCGGTATTGGTGCGTTACGGAACCATACTCCTTCTCTTCCTGCTGGTTTATTTCCTGGTATTACGCCCAGTTAAGAAGCAGGTGGTAAGCACATTTAAGGAATTGCCGGCGAACGTTGCCGCCGGGCAGAAAACACAAGGCGCACTTCCTGAGGGCGATCTTACTGGCCAGCGCGCTCTGCTGATGAAGAAACAGCTAGTGGAGAAAGTTAAGGCTGAGCCGGCTTCGGCGGGGCGATTGGTGCAGGCGTGGTTGCGTGAGGGCGGACAGTGAGCGAAGGCCGGGCGCAGTCACTTGCCGGTCCCCGCAAGGTAGCCGTGCTGCTCGCGCTTCTAGGCGAGGACGCGGCCGGAGCGGTGTTGCGGCAACTGGGCGAGAAAGAAATTCAGTCGATCGCCGAAGAGTTGGTGACGATCGACTCGGTGCCTACCGAAGTTGCGCAGGATGTTTTGGAAGAGTTCTACCTGAGTACTGGTGCCGACGGACCGAAAGCCTACGGCGGCCCTGGATATGTGAAAGGGCTGTTGGCGAAGACCTTCGGCGATGAAGTCAGTAACAAAGTGTTGCGGCAAATTGCCAAGACTGCCGAGAGCGGTGGGGCACAATTTCTCTGGATGCAGACTGTCGATCCGCAACAGTTGGCAAAGTTTCTAGAAGAAGAACATCCGCAGACGATCGCGCTAGTGCTTGCGCATTTGGATTCGAAGACCGCTTCGTCGGTGTTGATGAGGCTTTCCGAACAGGTCCGGGCGAGCGCGGTGCGAAGATTGGCTGAATTGCGGCAGTTTTCTCCGGAGACGGTGAAGAAGATCGCGAGCGTTCTCAAATCAAAGATTGATTCGTTGGGCGAGCAGACGCGGCAGTCCTATTCCGGCGTGAAGAGTGTCGCTGAGTTGATGAACCGTATGGAAGCCACTGCGGCTGGCAGCATTCTTGAAGCGATCGAGCGTGATGAGCCGAAGCTGGCGGTCGGCATCCGCAACTTGATGTTTACCTTCGAAGATATTCTCGGCCTGCCGGAAGCATCCTTGCGGGAGTTCGTAGGCGCTGCCGACAAGAAGACTTTATCGCTGGCCCTCAAAGGCGCCAGTGAAGAATTGAAAAACCATATCTTCCGCGCGATGTCGTCACGCGCGGTCGAAATGCTGAAAGAAGACATGGAAGTTCTCGGTCCGGTGCGCGCCAAGGAAGTTGCCAAGGCCCAGGAAGAAGCAGTTGCGGTAGCGCGCAGGTTGGAATCCGAAGGCAAACTGGTGCTCAAGATGGAAGGCGACGATGAGTACCTCGTATAAGAGCCTGTTTCCGCCCGCCGCGGCTCCGGTGCCGATTGAGCCTTTCCGTTATCCCGAAACTCCGCACGGGTTGGCTGCTGGCGTCGACCGCGAATTCGAGGGTGACCCCTCCAACGACCAGATCACCGAACTGCTGTTGAAGGCCCACGCCGAGGGCGTGAAAGAAGGCGAAGAGAAGGAACGCGCCCGCGGCGTCGAACGGCTGGTCGAGGAACAAAACAAAATCAGCGTCGCGGTCGAGCAATTTCAATCACAGGTAGCGGCGTACTATTCACGGACCGAGTCGGAAGTTGTACAACTGGCGCTGGCTATAGCGTCGAAGATCCTGCATCGTGAGACACAGGTAGATCCGGCGCTGGTAGCCAAGTTGGCTAAGACTGTTCTGGACAAGCTGCACCAAAACACCAAGGTCAGAGTGCGCGTGCATCCGCCAGACGTCGAAAACTGGCGGCAATATTTTTCGCGCAACAACGAGGCGCAGATTCCAATCGAAGTGGTCGGCGACGAATCCGTCGGCACGGAGAATTGCCTGCTCGAAACCGAGTTAGGGGCAACACAAGTTGGGATTGACGCGCAATTGAAAGAAGTGGAAGCGGGGCTTTTTGATCTTCTAGCGGAGTCGCAGCGATGAACCAGGGATCGCTGGCGCCGTACATGAACTGGCTGCGTGACGCTTCGACCTTACGCTGGACCGGTCGTGTGAGCCAGGTAGTGGGCAATCTGGTGGAATCCGCCGGACCTTTCTGTTCGGTCGGAGAATGCTGCGAGATTACAAATTCCAACGGCACCAAGATGGCGGGAGAGATCGTAGGCTTCCGCGATTCCTCTGTGCTCGCCATGCCGTTGGAGAGGCCATCCGGCATTCGCTTCGGCGATCCGATAGTTACCTGGGGCGCAACACCGTCTATGCGCGTTGGCCCGGACCTTCTAGGAAGAGTGATAGACGCCAGCGGCACGCCACTCGACTCGCGAGGAGACTACCGCGCAAAGACCACGATGCGGTTGGACGGGGCAGCCCCATTGCCTTTGGAACGGGTTGCGATTCGCGACACGTTGTCGTGCGGTATCCGCGCGGTCGATGGATTTCTTACCTGTGGCCGCGGACAGCGCGTTGGCATTTTCGGCGGTAGCGGCGTGGGCAAGAGCACGATTCTGGGCATGATGGCCCGCGGTACGTCCGCTGATCTCACAGTGCTTGCGCTGGTTGGCGAGCGCGGCCGCGAGGTTGGCGAATTTCTGGAAGAGCTGGGCGAAGAGGGCGTGAAGCGGTCGGTGGTAGTTGTTTCGACTTCCGACCAATCGCCACTGTTGCGCGTGCGCGCGGCGCTAGCGGCCACGACCGTCGCTGAATATTTTTCGCGTCAGGGCAAGAACGTGTTGCTGGTGGTCGATTCGCTTACCCGATTCGCCATGGCGCAACGCGAGATTGGACTCGCTGCCGGAGAACCGCCGACCGCGAAGGGCTACACGCCTTCGGTCTTGAGCATGTTGTCCCGTTTGGTCGAGCGCGCCGGAAGATTTACCACCGGAAGTATCACTGCTTTCTATACGGTGCTGATGGAAGGCGACGATCAGCAGGATCCGTTGGTCGATACGGTGCGTTCCTTGCTCGATGGTCACATCGTGCTGGATCGTAAGCTCGCGGCCCGCGGACACTATCCAGCGATTTCAGTTCTCGATAGTCTCAGCCGACTCATGCCAAACATTTCTTCGCAGCCGCACGTTGAGAAGGCGCGCGCATTAAGGCTTCTGCTGGCAACGCATGCGCGTTCTGAAGACCTAATCCGGATCGGCGCTTATCAGACCGGCACCGACCCGACGCTTGATAAAGCAATCTCCGGGCTGCCGCAGATCACGTCTTTCTTGCAGCAAGGCCGCCAAGAAATTGCGCCACTCGACCAAACCATGCAGCGCCTGCTGACATTACCCTCCTGATATGCCATTTCGATTCTCGCTATCGACTGTGCTGCAAGTCCGCGAGAACATCGAGCAGAGGGAAGCGCGCAACCTTGAGCAATGCTACGTAGAACTCTCCGCCGCCCAGGGGCGTTTGTGGGAGGCAGAGCAAAATATCACGCGGGCGCAGGAAGAACGGGCGCACGAACTCCGCCAGGGGATTCCCGCGTACCAACTGCAACTTGCGCTCGGAGACGAAAAGCGTCTCAAGCAATTGCGCGAGGACTGGCAAAAAAAACTGCAGGAAGCGCAGCTCCGCCTGCGTGGGCAAATCGAAATCTACAAACGAGCCCGGCAACAGCGCGAGACCATGGAAGAACTACGCAAGCAGCAAGTGGAAGAATATCAGCGCGAGCAGTTGAAGAGTGAGCAGCAGGAACGCGATGAGCTTTACCTGATGCGGTTGCGGAGCGGCAAGTAGGCACACTCTGCCTATAGGCAACTGGGCAGGGCTTGCCTAGTGACACTTTTCCGCATCGTCCTTATCGGCACAATCCGCGCAAGTCTTTAGCTCTCAATCACAAATTCCAAAACAAAACTTTTCCCGACGCCGGAATTCTGGCGTTAGACGTGCTTTACCAAGGTCTCGGAGACATGGACTTGGTATCGAACGTCATGCTAGGCAATTCGCCCACGCCGCAAAAAGGCGCGCCCGCCGGCAAAGCCGCGGGCAGCAGTTTTGCCGCGCTGCTTTTTGGCGAAGGCAACGGGGCGGACGCAGCGCCGCACGCCGGATCGACCAAGGGAAATAGGAAGGCACCGGTGGCCGGGAAGCAGGTACCCGATGTTGCACAGCTGGCCGCTTTGAACATTCCAGTGTTCGTGCAACAGATTACCGATCTTGCGAAGACGCCCGCAGACATATCAGAGAGTGTGCCGGGAGCGAAACAGGGGGCACCGGCGAACGAGGGCGCGCAAGCGTCTGACCTTACAGGAACGAATGCTCAGATCGGGCAGCTACTAGATAGCGTTGGCAACAAAGAGGTCGCAGACATAGCGGGTGAGCGGAAATCAGATGCGAAGGAATTGGCCGGTAAATTTCCGGTATCGGAAAGCAAAGCTGCTTCACCGGCTCTCGACCCGAAGGTAATCGCGAAATCAGACAAGACGCCATCCACGGACAAAGCGCAGGTAACCGCGAACGCCACCCCACAGAAGATGCCTGAAACAAAAACTGAAAAGCCGGCCGACACGGCTAAAGACGGCAACGCTACGCAGATGGAGGACCCTACCGTCCCCACCTCTGCGGCGAGCAAGACCGTGCACGCCGTCGCATCGTTGGCGGGATCGGCTGTGAAGATCGCCCTGAACCAAACTCTGCCGGTGCAAAGCAAGGCAGCAAGCTCCATCGCCAAGGCCACAGTGCCGAGTGCCCGCGTTTTCGCCTCCAGCCAAACTACTGCTGACGCGCATGCCGTCAAGAACGCGGCGCCTGCGCACGAATCACAGCCTGAGCACGATCAGCCCAAAAAACAAGAAGACGCCGTAAGCGCGGTGACGACCAAGGTTGATCAGTCCTCCACTCATGACCAGGTCAACGCGGTCAGCCGAGTTCTGTCGTCCGGCTCCAGCGCCGAAAATCCCCGGCAAGCGGCAACCGCGACATCCGCCAACGTGACGATGCAGCTGAAGCATGACGTTCCGACCGCCGAAGCGACAGTTGCGCCTGGTTCTACGGTTGGTGTGCACTCCGCGAAGCTCCTGGAGAATCTTGGCCAGAGCGAACTCCGTGTCGGCATGAAGATGGGCGATCTCGGCAATGTCGAGATCCGCACCCAGCTTCGCCACGATCAGCTTCACGCGGAAATTTCCGTCGAGCGCGGCGACATTGGCCACGCGTTGGCCGCAGAATTACCTGGACTTCAACAGAAGCTGCACGAACACGACGTGCAACTTTCGTCTTTCACGGTCAACCACCAGGCAGCCGCCGGATCGGGCAGCTTCGAACGCGGTGCGCAACAACAGCAGCAACAAACGACGCACATGGCACACGCCTTCGGCATTGACCCGGTGATCTCAGGTTCTTCCCCCGACGAAATACGCAGCACAGATAGCGCGCTGGACGTTCGAATCTAAACGTTCGCGATCAGCGCGAGTACTCAGGAGAAAAGCAATGAACGTAGCACCCGTAGCACACGCGGACCAAACGAGCGGCACAACCCCCACCAGCGGCGCGGGATCATTAGGCGATTCCACGACCATGTTCATCAGCCTGCTCACCGCGGAATTGAAAGCGCAAGATCCCATTTCCCCTCTCGATCCTAACCAGATGGTTCAGCAAATCGTGTCATTGAGCCAACTTGACCAGCTGATCCAGATTCACAATGTGCTGCAGCCCCCAGCGGCGACTGACGGTTCCACCAAATCAGCAGCAGATTCGAAATCGAATTAGGACATCAGGAGAAGAACGTCATGCCAATGTTTTCTACCCCGCTTTCCGGACTGAACGCCGCCAGCAATGCGCTGTCGGTGATCTCGAACAACCTCGCCAACATCAACACGGTTGGCTACAAAGAACAGACCGCGTCGTTCCAGGACCTCTTCTACCAGAACATCGGCGACACCGGCGCCGGCAACCCCATTCAGATTGGAGCGGGTTCGACCGTGGGTGCGGTCACCAGCAATTTCGGCAACGGAAGTTTTGACACCAGCGGCATTTCCACCGATGTGGCCATCACCGGCGAAGGCTTCTTCGTCACCCAGAAGGAGGGCGCGTTGTCTTTCTCGCGCAACGGACACTTCACCGTGCAATCGAACGGAGAACTCGACACGCAAGACGGAAAAGCCGTGATGGGATATCCCGCGATCAATGGCGTAATCGATACGTCGCAGGATCTTTCGCCAATTGTCCTTGGTCAAGGTTTGATCAGCCCTCCGTTGACCACTTCGAATCTCCAGATGACTTCCAATCTTGATGCCTCTGCCGCGGTTGGCACGAACTTCTCGACGCCAATGTCGGTTTATGATTCATTGGGCGTCTCGCACATTCTCACTTTTCAGTTCACCAAGAGCGGCCCCGGAGCGTGGAATTACAACGCCACAATTCCGGCCGCTGAAGTTGGGGGGACCGGCGCCCCTGTGAATGTCGCCACCGGTGCGCTGACGTTTGATGGAAATGGAAAATTGACTTCGCCGACGGGCAGCGTCACCGGTATCGCCGTGGCCGGACTGGCCGACGGCGCCACCGATATGAACGTTACGTGGAATCTCTACGACAAGAACAACAACCCCTTGCTTACACAAGTGGATTCGGCAAGCACAACGTCGGCAACTTTCCAGGATGGTTACGCCAGCGGAACGTTGCTGAATTTCAATGTGGGCAGTGATGGCGTCATCTCCGGAACGTTCACCAACGGCAAGACCAGTCCAATCGCACAGATTACCCTGGCGCGGTTTGCCAACCAGCAAGGACTGCAGCGCGAGGGTGACAACAGTTATGTTTCCAGCCTGGCATCCGGTGACCCGGTGATCGGCACTCCTGGAGATGGCGGTCGCGGTACGTTGACTGGTGGCGCGCTCGAACAGTCGAACGTTGACATCGCTACCGAGTTTTCGAAGATGATCATCGCGCAGCGCGGCTTTCAGGCTAACGCTAAAGTCGTAACTACTTTCGACGAAATCACGCAGGATACGATCAACTTGCGGCGATAGTTGGCGGTGAAACTTAGTATGGGATGAGAGGGCTTTCGGCGGACGGGTCCATGGTCCGCCGAAGGCTCTACTCATCCTCTAATTCTGCGTTGTTAGACCTGTGAAAAACTGCGCCTAGCCGACTTTGCGCATAGTGCCTAACTGCTTATTGCTCGGTAGTTTCCGGGCAATTACGCAGCTGGCGGCGCGGCATTTTCCCGCCAATCAACACCGGAACCCCGGTTGCATTGTCTCTTTGCAGAGATGGCCAACCAAGGTGTCGGTGTGACGAGCCCTATTCCAAATCTTTCTGCGGCGGATGACAACAAGCCGGCGGTGCGCCGAAATTTGGCTGAGCACCTGCCCTGGCTGCCGCTGAATCTGACTCTGGAAATCCCCGTCCCCGGATTCACGGTTCAGGAACTTCTCGACCTCGCTCCCGGAGCGATTTTCAAGACGCTGCACCCCTCGACCGCGGATGTTCCGATTCGCGCCAACGGAAAACTAATCGCCTGGGCCAAGTTCGAAGTGGCCGGGGACCGGCTCGCAGCCCGAGTCACGGAGCTGGCATGAGCACAGCAGTGGTGAATCCTGAAGTTTCGACGGCGCGGCAGAGGATGCCGCCGATGGCGCGGGCCTTCTATGAAGTGCTGGCAAAGATTTTTTCCGCGACCCAAAAAGTATTTAACGCGCAGCGGGTTCAGAAGCAGCTCAAGGTCTGTGAGAGCGTCTCGCTGGGAGACAAACGTTTTGTGGCGGTCATTCAAGTGGATCAGGAACGGTTCCTGATTGGTGGCGCGGCCAACTCGATTGCCATGCTCACCCGCCTGCAAGAGACCGCGTCTTTCGCCTCGACCATGAAAAGCCTTACGGAAGAGGGTTCCGGACTCCAATGAGGCGTCGGTCGCTCCTGGCAATTTCAATTTTTCTGGGCCTCGTGCTGATGTTGGGTGCGGCGGTTCCGGCTTCGGCTGCAAGCACGCCGAAGACTGGCGCTACGCCCGGATTGCATGTGCAGCCCAACGAGATTCGCGTTACCGGCTTGGGCGACAGCTCGGCGTTACAGATTGCGATTCTGCTGTCGTTGTTGACGCTGATTCCATCGGTGCTGCTGTGCGTCACTCCTTTTGCGCGCATGTTGGTGGTGTTTCACTTTCTGCGTCAGGCATTAGGTCTACAGACGACGCCATCGAATCAGACGTTGATTGGGCTGTCGCTGATTCTTACCAGCTTCTTGATGCAGCCGGTGGGTTCGAACATTTATCAGAACGCATTTCAGCCCTACGAAAAGGGGAGCATGTCGTTCACCGATGCCGCGAGCGAAGCTTCCAAGCCGGTAAAGACCTTCATGCTGCACTACGTGCGCGAGAAGGATGTTTCGCTGTTTGTTGAATTAGCGAAAGAGACGCGTCCGAAGAGCATGGATGATTTGTCGCTAAGAGTTCTGGTACCTGCATATATTTTGTCGGAACTACGCGCCGGATTTCAGATCGGCGCGGTGCTGTTTCTGCCCTTCCTGGTAATCGACATGGTGGTGGCGTCGATTACGACCTCGATCGGAATGCTGCAGTTGCCACCGGTGGTCATTTCGACACCGTTAAAGTTGCTTTTATTTGTAATGGTCGACGGCTGGCATTTGCTGGTGTCGTCCCTCATGAAAAGTTTCGGATAGGAGAAGAATGCATACCGGTCAAATTGTCGAACTCGGTCAACGGACGCTGCTGGAAGTATTCCGCATCGGCGGTCCGGTACTGGCGATTGCGATTGCGGTGAGCTTGATCGTGAACGTGATTCAGGTGCTGACGTCGTTGCAGGACCAAACGCTGTCGACCGTGCCCCGGTTGCTGGGCGCGGCGGCGGGAATTTTTGTCCTGATGCCCTGGATGTGGCGCCAGATGGCGCAATTCACCATTCAAATGTTTTCCGATCTCGGAACTTACGCGCGATAGGAGATATGGACTTTTCGTTCGGCAATACGTTAGGAGCACTGCTGGCCATCGGCGCACGCGTCACGGGGCTGATGTTGTTCGCTCCGTTTCTCGGCAATGTCGGCATTCCGCCACGCATTAAGGCGATGATGGCGCTGACGCTGACGGCGGTTTTGTATCCGGCGTTTTCGCCCAGGGTTGGAGCGGTTTCCATGGGCGAGTGGCCCTTGCTCATGGGCACGGAGTTGTTGGTCGGAGTGGCGATCGGCATTACCACCAATCTGGTTTTCGAAGCGGCCCAGATGGCGGGACAAATTTTCAGCGTGCAGATGGGGTATTCGCTGGTGAACATTCTGGATCCCATGACGCAAGTCGATACCACGGTGCTGTCGGTCTTCACGCAGACCATGGCGCTGCTGATTTTTCTGAGTCTCGACGTCCACCACTGGATATTGCGCGCGATTGCCCACAGCTTTGAATATTTGCCGCCTGGCTCGGGCACTCCCAATGCGGCGTTTACGTCGCAGGTATTGCATGTGGGGGGAAGCGTATTGGGGGTCGGCATACAGATCGCGGCTCCGGTTTTGACCGCCACGGTGACGTCCGACGTGTTACTTGGGTTGCTTGGCAAAGCCTCGCCACAGATGCCGTTGATTTTTCTTGGTCCCGCGATCAAGGGACTGTTCGGACTTTTGCTGATGGCGGCGGCCATGCACTACTGGCCGGACATGTTTTCAAGACTATTTACAAATTCTCTCGGCTTGACCGAGCGCGTGTTGCATTTGGCGAGGTAGCGAGTGGCGGATTCGAACAAGACAGAAAAACCGACAAGCCGGCGACGGCAAAAGGCCCGCGAGAAGGGCCAAGTCGCCCGCACGCGCGATCTTTCCGGCATGGGCGCCGTGATCGCCGCGATTGTGCTGGTCGGTTGGCAGGGTTCCGCGATGGTTGAGGCGTGGAGAGGCCTGCTGAAGTCTTCGTTAGAAATGTCGGTGGGCGACGTGCTCGAGCCAGGAAGCTCGGTGCTGTTCTTGACCCGTTGGGAAACCGTGCGTTGGATGGCGCCCGCGATGTTAGCGGCATGGGGCGTGGCTGCGGCGGCCAGTGTGGCCCAGGGCGGATTCATTTTCGCGCCCGAAGCAATGGCGCCGAATTTCGAGAAGTTTAATCCGGCGACGAAGCTTCAGCAGATGTTTTCCATCACGAGCTTGAGCGGACTATTGAAGTCGCTGCCGCCCGCTATCTGCATCGTGTATCTGGCAATCTCATCGTTCCGCAGTCATTGGTCGGAAGTGGTGCAGGCTTCGAACCTGCCGCTGGGTGCGATCGTTCATCTCTCGATCTCGCTGATGATTGAGATTGGGTGGAAGGCACTCGCGGTCCTGATGGTTCTCGCAGTCATCGATTACTTCGTCACATGGCGCAAGCACGAGAGCGACATGATGATGAGCCAGCAGGAAATCCGCGAAGAAATGAAAGAGACGGACGGAAACCCCACCGTCAAAGGCCGCATTCGCCGACTGCAGCGCCAGGTCCGCCGTCGTCAGATGCTGAAGGAAACGGAAAAGGCAACCGTCGTGGTCGTCAATCCAACACACTTCGCTGTGGCCTTGCAATATCTGCCAAACATGCGCGCGCCGGTCGTGCTGGCAAAGGGCCGCGATCATCTCGCGCTGGAAATTAAAGACGTGGCTCGTTGGAACAACATTCCGATCATGGAAAATCCGCCACTGGCACAGGCTTTGTACCGGCTAGCTTCGCCGGGACAGGAAATTCCCGCAAAGCTTTATACCGCTGTCGCGGAAATTCTCGCGATGGTCTATCGCGCCAACGCGCAAGCACGGCCGGGGAACAAACCTCCGCCGATCAACTAGACAGGGAGAAGAATGGCAAGCGCACAAAGCATCGGAGCATCAATCAAGGCCAACGGCGCGGATTGGATCATCCCCGCGTTTACGGTGAGCCTTGTGTTTGTCATGTTGGTGCCGCTGCCGAGTTTCATTCTCGATCTGCTGCTTACTTTGAGCATCACGATCTCGGTATTGGTATTGCTCTCCGCCGTCCAGATTCTGCGGCCGGTGCAGTTTTCGGTGTTCCCAAGTTTACTTCTGTTGTTGACCCTACTCCGTCTGTCGCTTGACCTCGCAAGCAGCCGCCGCATTCTGCTGAACGGTGGGCAGGGTGCGGGCGCGGCGGGCAAAGTCATTGAGGCATTTGGGCAATTCGTCGTCGGCGGAAACTATGTCGTCGGCTTCGTGCTGTTCCTCGCCTTGATCGCAATCCAGTACATGGTGGTCAGTCATGGCGCGGTGCGCACGGCAGAAGTCACTGCGCGTTTCACTCTCGACGCGATGCCCGGCAAGCAAATGGCAATCGATGCCGACCTCAACGCCGGCCTCATCGACGAAAAGCAGGCGCGCAGCCGCCGCGAGTACATAACCAAGGAAGCGGAATTCTACGGCGCTATGGACGGCGCCGCGCGATTTAACCAGCGAGATTCGCTGGCGACCATCCTTATTACTGCCATCAACATCGTGGCCGGATTTCTGATCGGAGTTTTCCAGCAGGGCATTCCCTTTCAGGAAGCGCTCAAGACATACACGATTCTGACCGTGGGCGATGGCCTGGTCACCATGATTCCGTCGTTGCTGGTGTCGGTTGCAGGCGGCCTCGTGATCACCCGAGCCTCCTCCGAAGCCTCTCTGGGTAGCGATGTTGGCAAGCAACTCTTCGGAAAGAAACGTCCACTCTGGCTGGCTGGCGCTGCCGTCATCGCGCTCGCTCTTATCCCTGGACTGCCCAAGATTTCGTTCATCCTGGTGGCCGCGTTGATGTTCGTTCTGGCGCGCTACGTGAAAGAGGTCTCCACTACCGAGAAGGACCCGGTCACCGGAGTTGTCACTCCGAAGCTCGACGCCAAGGCCGCTCCGGCGATCGACCCGATGGACGCGGCCTTGAAGCTCGACGACCTGACACTCGAAGTTGGATTCGGCCTTGTGCCCCTTGCCGATGCCAAGCAAGGCGGACAGCTGCTCAACAAAGTCCGCGCGCTCCGCAAACATCTGGCGAAGGAACTGGGATTCATCGTTCCACCCATCCACATCACAGACAATCTTTCGCTGCGCGAATATGAATATGTCATCTCGTTGCGCGGAGTGGAAATCGCGCGCTGGGAAATGCGCCGCGACTCGCTGCTGGCAATCAGTTCGAAACTTTCCGCGGCGGCATTGCCCGGACAGGAAACCCGCGAACCCGCTTTCAACGTGCCGGCAAAATGGATTTCCCGCGATGCCGAACCGCAGGCCCTGGCCGCGGGTTACACGGTGGTCGACAACGTTACCGCGCTTACTACGCATCTCGGCGAAGTGGTACGCCAGAATGCCAACGAGTTGCTTACGCGCGGTGAGACTAAACGCTTGGTCGACCGTTTGACGGATTCGCATCCCAAACTGGTCGAAGAACTAATTCCCAAGCTGATGACCCTGGGCGAGGTGCAAAGAGTCCTTCAGCAATTGCTGCGTGAACAGGTATCCATCCGCGACCTGGGCACGATTCTCGAAAGCATGGTTGAAGGCGCGGCCATCAGTAAGAATCCCGTACTGCTGGTCGAAGCTGCCAGACATTCGCTGGGTCGCGCCCTGGTGCGCCCGTTGCTCGATGGCCGTGGCGAGTTGAAGGTCGTTACTCTCGACAACTCCATCGAAGAAGAGTGCGCCCGCGCCATGAACGGACAAGGCACAATCTCCGCGGCGCTGCAACCTTCACTGGTGCGACGCATTTTAGAAGGGCTTCGCGGCTTGCTCGGTGAGCAGGCGGTACAGGCGAATCCAGTTCTGCTGTGCTCGTCGCCGGGGCGCTTCTACTTACGGCGCCTGCTCGAGCCTTTCCTCCCCAAAATCGTAGTGCTCGCGCCGACGGAAATTCCGGCGACGATTCCAGTGCAGTCAGTGGGGTTAGTCCGATGAACGCAACTCCGAAAGGCGTGAGGAATCAATGACACACGCAGAGATGGCGTACAAGACCGTACAGCAGGGCCAGGGCACCGACCAGGAACAACTGGTCATGGGAGAAATTCCTCAGGTGTATTACATCGCGCGAAGAATTCACGAGCGCTTGCCGCAGCATGTGGCGCTCGAAGATCTGGTGCACTCCGGTGTAATCGGACTGATCGATGCCGTGCGCAACTTCGACGCCAGCAAGAATGTGCAGTTCAAGTCCTACGCGCAGTTCCGCATCCGCGGCGCGATCCTTGACAGCCTGCGCGAACTTGACTGGGCATCGCGGCGCACGCGCGATAAGCGCAAACAAGTTGACCAAACCATAGCAGCGCTTTCGCTGAAACTTGGCCGCAAGCCGACCGACGAAGAGATGGCAACCGAACTCGGCATCGAGCTAACCGCTCTGCATCAGCTATTAGGAAAACTCGACTCGCTGAACATGGTCGGCCAGCAAGTTGCCTACGGAGATGACAACGAACAGCACGATCTGATCGAGTCGGCTCCCGCGAAAGAAGAGGACAATCCTTTTCACCAATGCCTGCGCGCGGAAATGCGCGACCGCCTGGCAGGGGCGATCGGCTCCTTATCGGGAAAAGAACAACAGGTGGTCTCGCTCTACTATCGCGAAGAGCTGACTATGAAAGAAATTGCCGCTGTGCTGGATATCGGTGAATCTCGTGTATCGCAACTTCATTCCGCGGCGTTGAAAAAACTGCGCGCCACCCTGGAAGCCGCCAGCGTACAGGGAATTCAGGCATACAGCAGCGATTGCTAACGAAGTAGTCATTCTAAGGAGAACCGTTGACCGCACTCGAAATCGCGACTGAAGGCGCACAGAAAGCAAGCGAGAGCATCCGAGCCTACGATTTTCAGCAAGCCGGACGCCTGAACGAGGCGCACGTGCAGGTGCTGACGGCCTTGCACGAAGGGTTGATGCGTGGCCTGAGCCTTGCGCTCGGCAATCATTTGAATGCCACTGCGGAGGTAAAACTGGTCGGCATGGAAGAGTTGCCTTTCCTGCAACTGATCGCGCAGTTGCCGCCGAATCCTTACGTAAGCTCGCTGGAATTCCAATCGCAGCAAAGCCTTGGCGCGTTGCAGATCGATCTGTCGTTGGCATTCCCCGCTCTCGACCTGGTACTCGGCGGAGCCGGCGCACCTCAACCGGTGACTCGCGGACTGAGCGAAATCGAAATCTCGTTAATGGAAGACGTCTCGGCGTTGGTAGTTTCCGAACTGGAGGAAGCATGGAAACCAGTCGATATATCCGTCAGTTCCGGCAGCTATCAGAAGGCTGCAGAATTGCGCCGCCTCCTGCCGCCGGACGAGCGGGTGCTGGTCCTGCGCTTCCAACTTAAGCTCAACGAATCCGAGGGCGGACTCAATGTGTTTGTGCCCATCGGTACCGCGGCCGCAATGTTGCGCAAGCTTTCGACCATGACGATTGCCCCCTCACGAACGGGAGCGCCAACTGCCGGCCAGAAAATTCAGGAACGCTTGCTCGATTGCGTATGCAGCATGGAGTTGAGCGTGAGCGGAATCAAGGTCTCAGTGCAGGATGTGCTTTCGCTTGCGCCGGGAAAACTTCTTGACCTTGGAATTCCCATCAGCGCCCCCGCAGTGGTCTCCCTCGAAGGACACGAATGGTTCGACGCTTCGCCGGTGCGCGCCGGATCTTTCCGCGCTGCCAAGCTGGCTAATCCGGTAAAGAAACGCCTGGGGAATGGATAAATTTATGACCACAGCAACTGCAGCAACCGCAATCGAGGGACTCATAGAAAGTTGCCGGAAAGCCTGGGCTGACGCGCTTTCGCGTCTGGCTGGCGCTTCATGCGAGGTGCAAGCCGCCGCCGACAATAGCCTGCCGCAGAACACCGCCGTGTGCATCGCGATCCAGGCGGATGGCGCTCTCTCTGGACAGGCCGCCTTCATTCTGGACGAACGCAACACCGCAATGCTCGCCAGCAAGATCGCTGGGAATCCGGCTGTGCAGTCGGTACAAGAGTTGGTACGCCAGACGGTAGTCCTCGCGTTCAACGAATTTCAAAAACAGTTTGGATCGACTCGTGTTCAGGTAAGCGTTACCAGCGGACTGAACTGGCAGCCTCAAACGTCAATCGCACTGCTTGCCGGGACCGGCGGCGCAGAACCTTTGCGGGCGCATCTGCTGTATAGCGCGCAAGGCGCGCAAAGTCTGGCGACTCCAGCCCCCACGCAGATGGATCGCCGCAACATGCACCTCGTCATGGGTGTCGAGCTGGAAGTCACACTCCGATTTGGACAACGCAAACTTCCGTTGCGCCAGTTGGTCGAACTGAATCCCGGGTCGATTGTTGAACTCGACAAGCGCGTACACGAGCCCGTCGAATTATTGCTGCGCGACAAGATTATTGCGCGAGGTGAGGTTGTAATCGTTGAAGGACATTACGGATTGCGTGTCACCGAAGTATTTGCGGCGGCGCAGGAAAGTCTGGGTTAATGGCATCCTCTTCTCCAAAGCGGGCAACTATCTGGGAACGATGGTCGCGCAAGTGTTCCTACATCGCGTGTAAGACCACGCCGATGAAATCGGTATTCAACGGCGAAGGGATCGCTCTTGCCGAAGACTGGTTCTGCGGGCCCGAGTGCCTCGAACTCGCGCTGCGTGCGCGCTTTGCCGATGTCATCCGCCAATTGAAGCCGGTGGAAGCGCCGCGCCCGGCAAGGGTTCCCATGGGGTTAATGCTCTTCCAGCGTGGATCGATGACCGAAGAACAATTCAAAGCGGCCCTCGAAGAACATCGATCTTCCGGCGCCCGCATCGGCGATGTTGCGTTGCAACTCGGCTTCGTCAGTGAAGAACAAGTCGCGGCCGCACTCGCCGCGCAATGGGGATATCCCGTCTGCCAGATGAAAGGCGTGTTGCCCCGCACTCCCTTGCAAATCCCGACGCTCTTGATGCAAATGCACCAAATACTGCCCATCCAGGTGCAGGAAGATTCGCGCAAGTTGGTGCTCGGTTTTGCTACGCGTATCGATCATGCAGTCATCCATGGAATTGAAAAGGTCCTCGATTGCGTCGTCGCCCCTTGCTTCATCACCATCACGGACTATCGTGCCGGCCTTAATGTGCTCATAGCCCGCGCTTCGGAACAGGTGATTTACGACCGGGTCTGCACCACGATGGAAATGTCCGAAATAGTGGCCAAAGCAGTCGTCGATAGCGCCGCCAGCGGCCTGAGCTACGGGCTTTGCCGCGAATATCTCTGGACGCGCATTTCATCTGCCGACAAACAAATGGACTTACTGTTCAGGCTCGAAGCCTAATACACCCACCTAAAGAAATCCTGCGAACGGGCCGATAACAGCTTCGGCTATGTTCGCACCTCTCAAACCATCGAAGTATTCCGGGACGCGTGGATCGATTTCCGATCCCACGTGGAACAGCCGTTGTTTGCCGCATTTGACGGCCATGCCCACCACGCTCGCCCAGATGGAATTGCTGCTGAACGTGCCGGTTGTCGACCTGTATGTGCTTTCCGATGTAGTAAACCGCGACTCTAGTTTTGCCTCGCAGTTGTTGCAGTTAAGCAACCTGGACCGCCATCCGGAAGCGCATTTCGTTCGCATTGAAGACTGCCTGGTCGATCTTGGAATTGATTGGCTGCTCGCGGTGGTCAGCCAAGTCCCGCTGACGCCGCAAGAGATTTACTAGAGGTAGGTTAGAACCCGGCGCACAGCTTTGCATTCATGAGATGCAGGTGCGCCGCGTCCTCATTTAGCTCTCATCTGCGTTGTGCCCTCGCTTGTTTCCTCAACAACTTACGCTCTGATTTGTTGGCGGCATTCGTGCTTTCTTCTGGTTGGAGAAATAGCGAATGGACACCGGATTTTACGCCGCCTGCACCGCATTGATGGCCCAGAGCCAATCTCTCGACGTGGTGGCCAACAATCTCGCGAACACCAGCACCGCCGGATACCGCAC
>DATBAT010000383.1:0-9083 GCA_036271375.1 Terriglobales bacterium
CAAAGACGCTGCGTTGATGTTGCGAACCATCGCGGGGCGCGATCCCATGGATTCAACCTCCGCCGATATCCCGGTTCCCGATTACGTCGCGGAGTTAGACAAACCGACTCGCGGATTGAAGATCGGCGTCGCCAAAGAATACCTAGGCGAAGGCCTGGACGGTGAGGTGCGAGCTGCTGTCGAAGCTGCGGTCGAGAAACTGAAGAAGCAGGGATGCGAGATCGTCGAAGTTTCGCTGCCGCACACCCAGTACGCGATTCCGGCCTATTATCTTGTCGCGACTGCCGAGGCATCTTCCAACCTCGCGCGCTTCGATGGAGTTCGCTACGGTTATCGTGCCGCCGACGCACGCACGCTTTCCGAAATGTATCGCCGCAGCCGCGATCAGGGATTCGGTCCGGAAGTAAAACGCCGCATCATGCTGGGGACTTACGCGCTAAGCGCCGGATACTACGATGCCTATTATCTGAAAGCCCAACGCGTCCGCACACTGTTGACGCAGGATTTCGAGCAGGCGTTCAGCAAAGTGGATGCCATCGTCACGCCGACCAGTCCGACGGCGGCGTTCAAGCTGGGCGATAAAGTGGATGATCCGCTGGCCATGTACCTGGCCGACATCTACACCGTGACGGCAAACCTGGCGGGCATTCCGGGGATTTCAATCCCCTGCGGAGAGACGAAAGAGAAGCTGCCTATCGGCCTGCAGATTCTCGGGAAACATTTCGACGAGGCTACGATTTTGCGGGTCGCGAGCGCCTACGAACAGGCGTAAGGCAGGAGACCTATTTTCTTCTCCAGCGCACACCCTCTTTAGTATTTTCCACTAGCACGCCGGCGGCGACCAACTCCGCGCGGAGCGCATCGGAAGCTGCGAAATTTCGGGCGGTGCGGGCGGCATTCATTTCGCCAATTTTCTTTTCGATGTCGGCGTCGGATAGCCGGCCACTTCCCGCAATATCCAGGGCTTCGGCACTGATCTCGCGGCCTTCGGCCCGCGCCCACTCGACGATGCTCTGTACCTTGGCAGAATCGTCGTCTTTAATGACCGCGAAGATTTCGTCAAAGGTGTCGAGAGCTTTGAGGAGTCCCTTGGCATCGTCGGACTGAATTTGTCCCGCGTCCACCGCGGCGTTGGCAGTGCGGACCATGTCGAAGATGGCGGCCTGAAACTGAGCAGTGTTGATATCGTCGTCTAAGGAAGAACGCAAGCCGGCCAAGGTTTCTTGCACCAACTTGGACATGGCCTCGCCAGCGCCGGCGGGCAATTGCGTCGTAGTCAGGCGAGCGCGAAAATTCCTCAGCCTGTCGACCGATGCCGCCGCCTGGCGAAGTCCGTCGAAGGTGAAGTTGAGCTGATTGCGATACGGCACTGAGGCCAGCAGAAACCGAATCGACGACGGCTTATGTCCCTTGAGCACCAGATCGCGAACGGTATAAAAATTCCCGGCGCTCTTCGACATCTTCTCGCCTTCGACCAGCAAGAAGCGCGGATGGAACCAAAAGCGCACGAACGGCTTGCCCGTCAAGGATTCCGACTGCGCGATCTCGTTTTCATGGTGGGGGAAAATCAGGTCTTCTCCACCCGCGTGTAAGTCGAAAGTCTCCCCTAACTCGCCCATCGACATCACGGAACACTCGATGTGCCATCCCGGACGACCCGGCCCGATTTCGCTTTCCCAGGAAGCCTCGCCCGGTTTAGGGGCTTTCCAAAGTGCAAAATCCCGGGCGCTGTCCTTTTCGTATTCGTCTACATCGACACGTGCGCCGTCTTCCATGCCCTCAAAATCCCGCTTGGAAAGCTTGCCGTACTCGGGAAATTTTGCGATGCGGAAATAGTACGAGCCCTCTTCAGTGCGGTACGCGAAGCCCTTTTCCACTAACTGAGCGATGGCCCGTGCCATATCGGCGATATGGTCGGTGGCGCGCACCAACTCAGGTTGTTCGATGTTCAGAGTCTTGGTGTCATCAATGAAAGCCTGCGCGTATTTCGCCGTGTACTCGTTGACACCGACACCATCCCGCGCCGCATTGCGGATGATCTTGTCATCCACGTCGGTAAGATTCATGACGTAGCGCACGTCGTAAGCGCTCTGCCGCAGAAAGCGATGCAGGATATCGACCGCGACGAATGTCCGGAAATTGCCGATATGGCCGTAGTCGTAGACAGTCGGCCCGCAGGCGTACATGCGAACTTTGCTGCCCTGAAGAGGCTGGAACTCCTCGACCTTGCCCGAGAGTGTGTTGTAAAGATTAAGCGCCATAGGAGGACGAACTTGCGGCACGAATCTTCAATTCTAGGGGCGGTCGTGAAAGCGGGTCAAATCTTTCAATGGCTAATCGGGCATTTGCACGCGCGGCTTGCGGATTTCCCCAGCCACACGGGCGGCGACCATACGCATGGCGTCGGTGGAAGCGGTAGTGCCCTCGTCCTCTCCTGCGGGCGACGTGGAGACTCCCTCGGCCACGGGACGCGGCGAACCTCCACGCAAGAGCTTAAATGTCAGGGCAATGTGCTGGCGCGGGTCGTCGTTGCCGATTATCTGCGGACGTTGCTCTATTCCAGTCGGACCCATAGTTCCAGCCAGGCGGCCAGCGCCGACGGGATCCATCACCGTGGTCAACAAAATGTAGTCACAGCTTTTGTCTTTGGCTTCGTCCAAGGCCTCTTCGCGTTCCTGGGCGTCGAGCGGCGTGCTATCGATCAAAATCGGCGAATGCTTTTCCTTGCGCTCGAATTTCAATTCTCTAAGCAGCATGTTGCGCGCCCATCTGGTGTCGACTGAGCGGCTCGAGAGATTCATTGGCGTCGCAGCGCAAAGATGCACCGTCTTGGGCTCATTCGAAGGCGATTGAGCCAGGCTGGGGATGCAACACAGAAGCAGGAAAGGAATCACAGAGATCCGCAGAGTCATGCCATCTCTCCTTTGCGAACGGGGCCGAGGCTAGGCGCGAGCTTCGGTGCGAAGCCGCTGTCCGACCAGCAAAACATAGTGTAGTCCCGAAAGGATAGTGAAGGCGAACACCCCGCGCAGGAAAGTAATGCGGGCAATCCAGACCCAACGCACGGGATGTATCTCCAGCAACAACACAAAAAAAACCGCCGCCACTTGGGCGAAAGTGTTCGCTTTGCCGAATATGCTCGGCCGGAAATCCCGCAAACCGGCCGCCACATACAACACCGCGCTGAACGCCAAAATCGAGATGTCGCGGCTGAACACCAGCACGGTAAACTTCCAGGGAATTTTATGCAGCACGGAGAGCACGAGGAAGATGGTGCTCAACAACAGCTTATCGGCGATGGGGTCGAGATATTGCCCTATGGTGGTTTGCTGCTTCAGCATCCGGGCAAGCAGTCCGTCGAGGCCGTCGCTTAGACCAGCAAGAACAAAGAGAGTCAGCGCCCAAAAGTAGTGCCCGTTTACCAGGTGCAAAATGATGAACGGCAGAAACACCATGCGGAGCAGGGTGAGCTGGTTCGGCGCGGTCAGCAACTGCGAAAACTTCAATGCGACGCCTCGGAATTTTCTTCTTGCCGCAACAGCAAGGTCGCCGCCTCGAGCCCGGTGCGCGATTGGAAACGCTGTGCCAGCGAATCGAGCGCTCCGTCGGGCAAATCAAGTTCCACCCGCTCAATGCGGTGCATCGGGAAGAAGATCACGCTGCTGGAAGGCGGCTCGCCATCTTTAACCATTCGCACCAAATCGTCGAACGACGAGAGCTCTACACCGCCGACGCTTAGGCCTTCCCCCGCAAGCGCCAAGACGACTCCCCAAATCTTTTCGCGCGGATTGCCCAGGGTGACGATCACCATGGCACCGCGTTGAAAGGGATTGCCCCGGCTGTCCACGAGAATGTCTTGGATGGGATTTGTCACGGCATAGATTGTCGCCGCGACGGTGGAACATTGCAACTGGGAGGTTTGACTGAGCTGGCAACCGCTTTTGATATTAGGCTAACGGTTCTTCGCCGCGTCTCCGGCCAGCACCATGCATGTCGAAGTCGCGCTGGCGATCAGCCGTTTCTTCTCGTCCACTACCTTGCACGTCAGCAACCCAATGGTTCGTCCGCGCGATGTGATTTCCGCTTCCGCCGTCAGCAATCCCTTCCAGAAGGGACGCAGAAAGTTGATCTTCAGTTCCAGTGTGGTAAAGCTTTCGTCGGGCGTGAGCGTGCTGGCGAAAGCCACGCCCATCGCGGCATCCGTAAGATCGCACAGGATGCCGCCGTGCAGTGTACCCATTGGATTGGCATGTTTCTCTGTGGCCTCGAGGGTAGCGACCGCGCGACCGTCTCCCTGACTCACTAGTCGCATGCCCAGAAAATCCGCAACCGGGAAAACGCTTCCAAAAGATTCTTTCATATCTCAACGCACTTTAACTGTAGACTCCGTCGACATTCCGGGGCGCAACAAATGCTGCGGATCTTCTCCCGCGTTGAAGCGAATACGCACCGGCATCCTTTGCACGACTTTCACGAAATTGCCGTTAGCATTTTCCGGTGGCAGCAAACTGAATAACGTTCCCGCCGCGCCCGCCAGGTTCTCGACCGTTCCCGCGTAGTCATGGTCGAAGCTGTCGACATGAATTGTCACAGACTGGCCGGGCCGCATCAACTGGAGCTGGGTCTCTTTGAAATTCGCCGTTACCCAAATGTCGTCGACGGGAACGATGGCAAGCAACGACTGGCCTTGCTGGACACGCTGTCCTAACTCGACCGTCTTGCGTCCGATGATGCCGCTGACGGGCGCGTAGATCTTTGTATAGCTCAGATTTAGCTCGGCAGCGTGCACATCGGCGCGGGCCTGCTGTACTTGTCCCGAAGTCGACTTGAAACGCGCTTGCGCGTCGGTGACCTGTTGCGGAGCGGTGCGGGCGGAGTCGACTTCCGCTTGCTTCTGCGCAAGGTGGCTGCGAGCGGCGGCGATCTTTTGCTGGGCCGAGATTACAGCTGAGCGGTCCGCTTCCAAAGTTTGCTGCGCAGAGTGCGCTTCAGTTTCGCGTGCGTCGTATTCTGATCGCCCAATTTCGTGCTTCTGCGACAGTGCTTCGTAGCGAACGCGATCGCGTTCCGCGCGGGCGTAGACGGCTTCGTCCAATTGAACTTTGTGTTCGGCGACGGAGAGGTTTGCTTCCTCGGATTGTTGCGTGGCCTCGGCTTCGGCGCGAGCCGCGGACGCGAGGCGCAACTGGCTAAACGCCGATGCGTTAGTGATGGGAACATTCACCTGGGCCGCACTGGCGGTGGCTTCATGCGTGACCAAATTCGCCTGCGTTTGCTCGAGTGCGACCTGATAATCGTTCGGGTCGAGCTGGAACAACAGTGTCCCCGCGTCTACATATTCATTGTTCACAACTTTAGGATTCACCCACGCTACGGTACCGCTAATGCGCGTGCTAATGGAGTTCACGTGACCGTCGATCTGCGCGTCATCCGTGGTTTCGAAATGCCGATAGTGCAGACAAAGAAGGAGGCCCGTAACCAGAACCAACGGAAGCAAGCCGAAAATCAGAAAAGGCTTGAGCCGCCTGCCAGTCGAGATTTTCTGTGGATCTTTGGGGGCAGTATTTTCTGGTGCATGAACGCTTTCGCGGACAACCACATCTTCCAGTTCTAAAGTTGATTGCGACATTTCAGTTCCCTCCAAAGAATTCCGCCAAGTGCTTTTCTGCAACACCGGTGGCGCGAGCCAAGGAAAGCTTCGCCACGTTGAACGAATACAAGCTGTCGATGTAATTCTGATTGGCGCCGGCCAGCGCCTCTTGCGCCTGCACCACTTCGAGATAGTTCGTCACGCCGTTTTTGTATCGGTCCTGCGCCTGAGTGAGAGCAAGGTCGGCCAGCTCTTTATTGCTCTCCGCCACCTTCACGCTTGAATCGGAGGCTTGCAGATCGAGACAGGCCACGCGCACGTCATAGGCGACGCGTCCCCTGAGGTCTTGGTACTCGGCCTTGCGGCGCGCGAGTTCCGATTTTGCCTGCTCGATGTCGGCGTGGATTCGTCCACCGGTGAAGATAGGCAGGGAAACTCTCCCGGCCACGGTGAACACCTGATCGAAATTCCCGACGTTGACGCCCCCGCCCCCGTAATCCGCGTTGATCGCTACCGTGGGAAGGCGTTCGTCTTTCTTAGCGCGTAGCGCATACTCTGCCGACTTTACCGTCGTCTCGGCGCTGGCCAGATCAGAGCGCGAGCGGAACGCTTCCTCGGTGGCTGCCGCCTGGGTAGTCGCGGTGACCGGCTGATACGGCACCTCAGCAGCGACATCGAACTGCTGATCGATTGGAATGCCCGTGATCCGGGCGAGTGTAAGTTTGTCCTTTTCCAATTCGTTGCCGGCGTTGATCACTCGCTGCTCGGCAGTCTGACGCTCGACGCGCGAGCGGAGCGAATCGATCTCGGGAGAAAGTTCGTTACCGACCTGGTCAGCGGCTTGCTGATCCAGAGTCTGTGCGGAAGTGAGTTGCGCCTTGGCGCTCTCGAGACGCGCCCGGCTCGCAACCACTTGCAGATAGGCTGTGCCTACCACGTAGACAACGACGTCGCGAGCGTCGCGAACTTCAAAGGCGGACGCTTGTTCGGCTGCGCGCTCTGCGCGGTACTGACTGTGCAGTTCCGCGCTGTAGAGCGTCTCGCTCAGGCTCACCCGCGCATCTTGAAAACCAAAGTTGTCGGTCACCGAGGGCAATCCGCTGAAACCCGGGATCGGCGGCAGTTTCAAGCCGATCTCTTTCAGGCTTAATCTTTCAAACGCCTGTTCGCCTCGCGCGGAAATCTGCGGCAGCAATTTCGAAAGCGCGCGCACACGCTGTGCCCGTGCTTCTACGCTTGCCTGATTGCTTTCGATCAGGCCTAGGTTGTAGCGCAAACCGCGAGCGATGGCGTCTTGCAGTGAGAGGGAGATCACGCCATCTGTTGCGTTGCCCTCGGGTGTGCTCCCGAGATAAGGATTCTGTCCCTGTCCTGCCCGAGCATTGGGATTCGTGCTATTTGCCGCTGGATTGATTGGCCGCGGGGTTGAGATGGAAAAACTCCGCGGATCAAACGCCTGGCCTCCCGCGTAGTTGACCGCAAGCAAACTTCCTAACAGTGCAATACTTAGTCTATTCATGGCTAGTGCGCGGAGCCTCCTCCGCTTCCCTGATCAAATCTTTTGATGAACAACGCCAGCAGCGGTCCGACAAAAGCTACCAGTCCGAGCAGCCAGAAGCAGTCGAGGAATCCATACATCGATGCCTGCCGCTGCACCATGCTCTCGATTTGCGCCATGGCGCGGGTGGCCGCGTCGGCCGCGGAGTAGCCATGCTGCATCAGGTTCGCAGTAATATTCGCTACCGTCGATTGCAACCCCAGGTCGTAATTCGAAATGTGCGTGACCAGAACGCTGCGATGGAATTGTGTGCGCCGCTCAATCATGGTGGTGACAAAGGCGATGCCGAAGCTTCCGCCCTGATTGCGGAATAGATTGGTCAGACTCGACGCTTTGTTGTTCTTGTTCTTAGGCAGATAGGAATAGGCAAGCTGACTCGTCGGCACAAAAAGAAACGCGAGGCCGAGTCCCTGAACTCCGCGCGCCAAGGCTTCTTTGCCATAATTGGTTGCCAGATTGAAGCTGGCGTAATACCACATGGCGAGACCCAGGATGACGAAGCCGAAACTCACCAGCCATTTCACTTCAACCTTTTTCACCAAACGGACCACCAACGGCGCGAGCACAACGATCACTAACGCTCCCGGCCCGAGCACCAGGCCCGCATCGGTAGCGGTGTATCCGTAGAGCGATTGCAGCATCTGCGGAATAAGCACGGTCGAACCGAACAACACAAAACCAAATATGAAATAGAAGACGTTGGAGATTGCGAAGTTGCGTTCCTTCAACAGGCGTAATTCGACGACGGGATCGGGATGGTGAAGTTCCCAGAAAATAGCGACTACAATCGCGACAATTGCCACCACGAAAAATCCCACGATGAAATGGCTCTCGAACCAGTCTTCGCGCTGGCCGCGATCTAGCACGACTTCGAGGCAGGCGAAGCCGATGGCGACGAGCAGAATTCCGGCATAGTCGATCTTCAGCCTGCCGGCTTGCCGAGCTTCTTCGACTTCTTGCTTGAACTCCGGAGGATCGGAGACGAAGCGGCTGGTGAGAATGAGCGAGATAATTCCGATGGGCACATTGATAAAGAAGACCCAGCGCCAGGAAAAGCTATCGGTGATCCAGCCCCCAAGCGGCGGGCCGATGGCCGGCGCGGTCACGATCGCCATGCTGTAGAGTGCGAAAGCGGCGGCGCGCTTGGCTCCAGGAAAGGTGTCGACTAAAATCGCTTGCTCGACCGGCGCCAAGCCGCCACCGCCGATGCCTTGCAGCACGCGAAAGAAGATAAGCAGGCCGAGACTGGGGGCGAGTCCGCAGGCCAGCGAGCTAAGGCTGAACAGGGCGACGCATGCCATGTAATAGTTCTTGCGCCCGAATACGCGGCTTAACCAGGCGCTTAAGGGAAGTACGATGGCATTGGCCACCAGATAACTGGTAAGCACCCAGGTGCTCTCGTCATAGCTGGTGGCCAAGCCGCCGGCGATGTGCGGCAGCGAGACGTTGGCAATAGCCGTGTCGAGCAACTCCATGAACGTCGCCAGGGTAACCGTGATGGCGATTACCCAGGGGTTAATGCCTTTGGGCTGGGAAGCGGCGGTGGGGAACGGAGTGGAAAGCGTGGCCATGTTTGCCGTACTCAGCATCAGATGTAATAAAAGACCGAGCGGTCGCAAATAAAAGCGGCGTGCAACATAAAAGAGACCAATAGGTCTTTAATTGCATCTATATCTGTGAGTTAGAAAGACGGCCTCGCGACGGCCGTCCGGGGGGGCAGGATGTCTAAAGGGGAAGATACCCGCAAGCGCATCGTGGCCGAGGCGGCAGCCATCTTCAATCAGAAGGGCTACGAGGGCGCGTCCCTGCAAGCGCTTATGGAGGCCACCGGCCTGGAAAAAGGCGGCATCTACCGCCATTTCACCAGCAAAGAGACGGTTGCCGCCGAGGCCTTCGACTACGCCTGGAACGCTGCCAAACAAGCGCGTCAACACG
>DATBAT010000384.1:0-18481 GCA_036271375.1 Terriglobales bacterium
GCCGGAGCAGTAGAACACATCGCCAATTGGGGCAATGACGACATGACCTTCGACGACGCCTACTTCCTCGGCGGAGTTCCCTGGGAAGCCGCGCAGCGCTACCACGACGAAGCCGCCATCTTCCCAATCAACAAAGTAAAAACGCCGACGCACATCGTCGGCGGTGAAGATGATATCCGCGTAGCCGTCGCGGAAGACTATTTGCTGGACCACGCGCTGCACAATCTAAGAATCCCCAGCACGCTGTTGATCTTCCCAGGCGAAGGCCACTCGCTGGCCAAAAACCCCTGGCACGGAAAAATAAAAGTAAGAGAAGAAATGAAATGGCTGGAAAAGTACGGCGAGGTTCCAAAATAAAAACTCGCGTCGAGACGTAGCTCCGCTACGTCTCTTTACCCAGCGGCATCGCTGTATACTTCCTTTCGCCTATGCTGAAACCAATCTCGATTCGATTAACCATTGTCGTCCTCGCATCGGCTTGTATGGCTTTTGCGCAGGAATCGACCGTTCCCGCGCCAGCCCCCTCGACCCGCCCAATCCCAACTCGGGTTCGTGTCTCTACCGGGGTGATGCGGTCTTTAATACTCAAGAAAGTTCAACCGAGGTATCCGGAAGAAGCGCGGAAAAAGCGGATTAAAGGAAGCGTCGTAATGAGGGCAATCATCAGCCGCGAAGGCGACATTCAGGAACTGACTGTAATTTCTGGAGATCCGATTCTTGCGGAAGCCGCTCTACAAGCCGGACGACAATGGAAATACAAGCCCTATCTCTTACAAGGCCAGCCGGTTGAGATTGAATCGCAGATTACGATGAATTTCGATTTTCCAGAATAGGACCGCTGCCGCGTATCTCCAAGAATCGGGAAGGGCATCGGCTTTAGCCGTGAATCAACACGTCCAAACGAATTCGCTTTAGCGGCTGGGGTTGACTTTAATTTTTTGGGAGCGAGACGAAGTCAGCAAAACCGCTGCCTGCAGAACTATCTACCGCCCAATCCCGCGCCCGGTATTCCGAGCCAATGTGACCCGCTTCTCGCTCTTAAACCCCGACACTCCCTTGAAAATCGCATCGGCAATCTGTTGCCGATACTCTGGAGTCCGCAGGTGCGCCTCATCCGAAGGACTGCTCACAAACGAAACCTCAGCCAGCACCGCCGGCATCGTGGTCCCAGTCAACACCACGTAAGACGCCTTCTTCACTCCGCGGTCCCGCAAAGTCGGATTGTCCCCCGAGAGGACCTTAAACAGCGACTTCTGCACCTCTGCCGCCAGCTTCTTCGATTGCAGGACCTTCTCGCGAATATCGACGTTCGTCCAGTCCACATCGAGCGGTGCGGATGTGCTGCGCGTACGCGCCCGTACGGACGAATATGTATTGGTGTAATAAGTCTCAATTCCCTGCGCGGAAGTTAAATCGCTATAGTTCGCGTGCACCGAAACGAACAGATCGGCCTGCGACAAATTCGCCAACTCGGTCCGTTTCTCCAGCGAAATGTAGTTATCGTCCTCGCGGGTGTAGATGACTTCCGCGCCCAGCTTTTCTTCCAGCAACTGGCCAAGCCGCGCGACGATATCCAGCACTAATTCTTTTTCCTGTAGTCCCGAGTGGCCAACCGTTCCCAGGTCCCATCCACCGTGGCCCGCATCGAGCGCAATTCGCAACTTCCCTGCGACCGCGGTATGCCTCGACTTCGGCGTCACTACATCAGCCAGCGAAGCCATGGCATCCGGATTCAGCGGCGCAAACAAGTTCGTCGCCCTCGGCCGGGCCGGAGCGCCCACCGGGCGCACATCCACCACCAGCCGGTAAGGACTTTGCTGCATACTCACCGAAAAACTCGGCGAGCCTTTGGTCTCCAACACCACGCGCGTGATTCCATCTTTCGGCTGCGCTATCCTCACCCGCACCAGCAGCGCATCTTCAATCTCGACGACTTTCTTCAATCCCGGCGCAATCGAAATATCGTGCAAATCAAAATAAATGCGTTCCGGATTCGCCAGCCGGTGTGCCTCATACTGCACATGATCTTGCAGATCGATCACCACGGTGCTCGATTGGTCTGACGACCAGTGCCGAATCCCGGTAAGCTGCGCCGTCGAACCCTCCGCCGCTGCGGGAACGGTCGGCTCTTCCTGATCGACATCCGCTGGCGTAGCCGATTGCGTGGATTCAGTGGAAACGCTCGGCGCAATCGGATGCGGGAACACCATCCGCTTGCCATCCACGTGCATCTTCCACCAGACGCCGGCTCCGGCCAGGAGCGCCACAATCATGATGACGAAAACCACCGTCAAAAACACCGGCGTCTTCTTTTCTTCCGCGTAGTCGGAAAGAATTGTCGCCTGTTCATCCCGCGTCGAATCGTAGAACCCGACTTCCGCTTTATGAATCTGCAATGCCGACTGCAGCTCTTCGACACTCGGCATTAACGGAGGCGTCACAGGAGCAACATCGGCCTGAACCGGCTCCGGCTTGACCGTCGCCAGAGGCTCCTCAGGTTTCATCGCCGCCAAAACCAATTCTGAAAGCAGATTCAGACTGCGAATATCGCTGTCGGTGAATCCATAAGGAACACCTGAGAACGCTTCAATCAACCCCACAACCTGGTCCTGCGCCAGCAACGGCAGCGCGACCATCGAGCGCGTCCCCAACCGGCGGCACACCTCTACATCCACTCGCGGATCATCTTCGGAATCGTCGCAGCGCACGATCCTGCCTTCGCGCAAACAGCTCGCCGAAAACGCCGAACTTGCATCGAAGTGCGCTCCACGCGGGGGCGCGGCATGGCCTGCGGAAGCGCGGCAAACTACTTCGCTTCCCTCGATGATGGCGACCGCAATTCCGTCAGAACCAGTGATCGAAAGCGCGCGCTCCGCCACCAACTGCAAAACTTCATCGACAATAAAAGGTTCCGCCGTCCACGACGGAGGCGCACTGGTAGCCTGTCCCAATTCAGCCGCGCGTCGTTGGCGAATCTGTTCTTGCAAGGATGAAAAAGCCAGCAGCGCCTGTAGCGCCTCAAACTTGGGAAGTTGGGACTCTAACGAACTCGCGTAACGGGCCGATACCACAGTTCGATCCAACGACTCTGCTTTCAAGCTCGAATTTGGCTTGGACGGATTGGCACTCATCAGTACGACCGAACGACGCCCGGGGAGGGTAGGCACAGCTTCAACCAGTAATAAGTTACAAGGGATTTGTCGCTAGGGCAATATATCTCTGTAATGTAGGTAACCGGATGGGAAAGTGACGCAGTGCCGACACCTAGCCCTTATTTATGAACCACTTACCTAGGGCCGAATACCCCATACTGGAACCGTGTCTTGTGCGACAGGTTGGGGTTTCGCGCCTTGACCAGCTCACCACTGCACTCCGGGATAGAAACTCGGCAAGCGCTGTCCTCTGTAAAGAAAGTTCCCGGTCGTTTCCGTCCGCCAGACCTGTTCCGCATTGTCGTCCTGGGTGATCTCGTAGACCACGCCGGTCGTTCCCGGCCCTCCTGCAGCCTCGCAGAACTCCACATTTCCGTTAGCCAGAACCTCAGCATTGCCGCCAAAAAAGGAATACGTTGGGGCCTTGGGATGAAATACCAACGTCGCGGTTTTGGCGCTCTCGTCCAGTTGCAGGATCGGCACCGTGCTGTACAAGCACGGTGGCGCACCGTTGCCATTGCAAATCACTCCCGCGGGAAAGACCCGGTCATCGCCGTTATCAAAAAGCACCAGCGAGAATAAGTCCGACGTTTTTTCGGTCGTGAACGACGGACCGTGCTGTGCGTAGAACCAGTCCTCCGGATCGGATCCGCCCACCAGCTTGAAGTCACCTTGATAGCCCAGCTTCCAAACGATGTCTCCCGCGCCCAGCCCATCCGCGTAGTCGATTTTGATCAGCCAGTTCTGGTGGCGAAGGGAAATAATTAAATTGCCATCGTCGGGCGAATAGATCATCGCATTGGTGTGCGTCCAATCGGGAAACGCAAAGGGCCGGCGGTTGATATCCAGATGATCGAACTCGTTCCAAATCCAAACCGGTTTGTGGTTTTCGTCCAGATCGATAATCACATCTCCGGTCACTGTCGTCCCTGAAACTTCTTCTTGCGTGGCCGCAATCACAACCAGGTGTCCGTTCGGCAGCAGCACAAAATCGTGGTGCGTTCCGACAACTGTGATATTGCATCCAGCGCAGGTAGCATCGGCCAGCGCGGCGTTGAGATCGTCCGCCGTCATTTGCCAGATCAGGGTTCCGCTAAGATCGATCTCCTGAATCACCGAGTGCAGCCCGTCCGTCGCTCCCTCGCTGAAGTTGATCAGGAAGTGGCCATTCGGCAGCAACTTCATCGGATTCGGCACGGTCTTATCGGGCACGAAATCGTAGGTCCAGAGAACGTTGCCCTGAAGATCTGTAATCAGGGGCCTCGAAGTGCCGGAAGCTTGTGTCAACAGCTCTACGCCGCCCTGCGGAATTTTCCCTGGACTGGTGATTGCGGGGACTGTGGCCGGATCGGTTCCTCCGGTGGTGAAAACGTGGTCTCCATCCAAAAATTGGGTACCGTCGTCGCGTTGTAGCACGGCCCTCATATGGTAGGCAGTGTTGGCCCTCATTCCTGCCACGAACAAATCGACCGCTCCCGGTGTCGTCACCGTCTGCGCCCAGGTCGTCAGCCCGTATTGAGTGTCCAAGCCGAACTGCACCGAAACTTTGCCCGGTCCGCTGGCGTAGACGGAATACATCGCCACTTGCGGATTAGCCGTGGTTGACACTGAGCTGCCGTACAGCGGCGCCTGAAGGGAACAGCCTGAAAAACAGAAGGCAAAAGATAGCAGAGCGCAGAAGCCGAGCGATTTTAGGCCCAATGGTTTTTCCCCGGGTCCAATCATTATTTTGACTGCGAAGACCGGAATTATACTCGCGGCGTGGGCGTCCTCGGACGCTTTTACCATGCAAAATTCTGCACGGACGAATTTCCGCCGGCAGACTGGCGGCCAACGTTTTCGCTCAGTTTTTGGGAATCAATTTCGTCCATCCCTTTAGATATGCCGCCTTGGCTTGGTCCAGCGTCATGCTTTTGTCCTCGCAAACCTTGCGCCACAGCATCAGCTCAACCTTGTCCTTCGCAAGCGACCCAAAAGTCCCCTTATGCGGCTCAAACCAGATATTCTTCTGGTCGTCCGATCCGCCCATCCAGTGAGGCAGCCAGTGGTCAAACTCTCCGGTAGACTTGTCGGTGTCGGCGGGATAGCCGTAGGCTTTCAGAATCGCATTCTTCTCCGACATGGTCACCTTGCGCGGACGGTCTTCGTTGGATTTGCACACCAGGGATGAATCCATCTTTCCAGGGGTCAACTTGTGATCAGGAACGGTGCAGTATCCTGATGACGAGTCGAGGTTGTTCTTGCGGCAATGTTGCGCGGCCAAAGGAATGGCTGCGAAGAGCAGCGTAACTGCGACGAATAGCCGGGTACGCATGTCGCCTCCTGTCACTTCACTGGCGGCAAAATTATCGAGGCCGGGTCGTGCCGAAACCGGCAGACAGTATTGTTGCATTTTGGCGCCGTCATGCAGGAAGATTTAGGCTGGTTCGCCCGTCAGTTCTATGAAGCTATCCTTGCCGACCGTTCGACAAAGTATCCTGGCATTCGCGCTACTTGCATCGTGCAGTTGCGGTGGCGGCTCGATGTCAATGTCAACCCCAAATCCGATCACAGTCTCTTTTCTGGTTTCCTCCGTCAAGGTTCCACAGGACGGAACCCGAGTCTCCGTATCGATTCTCATTGTGTCGACCAGTGAAACCGCTCTGGTGGCGGTCGGCGGATTGCCCGCGGGTCTCAGTGAAAAGTACGTCTTCTCGGACACGAACCCTTCCGGCGCACTCGAATTCACCGCTTCGCCCCAGACGCCTTTGGGCGCTTATACGTTGACGGTGAAAGTAAACTCGGCAGGCCAGACCGCATCGACGATGCTTACCCTGATAGTGACGGAAACGCAGATCGAGTAAACCATTTACCCGGCCTACTTAGAGAAAATCCCTCGCCTACATATTCTTCCCCCTCCGTCTCCGCAGCATCCGGTATTGGCGGGCGAACCGCGATGAGGTCTAATCCTCGTGTCCTAGAGGAGACAGAGAGTGGACTCACACAGATTAGAGGGCGCGTTCGTAGCCGCCATCTCAAAAATCGATCCCGACGCCAAGAAACGCACCCCGATTTTCCAACGCAATGCGGTCGCCGCCAAGAAACAGGCGATCAGAGACGCGGCAGAGGCACTCGGCGCTCTCTGGATGCCCAACCGCTCCAAGCCCTTCGGAGGCAAAGCGACGCCCGTACTCTCTCAATAACTCTCGCAACACCTGCGTGGCTAAATGCTCATGGCTAAGCGCTAATTGTTGATTTTCAAAAGTCGTTATCCAATTGAAGCTCTCCCGGCTCGTCTAACCGAAGCCTCGACTTCGTCCCCGCCCTTAGGTAATATCCTCTTCGCATTACCAGGAATCCTGTATTAGCCTCACGATCCAACTCGCATATATTAACCGTGGGCAGCAGCCCAAAGCCGAAGTCACTAACGTGCTTTCGGACTTTGCGTTCCTGCCCACCAAAATCTCTTGACCCACGAAGTCACAGCGACGGCCTCCTGCGGAATCGTCCTCGAAGAGGTCAAGGGATTTGCCTGCAGCCTTCCCTCCTCCGAAACCTGTTCCGACTGCGGCACAGCTCTTTGCGATCTGCATTCGGATGGTTGCGAGGTTTGCAACCAGGTCTTCTGTGATGGATGCCTCTATTTTCACCTCAAGCGTCCGCACGCCAAGCCGGTAGAGCGCGTCTCGTCAGCCGCCACTCGGAACGCTCTGCGTAACCATGTGTTTGCCCGCTAACCAACGCGCTCTTTGCGAATTGTGGTAGCCTTCTTTTATAGATTTCACAATCTGGATTGTTTTGCCTCCGGTGAGGTACGGGCGAAACAATTCTTAGTCGTCTCTCAAAAGAGGTGTGAATATGTCTGACCACGCAGCCGCTACCATAACCCTGCCGGGAACGGTCGAAGCCGTTATCAAGAGTCCGCATCCCAGCCAGCCCGATAAGGCACAGATCGCGGTCGAAGGCGCCGACCATCTTTATCGCGAGATCAGAATCGACAACCAGCTCGAAAATGATAAGGGTGAAAAAGTAGAACTGAAGCCCGGAGCCGTCGTTGACGTCACCATCGACGCACCCGCTTCCGCAGTGAGAACGAAATAATTATGGGTGCGCAATCGCGCACCCATGCCATCTCGGCACTTCTGTAATCCCTCCTAGGTCTCGCCCTGCCTTGATTTTTTTCAGAACGTAGTAGCATTGATGTAGCCCGCCGAATGAAGTTCTCCCTCCAGGCCGTGTGCGCAATTCTTCTCTTGGCCTCGCCGCTTCTGGCTCAGCAGCCTCATGAACTTTCCGGCGAAGAAGTCGTCAAGAATTTAGTGCGGATGAACCTCGAGCGCGCTAACAATCTTGCCTCCTACGAGGACACGCGCGACTACAAGATTCGCTACGAAGGCTTCCCCAGTTCACGCGCGGCCGAGATGGTGGTTGACGTGAAGTACAGAGCGCCCGCGACGAAGGTGTTCACCGTGCGCTCATCATCAGGATCCAGGTTCCTCATCGACCGCGTGCTGACGCGCCTGATGGACAGCGAACGAGAAGCGCTGACTCCTGAAAACCAAAGCAAGGTCGCGCTCAACGAAAACAACTACTCATTCACGTTGATCGGACACGAGAACACGCCCACGGGTTCGCACTACATTCTTTCGGTCGAACCGAAAACGAAAGAGAAGCTTCTCTACCGCGGAAAAATCTGGGTCGACGCCGCCGACTTCGCGGTCACGCACATCGAAGCTGAGCCCGCGCGCAACCCTTCCTTCTGGACCAAAGAAATCAAGATCGAACACACCTACGCCAAGTGGGGGAATTTCTGGCTGCCTAAATCCAACTCGAGCATCACCAGCACCCGCCTCGGCGGACATGCCTACCTCACCATCGACTACCGCGACTACAAAGTCACCGCCGTCCACTAGGTTGGCAACAACTTTACAAAACGTTCCGCGTGGAACGTTTTGTAAAGATGGGTGAGGACAAAGGAGTTGGCGAGTTCCCGAAATGGGAATTCCGATGCGAAGTGAGGCTTAATCGCTCAGTCTGTTCCAATATGGGCACGAACCGCATAATCCTGGCGGTTCAACCAGCGATGAGTCCCGGCGGAGGCAGTTTCACTGCAAGAGTTGGGGGAAAATTAGTTTCCAGTTGCTGGTTCATGGCTGCTAGTTGTGGCTGCGGCTACGGGTGATTCACTTCAACAAGTATCTCTTCATTAGTGACTCTTGCGAATTGTTCGGGATACCTATACACTTCGCGAGCTTTGTTGTAAATCCGGCCCTGTGACACCCCTTTAAGGACTGACTTTTATGCGGCGATACTCTTCATTCCTTGCGCTTGTAGTGTCGTTATTTTTGAGCATTTCGTCACAGACTGGAAATGCCCAGACTCGCGCGGCATCCCTACCTGTTATTTTTGAGGCAAACGCAGGACAAGCGCCTGCCGCCTATCAATTCCTGTCTCGTCACGCCGGTGTGGAAACATACTTTTCCCAGTCAGGAATCGACGTGTTTCTTCCCGGCCACGATGGTGCGCGTGGCCAAATCGGTGTACGCATGCTGGGAAGGCGGCCGGAGGCGAAGCCAGAGGGGCGCGAGCTTCTGCCCAGCGTCAGCAACTTCCTGTTGGGGGACGATCCTTCGCGCTGGATTCGGGGTGTGACCAACCATTCGCAAGTTGTGTATCGCTCCATCTACCCCGGGATTGATCTGGTTTTTCATGCCAGCGGCGATACGGTTGAATACGACTTTCGGGTCGGAGAAATGGCTGATGCGAGTCGAATCGGGCTTTCGGTTTCGGGCGCGGACGAGATTCGTGTGACCGCTACCGGTAACCTGGAACTCTCGCTGGGGAAAAGCAAGCTGCTGTTCCTGAAGCCCGTGGCCTATCAGGAGTCCGATTCGGGGCGCGAACCTGTCGAATCAAGCTTTGTGTTGGGCGCGGACAACTCAGTGCGTTTCCAGTTGGGTAGGTACGACCGCAACCGTGAACTAGTCATCGATCCGGTATTCAGTTTTTCCTCTTACCTGGCGGGATCAAGCATGGATACTGCCGCAGGGGTTGCAACCGATGCCGCGGGAAACGTCTATGTGACGGGCTCGACTATTTCGCCGGATTTCCCTGTGAAAAATGGCTCTCAGCAGAGTCCTCAGGGATCACCCAACGCCTTCGTTTCCAAGCTCGATCCCACGGGACACACTTTGCTCTACTCCACCTATCTGGGAGGGTCTTCAAGGAACGCAGCAGGGGCCATTGCCATCGACCCTTCGGGTAACATCGTCATTTCCGGCGTATCCTCATCCAACAACTTTCCCCACGCCGGCTCATTGCCGCCACTGACCTGCGAGGGTAACAACGACTGCTTCTTCATTGTGTCTTTGAAACCCGATGGTAGCAACTTCAACTACGCCGGGCTGGTGGGCGGAATTAGAGGATATGATGCGTTCAACGACGGACGCTTAGTGGTGGGAGCGGCGGGAAACGCGTTCCTGGCGGGAGTCACCGATGATCCGCATTTCAAGATCACGCCAGGGACGTTAGCGAAAACGCTGACAGGTTATCCCATTAATTCGGCTTTCGTGCTTAAAGTGTCTCCCACAGGCGTCCTGCTCTACAGCACGATTATTCCCGGCACAGAAGCAGAATCTCCTATTGTTTATCTGAATAATGTCTTCGCCCCCGGCGGGATCTCGGTAGATGTAAAAGGGCAAATTACCGTTGCAGGCACTGCTGGCCCGGGATTGCCGGCAACTTCCGGAGTGGTTCTGCCGACATTCCCAACATCGATCTACACGGATGCAACGACCGGGTTCGTGCTTCAGCTTAACGCCAACGCGTCCGCCATCAACTATGCAACCTATCTACCCGGCATTGATACCGTCGCCGGCCTGGCAGTCGACACCTCTGGAAATTCGTATGTGACTGGAGGAACGAACGAAACTAATCTTCCGGCAAGCAGCAATGCCTTTCAGAAAACCGTTAAAAGTGGGGTCAACTGTACTTGCAACTACGGGTTTATTTTGAAGCTCGATCCGTTTGGGAAAAAAGTTCTGGCTGCAACCTACCTCGCGGGCACTCCAGCGGACAGTAATATCGGAACGAGTTTCAGCGGAATCGCACTGGACAGCCATTCCAATGTTTACGTTGGGGGCACTACCGCGTCCAGCGACTTTCCGTTGAAGAACCCCTTCGTCAGTACACAGAACCGATTCAGCAATCAAGGAGTCGTGCTGGCCGAAATGACGCCGGACCTGAGCGGATTGCTATTTGGCAGCTTGTTAAACGCCACCGACCTGATCCTGCAATCGCCAACCGTGGGCGGGCTAACCATCGACCGTAAAGATAACCTTATTGTGGCTGGGCAGACTTCGAGCGTTGCTTTCCCGACCACCACCGGAAGCTTCCAGCCTGCTCCTCCGAAACAGGGTGCCCACATTTTTGTCTCCAAATTCAATATGACGGTTGCGGCGGCATCGTTTTGTTTGGATTCGTGGAACCTGGACTTCGGGTCGGTAGCGGCGAAAACTTCCAGCAGCAAGACCTTGCATCTGACGAACTGCGGGAATGCGCCGCTGACTTTAACCGGCGTGGCGTCTTCGGATGCAACAGTTAAGCCAACCCAGAGTTGCGGAGCCCTTCCGCCGGGCGCGGCTTGTCTGATTACTGTCACCTACATTCCTCAGGACAGTTCACCGGTGGGAGGCACGATCGTCTTCAAAGACAATGCGGTCATCTCGCCGCAGACTGTGTATTTCCAGGGTCAGGGCCTCGCAAGCCAGCTTTCGCCGTCGTCGGCCACGATCGACTTTGGACACCTGCTGGTCAATACGACTGGATTGGTTCAATATCTATTCTTCTCGAACAGCGGAACGGCGCCCCTACAAATATCCTCGGTGGCGTTGAGCGGCGATTTCATCATGGCGCAAAACGCCTGCCTTGGGACGTTCCAACCCGGGGACTACTGCTTTATTACGGTGACGTTTTCGCCAAAAGCAGGCGGCGTTCGGACAGGCATCCTCTCGATTGCGTCCAACGATCCACTTCATCCCAAAGCCACATTGACCCTGACTGGGGTCGGTGACACTGCCTATCCGATACCCCTAATCTCGTCATTAGGCTCGCCTTCGGTTCAAGCGCAGAACGGCCCGATGACGGTTACGGTATACGGGGCTAATTTCTACCCGGCATCGGTGATTGCCATCAACGGGATGGCGCAGCCGACGCAGTACTTCAACGGACAGGAACTCCAGGCCACGGTGGGAGCACCGTTAAACAATGCAATCGGAGAGGTCTCGGTTACCGTGGCAAATCCTGCTCCCGGGGGTGGAATCAGTACGGCAGCGCCGTTGACCCGATACCTCGCGTTGCACTTGAGTGCGGGATTTTTGACGACGGTCCCCGGATCAACACTGCTCTACGCCACGATTCCTTCTTCCTCGCTTGTGAATCCCAATTCGGTGGTTTCCATCGATCCAGCTACGCTGGCGGTGAGCGCACCGATTCAGGTCGGAGCGAATCCGGGAGTGATTACCGCGTCCAATGATGGCAAGTATCTTTTTCTGGCGGCAAACCAGGACCAGACGGTACAACGCATCAACCTGGCGACAAGGGCTGTCGACCGAACCTTCCCTTTCCCTCCCAATCCTTCTTGTCCGGGATGCTTCCCGCAGACGGTTTCGGACCTCAAAGGCGTCCCGGGCTCGCCGTTGCAGTTCATTCTTGCCCTGCAAGGTGTGATGGCGTTGTATAACGACCAGGGTCTGGTCAATTACGTACCGTCATCATCCATCGCCTTCTCTCCGGAATTCAGCAGCTTGGCGTTTGCCGGTACTCCGCAGGCGATTTATTCGCTGCCTTTCAGCCTGGTGCAAAACTCATTCTTCAATATTGTGACGCTGGATGCGCAAGGCCTGCATTTTGCCCCACTGACCGGTGGCAACTATGGAGGAAACAACACCACGGGCGCGCAGGTGGTTTCCGACGGAACCTTGCTTTACACCAGCGCGGGCGAAATCTGGAACCCAGCAACTAAGGCGCAGGTGGGAAGCTTCCCGGTGACCACTTACAACTCCACGTCCTATCCCAATCTGTCCAACCTGATCCTGGATGCGCCGGGAGGACATCTTTTCTTGCTGGGGAATGAGAACTATGAGCAGGACTCCTCTGCACTCGTGCTGTCCGCCTATGGACAGAAGTCCCATCTGCTCACGGGATTTCTCGGCTTGCCGCAGATCACTGCGACATTGGCGAACAGCCTGGTGCGCTGGGGGACGAACGGGTTTGCGTTCCTCGGACCAAATGCCGACTACACCGGGCAGGATGTTTACCTGCTGACCAGCAGTCTGGCGGCGCCCACAGGCTCAAACCCGACACCGGTGATTCGCTCAATTGCGCCATCCTCGGTAGCGAAGGGTGGACTTGGATTTCAGCTCACCGTAAATGGAAGCGGATTTACGGTGGCTTCCGTCATTAAGTGGAATGGAGTTGCTTTGCCCACTTCCTACGTTACAAGTACGATCCTCACTACCGTGGTTCCTCCCAGCGACATCGCCGCCAGCGGGATGATACCCATCTCCGTTACGACTCCTGCTCCCGGAGGTGGAACGTCGAACAGTGTCGCGTTTACCATTACCGGGGGGTCTCCACAAGTCGCTCTCACCCCGGCGACGCTCACCTTCGACGCGCAGACTGTAGGCACAACCAGCGCGCCAAAGCCGATTACGCTCCAGAATACGGGGAGCGCCAGCCTGGCGATTTCCACGGTAAGTTTTGTAGGAACGAACCCGGCTTCGTTCCTACAAACCAACAACTGTGGCACGGCCCTGGCCGCTGGCGCGCAGTGCACGATCTCGGTTTCTTTCAAGCCGGTTTCGAAGGGGCCGAGAACCGCATCGTTGACCTTGACCGATAACGCCGCGGGATCGCCGCAGAAAGCCCCGGTGAACGGTACGGGCAAGTAGGGGGAAGCCCGACTGCACGATCTGCCGCCGGGCGTGAGGGAAAAGCTCAGCTCTCGGGAGCGGCGTCGAATTTGGGCTTCATTTCTTTGCCCCACTTCTTTGGGTCTTCGTTGTGCATACGTTCCATTTCTTTGGCCACGTCGGGATGCTTCTCCATCACGTGTTTAGTCATGACTTTCACCATTTCGTCCCATGAATCGGCCGACAACTTTTGATCGCATTTGCCGCCTAGTTGTTTGCAAGTCAGAGTTTTCACGAATGCTCCTGTGTGCCGAGTTGTTTGGTTTTCGAGATCGTGCGTAGCGATTCGGCCAGTTGGGCGAAACGCCTGGCCAGTCCTTCTACGGTAGAGGCGGGTAAACGAACTTCATTATTCGTAGCTTTCGCGCCTGCGGCCAAGTTCTTGAAGGTTTCGGATTCTTCGCCCAGTTGTTCGGCGATTTTTGCCAGGTCTTCCATGGGTTCCTCCTCAGCGAGCGACGTGATGAAACGCCTGTGAACTCATCGCTCTTGCCGGCCGCTGGCGGGTAAGAGCGCCCGCCCTACATTTCTTGTTCCTTTGTTCCGGCTCACTTACGTTAAAGATTTCACTGGGACCGGTCGATACCGGGGAATATGGAGTTTGCACTAGGAGATCGGTTAGACCACTCGGCTTTGGTGTGGGAAGACCGGAACGGCTGCCGCCACCGGGGCGGGGTATCATTAACTTGAGGAATTGTGGATACAGAAGCAGAGGGAACCGACGAGGTGATCCAGCGCCAGGGGTGGGAACAGAAACCCGATGGCGGGTGGAGCTATGTTGGGGGCGAAACTAAAATCTCTCTCGCTCGCAAGAAGCGGGTGAAGCAAATCGCGAAATTAATGGGCATCAGTTTTCAGGCAGCTTCGGAATATTGCGAGACCCTGGACGCCGGGTGAGAAAATCTCGGTCTGGTCGATGATGTTTTAAAGCTACCGGAATACGCGAAGGCCTTTCCGCAGAACCTCTAGTGCGCCTGCTTCACGAAAATGTCCCTACGGTAGCAATCCGTAAACAACTACAGCCTTCTGGGTGCCAACGAACACGTTGCCTTCCACCACGGTCGGGACCGAGAACTTTACGCTTGAGCCGAGGGCGTCGCGGCCGCCGGCAGCCTGATTGCTGGTGAAGAGTTCGTTCGCCAGGTTGTTCGCATCGTAGGCATGGAGAATCGCCTTGCCAGCCTCGACCGTCCAGACAATCCCATTCTGCGAGCCGTTGGCGGAGATGGTGGGAACCGCCCCTGGGTATCCATAAACCGAAGGCGCTTTGGAGATCGGCCCAGACAACTGTCCGTTGGCGACGGTAAACGACTTGACGCTGTCGTTCACGCCGGAGAAGTAAATATTTCCGTTCCAGTAAGCTGGGGAGCCATAGTTGCAATCCTTGAATTGCACGTTACAGTCGGGGCCGGTTGTCGCAGGAACTCCCACCCCGGTGGGGATTTCCTGGAGGATTTGATCGCCAGCGCTATGGTATTTGCCCATGGCGTCGCGGTTCATCACGTACACGGTGCCCAACTTTCCGGCCCCCACCATCACGTGAGGAAATGAGCCAGGTTGGTCGGGAAGCAGGATCGCGGTGCTGGTTCCAAGATCATCGTCTCTATCGTGAGAAGCAAGCTCTTCCGGGGTGAAGTAGTCTGCAACCTGTAGCGTCTTTCCGTTCGGAACCAGTCTCAGGTAGGTGTTTGCCCAGTCGTTCCTGGTGTTGTCCCAGGTTCCGTTTCCTGTAGCTGCAAAGATCGAATTGTTTGCGTCGGCAGCCAACGCGGCACCCCAAATTCCGCCTAGCTCTCCGGCCCCATTGCTGTTGGAACTATTGTTGGGAGTGGTGTTAAACAGCGCTACCTGATTCATGGTTGTTGCGTCGTAACCGGAAATCCAGCCATGAAAGGTCGGGGCATCGTTTATGGAGGCGAATGCGACATAGATATTCCCGTTGGCGTACAGAAGCGCCGACCGCGCGTTTTGGGTTTTAGCGTTGAAGGTTACGAGTCCGTTCACGCTATCGGCCCCGGTGCCCGGCACCGTCCCTCCGATGACCTTTGGGCTGGCCAGCATTTCCTTCCCAGTAAGCAGATCGAGCTTGTGAATGCCCTGCCAATACTTGCCGAGGTTACTGGGATTGGTTCGCGCCACAACATAGATAGCGCCCTGGGTTGGGTCGATGACCGGAGTTGCGGTTATGCCAACGCCTGGAGAGAGAAGAACCAGATTACAAAGGGATCCTTTCGCAGGCAGGAGGTCAGTACACGGAACGGGCAGGTCTATGCGGATATGCCACAGCGGAGCCGAAGACTTGTTGTCGGCGTCGAAGGCGTAGACACTGTTGTTTTGCGTAACTACGAAAACCACGTTGTGGATCGCGCCGCCTATCTTCAGATTTGGAACGTACAAAGGCTGGCCGTAGATAAAAGAATCAACAGGAAAGGAGTAGAGCTTCCCGAAGGTCCTCGAATTCACGTTGGAAGGATTGAGGACGGTCTCGAAGAGATTGGCGCCCGTGCGCTGGCTGTTGTGCTGATAGGTCAGCACAGAGGTACCCCGCACGGTGATGGGAAGACTTGCCTTTTGCGATCCGCCGCAATTGTCCCATTCCTGAATCGTGGTGCTGTAGCCTCCGGCGCTCAGCGGGAGAAAGGTATCCAGGGTTCCGCCATTCGCCACGAAAGCTCTCTTGTTAGTCGAACTGTAAATTCCAACCGCACTGATTCCCTTGGCGCATGCCGAGCTCACCGAGGCGATGAAGTGTACAGGTGAACTAACGACCGCCCCTGGCGCAGGACTACAAACGGTTACGCCGGGGCCCTTTGACGGACAGCTTGCGAAAGCCTGAGTGGACGGCACTAGCAACCAAAGACCGGTCAGTAAGAACCCTAAGGCGGGAATGCGCATCATGAACTTCTCCAATTCGGGACGGGGCCGAATTATACATGGACGATGCTCTATTCCCGAAAGAGCTATTTATCACAGAAAGGTTTGCCAGAGCCGGGTTTGGTGGTTTTAGGAACCGTTTGCGACGCCATTTTCGTTGGCTGGTTTACGAACGGTTTCTGGCATTCCTGGTTTCTAACGGCGACCCGGAATTTTGACTAGTAGGTAAGCGCCATTGCTGTCACGTCTCCGCGGTCCACAAACGGCGACCCCGAAATCTCAGTCAAAGCCCCCGTATTCTGGTCAATTTTGAACGCGCGAATGCCTTGCGTGCCACTCAGTCCGACGTAGGCAAACTGTGCGCTTGGATCGATCGCGATAGATTGCGTCAGAGGTGAGACAGGAAGCGAAGCGCCGGGAATGGGCGATAAGGCGCCGCTTCCTGGGTCGATCGAAAATGCCGAGACCACGTTCTCATCCGTAGCTTGTCCCGAATCAACCACGTACAAGAATCTTCCCGACGCGTCGATCGCGGTTGCGATGGGATTTTCGGCGTTGGCAAAGGGAGAGCCTTTGATGGGAGTCAGCAGCCCTGAAACGTGATCAATGGCGTAGCCAGAAAAGGCGCTCGGCATGTCCTCCGTGGATCCCGCGATAGTGGCATAGAGGAAGTGGCTGGAAGGATCGACGGTTAATACCTTGGGAGAAGGGCCAGCTATGATCCGTCCACCGGAAAGCGGCTGAATCGCGCCGCTAGAGCCTATGGAGAAACCCGCAATGGTTGCTGACCCGCCGTCCTGAACGGCCTGATAGAGAAATTTCCCGTCTTGTGTAGTTGTGCCCGACAGAGGCTGGCTGCCGATAAATGACACTGGAGCATGAGGCGAAATCGCGCCGTCTGACCCGATGGTAAAGGTCGTAATCTCGCCGGTATCAAAGTTAGTCATGAAGAGGAGATCGGCGGCAGGATGTGTCAACAGAGAAATCGGACTTGAATTGGCGGTGGTGGGAAAAGGAGAATTTGGGATTTGAACTAGTCCCCCATCAGCGCCGATTTGGAAAGCCCAGATTGCACCCAACGCGACGTCTGCGGCATAGAGAAACTTCCGGTCGCGTGTGATCGTCAGGGAGCTAACTTCTCCCGAGGCAAATCGGGCACTGCGTACCGAAGTGAGCGACCCATCCGCCGGGGAAACCGCGTAACCATCGATCCCAAACGGGCCTGCAACATACATAAATTTCGCGACGCGCCGCACCACTCTTACCGGGGCAGATCCCGATACGCCCTCCACGACTGCGCTAATGGTCGCGCTGCCGGGACCACGGGTGTTGGCCAGACCGACCCGTCCGGCAGCTGTGTTGACCCGGAGTACGCCTGGGTCGCTGGTTGTCCAGGCAGCACGCCGAGTTACGTCTTCGGTATTGCCGTCTGCCAGCGTTGCAGTGGCGGCGAACTGCTGACTCGCGCCGAGTTCAAGCGGATTGGTTCCAGGGGAAACTTCGATCGACTGTATGGATGCCCCCCTCGCCACGTGCAACACGGCGGATGCGGCTACCGAGGCGCCTGAGGCAGTAAAGCTTGCCGAAACAGTGGCGTCACCCGGCGCAAGCGCGCTCCCGAGGCCACCAGACTTTGTAATGGTGGCGACCGCACTGGGACTAGAGACCCAGACCACCTGCGAGGTGACATCGCGGGTGGTGCTGTCGCTGAAGGTCACTTGCGCCGAGAACTGCCTGGTCTCGCCAACCGCTTCTACGGCGGTCGAAGGTTTGATCGACAAAGAGCGCGGTACCGGAGCGGGTGACCGGCTCCCGTAGGCTCCACCACAGGCGGCGAGCGAGAGGGTAAGGAACAATACGGCTGCGAGAGAATTCTTTGGGGAGGACTGTAATAGGTTAATCATCTTCGCTTTTCTTTCTGAAGTGACTCGTGGCCTGGAAATTAGCTTTGGCATATCGCCTCGTATGCCAGCGCAACTGCGGCCGGAATGCGGTGGTCGGAGTGGCAGACGGGGCACGTTTCAAGCTCCACGGTGTGGCGAATCCCGTAATCCGACACAGATGGGCTGCTACTAGGGCTTATCTTCTTGCGAAATGGTCCCGGCTGCAGTGCTGCGCTTTCTCTTGAACTCATAACAACCGCGCTAAAGGTGTTTTGCATGTGCCTATCCTCCCGAAGGGTTGCGTTCGAAGGCGATCGGCGCAGCCCGGATATTTTCCTTGGCTGGAGGTCTGCCCCAGCAACTGCAAGGTAACAAGCGCGGTGAGCGGGAGTAACGAAACAACTCCGAAGAAAAACCGAAATCGAGATGATGGTCTTGGGGAAGGCGGGAGCGGGTTGGAACCAATATTTAAGGGACCGCTTCGGTAACTGCGGCAGGTATCCTCTCTATTGGCACTTGCACCACAAGTCAGTTCGTCTGTCGCCTAGCTGAACGCCTTGGTACCCATCGTAAGCCAGGCAAAGGTTTCCGCCTTTGTATCGGGGAAATCGGAACCACAGAG
>DATBAT010000385.1:0-35866 GCA_036271375.1 Terriglobales bacterium
CCTTAGTATGCCCTAAACCCTTCATCAGTTTGGAGAATCACTGCATGTCAAAATGCCGGACAGCCCTCCCATATCTCGTAGTGTTGTTTCTCACCGCTTTTCTTGCCGACTCCGCTCTCGCCAGCGTCTCGGTAAGTAGCCCAACCAATGGCGCCACCGTCGGTACGTCAGTTCATTATGTAGCTTCGGCTACTACCAGTTGCGCAAAAGGAGTTTCCGCAATCGGCATTTACACCGCCGATGAAGCCCTGGCCCATGTGGCAAGCGGATCCAAACTCGATACGACGATTCATCTAAATCCTGGAACTTATAGAACTACCGTTCAGCAGTGGGACAATTGCGGCGGAACCGATCGCGTTCAGATGACCATTAAGGTCGCTGCTGCCTCGGCTTCGGTGAAAGTCACTACTCCTGCCAATAACAGCAAAGTCGTAAACCCAGTTAAATTCGTGGCGAGCGCGACCACGGGCTGCGGCAAAGGCGTTTCAGCCGTGGGTGTTTACACTGCGGACAACGTTCTGGCTACTACCCAAAATGGAGCGGCTCTGAATACCAGCCTCAAACTGAATCCCGGCACCTACAACGCCACGGTTCAGTCATGGGATGGTTGCGGTGGGTATGCGAAAACCCCGTTGGCCCTGACCGTAATGGCGGACGCCACAGCCAACGTCGTGGTCTCTGCTCCCGCTAACAACGCGACCGTAACTTCCCCGGTGCATTTCGTGGCCAGTTCGACCACTTCTTGCGCAAAGGGTATCTCGGCGATGGGAATCTATCCTGCCGCCGGACAACTGGCCTTCACCGGCAAAGGTGCGAGCCTCGATACCAGCTTGAGCGTCAATGCCGGCACCCACACCGTAATCGTTCAGGAGTGGGACAACTGCGGCGGATCGGCCACGACCCCGGTCAGCTTCACAGTAAGCGGCACCGGCGGAAGCACACCTCCTCCGGATAACCCGCCACCGGACGGTGCTGGAAAGTTCTCCAACCTCCAGGCGGCAAGCGGATGGACAGGCTACGCGCTCTTGCCTCCGAACTATCCTCTGTGCCCAGATTGCGTTTCGAGCGGCCCTCGCACGACCTGGTCGTGGACGCCTCACGTGTCCTCGCCTTCGTTGAGCGGTAATGCCACCAAGACCACAGTCGGCGGCAAGACGGTTTACTCCGACGCCTTCTGGAACAACAAACTCATCGGCGACTTCAGCAGCCGCGGCTTGCCCGACAAGGCCAAGACCCTGGTTCCGTCGCTCCACAACTTCGTTTACGACGTGTGGTTCTACGGCGACAACCTGGAAGTTTCTCAGGCGCTCGAATTCGATCTGAACCAGTTCTTCCCGGGTGGTGGTTTCATCTGGGGTCACGAGTGCCGCATCAAGGGCGGTCACGAGTGGGACATCTGGGACAACGTGAACGAGCACTGGATCAAGACTGGCGTGCCTTGCAATCCGGTCAGCGGCAAGTGGAACCATCTGGTTCTCACCGCGCAGCGGACCAGCGACAACAAGGTGCTGTTCAAATCAATCGCGTTGAACGGGAACGTCGCGAACATCAACCATCTCGAAAACAACAGGCCTAAGCCAGGCTGGTATGGCGTTACCGTCAACTACCAAATCGACGGCAACGACAAGCAGACGCCGTACACCATCTTCCTGGACAACTTTACCTTCACCTACTACTGAGAACGAACCTGTTCTCTTAGAAAAGGCGCCCTCCGCGGGCGCCTTTTCTATTGTGTCTAGAAGCCCAGCCGGACAAGGTTTTCGAGAGTGATCGAGGAAGATGATTGTTTCTTTTCGGCATACTTGGAAAGCATATCTACTTCGAGATTGATGGGATCGCCCGGCTTCAGCGATTTCAGGTTGGTCACTTCCGCGGTGTGGGGAATAATGGCGACCGCAACCTTGTTGCCTTCGATTTTCGCGACGGTAAGGCTTATGCCTTCGATGGCCAGCGACCCTTTGAAGATCACATAACGTGCAAGGTCAGCCGGGATTTCGATCTCCAGCCAGTAGTCATCCGCGCCGGGGATTCGGTCTAGAGACAAGAAGGTGCCAGTCCCGTCGACGTGCCCCTGCACAATATGACCGCCTAGCCGGGCATCGGCGCGCATCGCAAGTTCAAGGTTAATTTGTGCGCCGTCCTTCAGACGAGAAAGCGAGGTCCGCTTCCAGGTCTCAGCCGCGAGGTCAGCCGAAAAAGATTGAGGAGTGATATCGAGCGCGGTAAGGCAAACCCCGCTGACGGCAATACTGTCGCCGGTCTTTAGTGAACTGGCCAGCTTCGCGGCAACCGTAATACGGCGCTTGCCGCCCGCGTTAACGATGGAGGCAACGCGTCCGACTTCTTCAATGATCCCGGTAAACATTGGTGATCTTAATCATAAAGCACAAGTGCTGCCACGGATTTTCACCCATCTACACGGATAAGACCTTCTAACTTTTCACTCTGAAACGTGCGCGGTACCCGAGCGTGAGTGTAGCGACGTTGCTCCGCAACGTTTCAGCGTCCAAACAAGATCTCGCCCTCAGGAGGGACCACCCTGAGATTTATCCGCGAGGGTCCGCGAAAACCTGCGGCTACAGTGCCCCGGCTTTTTCCAAAGCATCCTTCATGCCGGCCCAGCTTTGAATCGTAGATGCTTCGGGCGTCCCACCGCCATGCCAGTGGGTTTCAAGGCTCACCACGTGGTGATAGCCGTCCCGCTTGAGGGCTTTGTACTGCCCGACCCAATCGATCATGCCTTTGCCCATTGCAGCCCACTCGTAGTGATCGCCGCTCTTGACGGCGTCTTTGCAATGGCAATGTCCAATGCGGTCCTTCGGCAACAGATCGTAGCCATTGGGATAGGGGATCTCCCCGCCATCAGCCGCGTTGCCCGGATCCCAATTCAACATGAACGATTTCGACGGCACCGCGGCCAGCACCTTGGCGGACTCCGCCCCGGTAGCCGTGTTGCACGCCATTTCATTTTCCAGAATTAAGATCAGCCCGCGCTTGCCCAGCTTCTCCGCGGTTTTTTCCAGCATCTCGTTCATCGCCCGGCGATGCGGCTTCTGATCGTCAAGCCGCCAGAAGTCGAAGCAACGAACCCGGTCGGTCGAAAACGCCTTGGTCATAGCGATACTGCGTTCGAGGACTTCGTCCTGCTGCTCGAAGGTAAAGTCTGCATTGAACTGGTCGTGCTTTGGACTGAACTTAGACATCGGCGCACCTGGCCAATCGACCTTGAACAGCGGACTGGCAATGTCGGTCACGCGAATTTCGTATTTCTTCAAGATTCGTTGCGCTTCGGCAACTTCTTTTTCGTCGAGGCTGACGATGTTCTTGTTCCACATGCCGCGCAGTTCCATCCACTGCATGCCGAACTGCTTCGACGCCACCTCGCAGGCACGGCCAAAATCCTGCGAGATTTCATCATTGATGACGGCAATTTTAAACGGTGATTTGGCGAGGACAGATGAGGCGAACGAAGGCATAGGCATGGCCGCGCCAGCGGCTAGAGCACTTGCACCTGCGAGAAAACTGCGCCGCGAAAAATGTGATGGCATGGCTGGTCTCTCTTCCTGGAGATTTGTTTAACCCGCAGAAATCTTAAGGCCGGCAAGGGGGACGGTCAAATGGCGGAATCGTAAGGGTCACGCAAATATCCCTCGACGGCAAACTCATCCTCAAAATGATGGAAGCGAATTCCCTTCACTCGGGGCGCATCGTTCATTGAGCGGAATCCCTCGCCGGTCGCGAAAGAAACAGATTCAGTCCCCGCCAGAATTTTTGGTGCGTAATAAAGAAATACGTTGTCGACAATACCGGACGAAAGCGCGGCGCCATTGATCAATGCTCCGCCTTCAAGTAGCACACTGGTGATCTCGAGTTCGCCCAGCCGTCGCATCACCGCAGCCAGAGCAGGCCGGCCATCACTCCCATTGGCGATGATCTGCTCAACGCGAATTCCTTTTTCCTGCAACTGCTGCTTGCGCTTTTCTTCCGCCAGCGAACAGAAGACCAAAACGTCGTCCTTGGCAGTGCGAGCCAGTTGAGAGTCCAATGGGAGCCGCAACCGCGAATCCAGTACCACCCGCAAAATAGGCCGCCGCCGTGGATGCCCGGAACGATCGGTAAGCAGTGGATCATCCGCCAGTACAGTCCCCACACCTACCATGATCGCGTCGTTCTGATGGCGCAACTCTTGCACGTGGCTGCGGGCAAGTTCGCTGGTGATCCATCCTGAACCCGGCCCTGCTGCCGGGGGTGCAATCTTGCCGTCCAAAGTCATCGCGGCTTTCAACGTGACCAACGGAGTGCGCGTGCGAATGTATTTCGCGAAAGCCGCGTTAAGCTCACGGGCGTCTTGCTGAAGAATCCCGCTGGCGACACTGACGCCGGCATTGCGCAACCGTTCGAAACCTTTCCCGCTGACCGCGGGATTGGGGTCCTCCATGCATGCGACCACGCGTCGAATGCCCGCCGCAATGACGGCATCGGCGCAGGGCCCGGTACGACCTTGATGCGAACAAGGCTCGAGATTGATAAACAGAGTAGCGCCGCGAGCTTTGTTGCCGGCCTGCTCCAGGGCCAGAATTTCTGCGTGCTTCAAGCCGTCGTAGACATGTGTTCCTGCACCGATCACTTGCCGGGAATCGTCGACTATTACGGCTCCCACGCAGGGATTCGGCGAGGCCAAGCCCATTCCCTCTCGCGCAAGGTCTAAAGCGCGCCGGAGAAACGACTCGTCAGTTGTGTCGTTGGTCATGGTAAAGCCGGCGTCCGCCGACAGTGGAACAGGCAATCTCAGAATTAAGCAAACATCGATTCCACAAAGTCCCGCGGATTGAACGGCAGCAAATCTCCTACCTGCTCGCCTACTCCGACATAGCGGACGGGCAATCCCAACTCGCGCGAAATCGCGACCACGACGCCGCCCTTGGCGGTCCCGTCCAGTTTAGTCAGCACAATCCCGGTGACCCCGGCCGACTGCGTAAACTGGCGTGCCTGCTGCAAGCCGTTCTGCCCGGTGGTGGCGTCCATTACCAGCAAAGTCTCGTGGGGAGCCCCGGGAATAATCCTCTGCGCGGTGCGCTTCATCTTCTCGAGTTCCAACATCAGGTTGGTTTTGTTGTGCAATCGGCCTGCGGTGTCCACAATGACGTAATCCGTTTTCCGCGCGGTCGCCGCCTGCAAAGCGTCAAACAAGACCGCCGCGGGATCGCCGCCTGCGCGAGTGTGGATCACTTCCGTGCCTGTGCGCTGCCCCCAAATTTCCAATTGCTCAATCGCCGCCGCACGAAACGTGTCGGCCGCACACATCAGTACAGTCTTTCCCTGCGAACGAAACACCTGCGAGAGCTTACCGATGGTGGTGGTCTTCCCTGTTCCGTTAACTCCAACCACCATGATCACTTCGGGCACACCGTCCACTCGCTGCATCCGCATGCGATTGGCGGAGTTCAGAATCTCCAGCAACTCTTCCTTCAACAAACGTTTCAGCTCGGGGACATCTTTCACCAGCTTGCGGTCGACTTTCTCCCGCAATTTTTGCAGCACCTCCTGGGTCGTGGTCGTGCCCAAGTCAGCGCTCAGCAGAATCCCTTCCAGGTCGTCGATAGTGCTGCGATCGATTTCCTTGGTGAAGGCGACCGCTTCCTCGATGCGCTCGGCGAGATTGTCGCGCGTACGCGTGACCGCCTGCTTCATGCGGTCAAAGAGGCCTGGGGTCTCCTCGTAGCTGCCAAAAAGAGTCTGAATCATCTACAGCGATTATAGGGGTTTTAGGAGCGAGCGACGACTTCCACGGCAGCTTCCGGAGCCTCAGGCGGAGGCGGGGCCGCCTCAACCGTTCCAGCCACAACGATTTCGCCGCGGTCATAGATGGCGCAGAGAGCGGTGACGGCATTGGGATCAAGCCTCTTGCCGGATAGAGAACGAATAATCCTCAACGTTTCCTGAGGGTCGTGCGCCTGCTGGTAAGGACGGTTCGTTGTCAACGCGTCGAACGTGTCGGCCACGGCAATAATGCGCGGCAGCAAGGGAATCTCGCCGTCTTTCAAGCCATGAGGATAGCCGCGGCCATCCAGCGATTCATGGTGCAACTCGATGCCCGGAATCATGTCTTTCAACTGCGAGACCGACCGCAAAATATTCGCACCCTTGGTGGTATGCATCTTCATGATGGCGAACTCTTCATTGGTCAAGGCGCCGGGCTTTTTCAGGATGCGATCTTCGATACCGATCTTGCCCACGTCGTGCAACTGGGCGGCAACGCGTACGATCTCAATCGACTCTTCCGAAAGTGCCAGCTCGGTAGCGATCATCACGGAATATTTAGTGACGCGATCAGAGTGGCCTCGCGTGTACGGGTCCTTTTCGTCGACAGCTCCGGCAAGCATCTGAATTGAATTTAAGAACAACTCACGGTTTTCCGCCGCGGCCCGTCTCAAGTCGAGCACGAAGTGCTCGAGTTCCTCGGTCATGTGATTGAAGGTGTCGGCGAGTTCGCCAATTTCCGTCCTGCTGTTGACGTGAACGCGCTGCGAAAAGTCTCCGCGTGCAATTGCGCGACTTGATGCTGTCAGCACTTCCAACGGATGGCTCAACCATCGCGCCGCAAAGAATCCGACGACAAGGCTAACCATGACCGCCATGATGGCCAGTTTGCGCGCGGCGCTCTCCATGTCATACACAGCGCGATAGGCCTCGTCACGCGGCTTCTGTGCCACGACAGCCCAATCAAGGCTGACTGCCGGACTGTATGTGCCCAACATCCTTACGGTCTTGTTGCCCTGCTTCAAATCGTATTCGCGAGTTGGCACAACAAACTGCGCCTGACTTCCCTGGTCCACAAAATTCTTGACGATCTCGAGCCCCGTCATGTCCTGTCCGGTGGCGTAATCGGAATTCGCTGCCGCTACCAGTCGTCCCTGGTTATCAACCACAAACGGAGTCAGACCGCCGCGCGTAACTTCCTTCAGCCGTTTGACGATGAAATCAAGGTCAACCACCGTTGCGACCATCCCCAAAAACTTGCGGTCGTAAACCACCGGAGCGCTCACCAGCATCACTGTTAAGGCCGAGTTTCCGTTGCCCAGGGTCAGCGGTTGACCGCTAAATCCCTGTCTCTGCCGCGACGCCACGTAGGCTCGTTCCATCTCACGGCGCAGAAATGCGTCAGGGGTGATGCGCCCCGCCGACACTCCCTTACCTTCAGAATTTAGCAACGTGGCATACGCCAAATCGTGCGAAGACGAAACAAAATTTTCCAACAACGCGCGCAATTCGGGCGCTTGCACTTGCGCGCCGGTGATGTCCCCGCCGCTGGTCACCTGCACTGCCGAAGCCAGGTTTCCCAACATCAAGCGCAGCGAGCCCTGATGCTCCGAAAGATCGTCGGCCAGCGATCGCGTAACCGCGTTCTGCAACATGCGCTCGTTGGTGATGAGGCGATCGCGGTTAATGGCCTCAACCTTCGCGGTGTAGAAATACATGGGCACCACGCTGATAATGATCAAAACGCTGAGGATCACATACAGGATGGGGACGCGAGTTGGCAGCTTGAAATTTAGAGACAAATTGGCCCTATAGCCGTTCACAGCGGCGCGTATAAATGCTCCCTTAAATTTTACTTGGAATGCCCCAAACGACCAGCTAACTTGGGGCGCGATTGAGTTACCGAAGTACCGCAGTTTTTGGTCTGAAATCAACGCATTGAGGTGCTTTTGGACTACGGATTTCTAGCGATTTGGCGGTTCCGTGTTCGCCCTGGAATGGAAGCAACATTCGAAAGGATTTACGGCAAGCATGGGGATTGGGTGGCGCTATTTCGGACGGGCGATGGGTTCGTCCGCACGGAACTACTCTGTAGCGCTACCGAGCCGCAGGTGTATCTGACAATGGATTATTGGACTTCAGCCGGGGCTTACGAGGCCTTCCGCCGAGAGCACGCTGCCGAATACAAAACAATCGACGCTAAGTGCGAAGAACTAACCGAAGAAGAGACAGAACTAGGCAGCTTCACCCCGCTCGCCTAGGACGGGTGTCTCACCCGTCCCGCGAGCGAAGCGAGGTCAGATCTAGTAGACCAGGACGATCGATGTCCGGCTGACTCCGTTGTTCTTGCCCGTGATGGTCAGAATCGAAAGCGAACGCACCGCCTTCGTGCTGACCGTAAATGTGGCAGAAGTGGCTCCCGGCTTAATCGTAACGCTCGCCGGAACCGTGGCCACTCCGGTGTTGCTGCTGGTCAGAGTAACCACAGCGCCACTCGGACCTGCCGGCCCGGTCAGCTGGACCGTTCCACCAAATGAACTGCCGCCTTTCGCCAGGATCGCGTTCAGCGAAAGACTGTTCAGAGTGGCCGCAGTAACCGTCAGCGTCGCACTGACTTTGCCTCCGTTGTACGAGCCTGAAATCGTAACCGCGGCGTTGGCCGAAACCGCTTTGGTCGCGATGGTGAAGCTCGCCGAGGTTGCGCCCGCCGCGATGGTCACACTAGCCGGTACGGTTGCCGCCGCCGTGTTGCTGCTGGTTAGAGCGATCACCGCTCCGCCCGCAGGGGCAGCAGACTTCAACGAAACCGTTCCAGTTACGCTGGCGCCGCCGACCGTCGAACTCTTGCTGAGAGTCAGCGTGTTAAGCGTCGCCGCCGGAGTTACCGACAAGCCAGCAGTCAGTGTCGTTCCGCCGTTGGCGGCGGAAATCGTAACCGCTGTTGTGGCCGTCACAACTTTCGTCGCGATGTTGAACGTTGCAGTCGTGGCACCCGCCAGGACCGTAACGCTGGCAGGCACGGTCGCCGCGGCGTTGTTGCTGCCCAGTGCGACTACTGCCCCACCTGTCGGAGCAGCCGCCGTCAACTGCACTGTTCCTGTAGTCGATGCACCGCCTACAAGACTAGCCACCGTCAAGCGCAGCGCGCTCAGCCGAATTGCCGGAGTCACCGTCAGGTTCGCACTGAGCTTGATCGCGTTGTAGGTTCCCGAGATTGCAACCACGGTCGAGGCAGAGACCGCCTTTGTCGCAATTGCGAAATTCGCCGAAGTAGCTCCAACCGGCACCGTCACCGATACCGGAACTGTAGCCGCCGCGGTGTTTGCGCTGGTGAGAGTAACCACCGCTCCGCCCGTGGGAGCCGCCGCACCCAATGTGACAGTGCCGGTCGATCCCACACCGCCAACTACACTGGCGGGATTAACCGTAACTCCAGTGATCGCCACTACTGCGTTCACTACGATCGTGACCTGCTTAGTCGCGGTGTTGTAGTTGGTCGTGGTAGTAGGTGTGAAGGTAGTCGATAAGGTTTGGGTTCCAGCCGCCGGTTTGGTTCCCGCCGCGGGAACATAGACAAACGTTCCCGGCGCATTTGCCGTGGCGTTCAACTGCGTCGCGCTCAACGCGGTTCCAAACGCAATGGCCGCCGGATTGTTCCACGTAATCACCGGTGTCGCTTTGTTCACGGTAAGCGGAACGCTCGCCGTCGCCGTGTTGTAGTCAACCGCATCGGCAGGCGTGAAGTTCACCGACAAGGTCTGCGCGCCAGCATTCAGTACCGACCCCGTCGTCGGGGTATAGAGGAACGTTCCCGAGGTCGTGCTCGCCGCATTCAGTTGGGTGGCGCTCAAAGCCGTGCCGTAAGTAATCGCCGCAGGCGCAGCCCAGGTAATTACCGGCGTCAATTTGTTCACCGTGATCTGAACCTGTGATTGTGCGCTGGTGTAGTGGACGGTGTCCGTCGGAGTGAACGTCACCGATAGCGTCTGCACGCCAGCGGTCAAAACCGTTCCCGCCGCCGGAGTGTAGGCAAACGTACCCGGTACGCCCGCGGTCGCATTCAACTGCACCGCGCTCAGCGGTGTGCCGTAAACGATCGCAGCAGGCGCTGCCCAAGTGATGGCTGAAGTCGCCACGTGGGTGGAAAGCGAAACCGTCTGTCCGGGAGTCAGGGTCAGGTGCGAGATGAACTGTCCGCCGTAGATTTCCGCCCCAGTGCTGTTGATGCCAGTAACCGGAATCGATGCTGAGGCAACCGGCGCGCCAGCAGGAACCGTGATGTTGATAATCGGGTCTGATCCGCCCACCACGGAAGCCGTGACACCTGACAGATTGAAGCTATTGCGTCCCTGCATTGCGGTAGCTGTCTGAGTTTGCGTCGGAGTCAGAACCGGCAACTGATACAGAGCTTTGTACTTGGCGAACGTCTGATCGTAGGTGTCGCTGATCAGCGAAGAGATATGCGTTCCCGTTCCTAGCGCCGGGCCGTTATCGGAGAAGTGCAGGTTAGGCTGATGGAACATCTGCGGGTCCATGTCACCCAGCAGCATGTTGTTCACAAAAGTCCCGCTGGTGTAATCGAGGAGCTGCGCCGCGTTGTAGCTGTTGTACGGGTACTGGTTCGTTCCTTCAGGGCCATAAATGCAATGGAACTCAGCCTGATCGTCTGCCCAGGTTGCCGCATTGAAGAACACATCGTTCGGGTGCCGTGGCACTTCGTAAATTCCGGGTGCGTAGCTGTTGACGATTCCCACGTTCGGCGACGGGTTGGCGCCGTTGTTATTGGTGGCGTTGTGCGCTACCGAAGTGTCGCTCACCACGTTGTAAATTCCATCCTGATACAGATACTGCGAAACATTGGGATCATCGAGTCCAGTCACGCCTGGTGTCACCATGCTGTGCGGATCGAAATCGGTGAATGTTAGTTGCTTGAGCCCGGAATCGCTGGCGTCGATATCGAGATTCACTCCGCCCGGTTGGCTAGCGACCCAAAGGTTGGTGAGAACTTCCAGGTCGATCGAATCCACCTTGATTGTGTCGGGATCGCCGTCCACATCCGATTTGTGTAGTCCATCCAGAGTTCCGGGATGGTCGAAGGTGTGGCTCATCCAGTGAAAGAACTTTTCATAAGTCGGCAAGGTAGACACCAGCGTGTCCGGCGTATTGAGCGGCACGCCGGTCCAGTCAGGATTGCCGGCGGTTCCTACTCCGTTCATGGCAAGGCTCAACTGGAAGTTCTTGAACAACGGATCTTTCTGCAGATTGGTCTGCCATGTCACCAACTGCGCCATATCGCTACCCGTCAGGCGGAAATTGTTCAGGAAAGAGGCGTCGCCTGCGGTGCGATCATGGGTTTTGGGGTCGGTGCAAGGCGTGCCAGGAATCCACTCGGCATCGTTGATGAAGAAGTCGTCCACCGACTGCGAAGCGTAGACGTGGTAATCGCCGAGGAAAATACCGCGCGTCACCCAGTTCACCAATCCGTAAGCCAAAACCAGATTGTGAGTGAGGGACGGATTGCTGTCGAAGGTCTGCGTGAGATATTCGCGGCCGTCGCCGAAGCTGTAAATCAACGAAAGCGCGTGGCCGGAGGAGTCTGTTAATAACGGCGTCGCGGTAACGCCTGCGGGTGGCGAGGCCACGGGAGTCGAAAGATAAACAAACGCGTTAGAAATCGACAACGGCGTAGCGGTGTTTGCGTAGAAGAAGGTCGAAGCGCCCGCGGCGGTGAAGTTCGCGATAGCCGTGCCGTTCGAATCCACGCTGCCATCACTGGGATTCAAACCAAAATTGGTATCCGGGAAAACGAACCAGTTTACCTGGCGTGCTTTAAATGTCTGCTCGTAAGAAGTGAGGTAGCTCATTCCCGGCAGGCCATAAATATCGCCACCGAGGGCGAAGATCACGCCTTCGTAATAGCCGTGGCAAGCCCCATCTGACAACATGGATGGCGTCACGCCCCCGCTGACGTCGACGACGTCATACGGCACACCGACGTAGTCGAGCACCTGCTTGATGGCGGGAAAATCGGCGTAGCCCCCACCTGCATTGGCGCCGCTGTTATTCACCACCAGAAGCTTCACGTCGGTAGTAGGCACCGAGCACGAAACCGGGCCGCCAGCGATCGCACTCATAAACGCCAATCCAGAGACGCTCCCCGAGGTCGCGTTGATCGCGATGCCGACTCCGCTGCTTCCGGTCACCTTGGCCAGACCGGAGGGCGCAACGCTGACGGCCGGGTCGCCCGAACTCCAACTCACACTCGAAGTGATATCGGCGCTGTGGCCGTCGCTGTAAGTTCCCATAGCGGTAAATTGCAAGTTGCTCCCCGTTCCAACACTCATGCCGTTGGGGGAGACTGCAATCGAAGTAAGTGTCTGCGCAAACGCCTGGCTGGAAAGCGCACAAATCGCAAGAAGTGTAACTACGATGCTTAGGCGAGACACACGAATAGCGCGGCACAAAAACGGTACGGACATTTCGACCTACCTCAGATGGAAGTATTGAGCGCTACTTAATTCGGCAAGCAGGCGGTCCCGGGGACCCGGGAACAAATGGGGACGCAAGCTTTCTGGACAGCAGGGGGAGAAACTTCAGTAAAGTCCGTGGCGAAATTCGTGGCGCTGCAAAATCTGTCGCCGATAGTAATGCGGATTACGCTGAAAAGCAAGCTGGGCGCGGCTTTTCACGGAATATTAATTTTGTAATCTGCAAATTTTTGCGCATTTATTGACGTGCGGGTGTCGATCCGCTTGCCCGGCAGCAGGATTGGGATAAACAATGATGCCGTCATGTGTAAAGCAACACTTGCCGTCCAACTAACTTTCATCATCTTCATGTCTATCGGGCATGCTAAGGCTAAAAGCAATCCCGACAGCCTGCGGCAATTTCTTGAAAGTGAATTGGCCGCTGCACGAAAAAACGACAACAAGAAACTTGCCGCTCTGATCAAGAAAACCGAGATCCCAATTCCTGACGGCAGATCTCACGCGAAAGACACCGAAGGGTCTATAGGCTCGTACCGTCAAAACCTGAAACAAGACGAGAAGACCGAGCAACTGCTTTTCCTCGAAATCGCACGCCAGGATGGAATCTTTGTCATTCGCAACATCGACGATTACAGAGCAGAGGACCGACCGGATTGGGAAGTCGTAAAAACTACGCAGATGCAGGCGGAAGTTTTTCTTGTGGAATGGAAACCCGCAGGCACACGCGACCTGAGTAAGGGTCAGGCATCGGGCTATCTCGTCGGATATTTCACTTTCATTCCAACCAAGGAGACTTGGGGGAACCTGCGGTCTCCGCTCCCTTCGAGCGTTGCGCTTCTTTCGCCGACACCGATAAGGGCTTGCAAGGGGGAGACATCTTCGCCATGCGCGGTGCCGCCGAGGGCGCTTGAAGCTCTCGACCCGGAATTCTCGGAACTGGCGAGGAAGAAGGGATACCAAGGGACTACTATTTTAGAAATGACGGTGGGAATAGACGGTCGCGCCTCAGACGTCACGGTGGTCAAGTTTCTAGGATATGGTTTAATCGAAACTGCAGTCCACGCCGTAAGTATGTGGAAGTTTGAACCGGCAAGACTGAACAGTTCGCCCGTTCCGTTCCGCCTGCGAGTCGACGTGAGCTTCGGTCTCTACTGATCAAATTTATACCTCCCGCGTGGCCCGCCGCGTCATCAACTCGCGAATCGCTTCGCGCGGCGACTTCCCCTCATGCAAGATGGCATGCATCTGCTGCGTGATCGGCATCTCGACGCCACGCTTTTGAGCTAACCCAATAGCGGCGGCGGTAGTTAACACGCCTTCCGCCACCGCCCCATGCATGCTGGAGATAATCTCCGCCAAACCGCGCCCCCGGCCTAACTCCACGCCGACACTGCGGTTCCGAGACAATCCTCCTGTGCAAGTCAGAACCAAGTCGCCGAGTCCCGCAAGACCTGCCATGGTTTCCTGACGCCCGCCGCAAGCGACAACCAGCCGAGTCATCTCTGCTAACCCACGCGTGATCAGAGCCGCAATGGAGTTGTGCCCCAGCCCCAACCCATCGCAGACTCCGGCGGCAATCGCAATGACGTTTTTGAGCGCACCACCTAACTCCACTCCCACTGCATCGTCATTGGTGTACACCCGAAAGCTGGGATCGCTAAATTCCCGCTGCACGATTTTCGCCAACTCAGAATCCGAAGAAGCAATTGTGATCGCCGTCGGATCCCCCCTCGCAACCTCACGCGCAAATGTCGGACCGCTCAACGCTCCAACCCGCGCACCAGGAATCTCCGCGGCAATCACCTCGGACATCCGCAACAGTCCATCTTCTTCCAGTCCCTTGGTGGCACTGACGAAAAGCATCTTAGGCTTGACGAAAGAACGCATTTGCCGGAACAAACTCCGGCAATGCTGCGATGGCATCACGCTGACGACAATCCCGGCATCGAGCAACGCTTCATCGAGAGCGCCGCTGACAGACACAGTCTCCGGCACGCGGCATCCCGGAAGGAAGCGCGTGTTCTCTCGCGCGGTCGCAATTGACTCGCGGACTTCGCTCTCGTAAGCCCAGAGCCGAACCTGATGTGTTCCCTTGCGCCCGAGCACAATTGCAAGGCCCGTACCCCACGCTCCCGCTCCAATGACAGTGATTTTCATCCGCGCCCCCATCGGCTTTCACTGCCGTTCCACAAGCGATGAATGTTCTCGTGATGTTTAAGCACGATGAGTACCGTCGCCGTCACCAGAAAAATGAACGTCGGAGCAGCAACTCCGAACGACCTCGCCGCCAGCGGAATTACCGCGAACATCGCGATCGAAGCCAGCGAAACAAACCGCAGCAGCAAAAACACCACGAGGAACACGGCCATCCCCACCAGCACAGCTTTCGGAGCTATCGGCAGGAACGCACCGATACCGGTCGCCACTCCCTTGCCGCCACGGAATCGTAGCCACACCGGAAGCATGTGGCCCAAGATCGCGAACAGCGCAGCCAGCCCCACCAACTTTTCATCGCCATGAAAAACCGAGCGCGCGAGAAACACCGCCGCCGTGCCCTTTGAAGCGTCAAGCAGAAGGGTCGCTACGCCCAAGACAGGAGAGGTCCGCGAGACATTGGTCGCTCCAATGTTTCCACTCCCGGTTTCGCGAACGTCAGTCCCACGAAACCCGCGTACCAACAAATATCCAAATGGAATCGATCCCAACAGGTAGCTGAGTGCGGCGGTGAGAAAAACAGGCATTTGTAATTTTGTAATCGGGTAATTGGTAATTTGAAAAATCGCCGGCTGCAAGGTCTGAAATTACAAAATTGCCCGATTACAAAATTACCAAATCGAACCTCTCGAGCTTACGATATCGCGCACCTTCTGCCGAAGTCTTGCTTTCGTAAAGAAAGAACTCGCGGGCGGTCATCGTACCAAACTCAGGGGGACTTAGAACCGAGAGCTTCTCCTGCAACTTGGCGAACCGCCGATTTACTTTATCTTCCTTTCGCCGTCCGGGAGCCCCTGATCCCCCGCGCGCCAGCGTCAGGTGCGGACTAAACTCGCGATCTTCTTTGTCAATCCCCAAAGGCAAGCAGGCGCAGTCAATCGCGTCCGCCAACCTCTTGAGCTCAGGTCCAGCCTCAATTCCCACCCAAAATACCCGCGCCGACTTCGCCGTAGGAAAAAAGCCATACCCTCGGAAATTAATAGAACATGTTTCCGCCTTGTTCCCCGACAGCCCTTCCCGAATACGATCCACCACTTCCAGCGGCTGCTCGCCAATAAACTTCAGAGTCACATGCAGAGACTCCGGCTTCACCCAGCGCACATCCGGAGCGAACTCCCGTACTCCGTCCATGAATTGTTCAATCCGCCGGCGAATGGCGTCGTCGATGTCGAGCGCAAGAAATGTCCGCATGCGGTTCCAGCAAAAAGAATAGGCACGACCGATGGTCGTGCCTATGGCAACCCTGCAAAAGAACTTAGAAGGTCCAAACCACCGCCGCGCCGGCGTAGTAGTTGTTCATGTGTTTCTGTGGCTTGACGTTAAAATCAGGCTCGCCAGTGTAGAAGTCGCGCAACTCGCCGCGCAGCTTCAATGGCCCAATGAGATGCACATCGAGACCAACGCCGATCTGAATTGCACTGGTGGTGGTGCTTTTCGCCGAACTAGGGCCACCAAAGACCAAGTCTGAACTCGGGCCGAAGTGCGCAAACCCGCCGCCACCGCTGATCCAAGGCGAAAACGCAAAGTGCGGCGCCAGATTGATGCGTAGCGAAGGAGTCAGATAGAACGCGCTGAAACTCTTGGGGACGATGTTGGTTGCAAAGCTAAGCTGTGCTGTCGGGTCGTGTACAAACGGCACTTCCACCGTCATTGAGGCAAACCCGGCGTCCACGATCCGTCGGCCATAGCTCAGCGAGTAGCTGAACCCATCGCCAAAATGGATATTGGTGTCGTTCGCAATAATCCCCGGAACGCCTTGGTCGCTGATAAAGGTACGGCCTAATCCGGCTGAGACGTCATTGACTTGCGCGGCTGCTCCCACGACCAAGAGAATCGCCACAATCAATCCCAAAATGAAACCGTTCCGTGCCATCGTTCCTCCTGCAAGTTCAGCTGGTTTTACGCCTTTTAGAGTAGCACGCATGTGCAAAAGTTTGCCTAGTGGCTGATAGCTGTTTTGGTGACCATAGTGCAAGCCAAACCCCGCCCCCTCAAGATGATAGAATCAAGGTTTCATGCCTGATTCTCCCTCCATCCTGGTCGATAGTCCCGAAACCGAGTCCAAAACCGTCAAGGTTGGATTCGTGAGCCTGGGCTGTCCCAAAAACCTGGTGGACAGCGAAGTCATGATGGGAATGCTGGCCCATGCCGGGGCCGAACTCACCCAGCGGGCCGACCAGGCCGACGTGATCGTGGTCAACACCTGTTCGTTCATCGAGAGCGCCCAGAAGGAGTCGGTGAACACCATCTTGGAGATGGTCCGCCACAAGACCGAGGGCCGGGCCCAGAAGGTGGTCGTGGCAGGCTGCCTGGTCGAGCGCTACCGGGACGAAATTCGCAAGAACATCCCAGAGATTGACGCCGTAGTCGGGACCGGGGAGCTTTCCAATATCCTGGCGGCTGCGGGCATTGCCCCCATGCCTCGCCCCAATTCCCCATTCAACATCTTGCAGGGACGCGCCGAAGGCGACGCCCGCGAAGCGCAAGGCCGCTTCTCCCGTGAAAACTGGGACGGCGCCGTAGCCGACCTGCCCAACTATCTCTACGACGAAACCACCCCGCGCATTCTGGCGACGCCGAAGCATACCGCCTACATCAAGATCGCCGAAGGCTGCGACCACCCTTGCAGCTTCTGCATCATTCCGCAGCTTCGCGGAAAATTCCGCTCGCGCCGCTTCGAGTCGGTGATCGCGGAAGCCGAACGCCTGGCGCAAAGCGGAGTTCGCGAGATCACTTTGATCGGCCAGGACACCACCTGCTACGGCGAAGATTTCGGCCTGAAAGACGGCCTGGCACTTCTGCTCGAAAAGCTGGCCGCCATCGAAGACCTGCGCTGGGTGCGGTTTCTCTATGCCTATCCCAACAAGATTACCGGCAAGCTGCTGGACACCATCGCCTCTCATGAAAAGATCTGCTCCTACGTTGATGTGCCGTTGCAACACGCCGCCGCCTCAGTCCTAAAACGCATGAAGCGCGGTGGCGGAGCCGATCTCTTCTTGAGGTCGATTGAAAAGATGCGCCGCACCATCCCTGACGTCACGCTGCGGACTTCCTTCATAGTCGGCTTTCCCGGCGAAACCGAGCAGGAATTCGAACAACTTTGCGACTTCGTGCGGGAAGCCCGGTTCGACTGGGCGGGAGCTTTTTCCTATTCTGATCAGGAAGGCGCCACCGCTTACGGAGACGACCAAAAACTTCCCGTCCGCGAAATCGAACGCCGCCGCAAACGCCTGATGCAGATCCAAAAAGGCATCAGCAAGAAACGCAAGAAAGCTCTCATCGGGAAAGAGTTTGATCTTCTGCTCGAAGGCACTTCCGACGAAACCGACCTGCTTCTCGAAGGCCGCACTGCGATGCACGCCCCGGAAATCGACGGCAAAGTTTTCATCAACGACATCCCCGATGACATCACCCCGGCATTTGGCCAGTTCTATCGCTGTGAAATCACCGAAGCTCACGACTACGACTTGGTCGCCAAGATTGTGTAAGGAGCCATGGCCCGCTCGATAAAATTAAAGTGCCCGATCTGCAAGAAAGCCGTCCAAGCCTCCGGCCCTGAATTTCCCTTTTGCAGCGACCGCTGCCGGCTGATTGATTTGGGCAAATGGGCCAGCGGCCAATATGTAATTTCGTCCCCGGTCACGGATGCCGACGAATCGATCCAAGACCCGGAAGAAACCGAGAACTGAGAACCAAAAACTTGTAACTTAGTTTCCAGCCCAATGCCGGAACCAGCCTCAAGTCGCACCGCTCCATCCACACTGATAGCTACATTCTTCGGCGTAGGGTTTCTAAAACCCGGCCCCGGCACCTGGGGATCGTTAACCACGGTCCTGCTCTGGTGGGCGCTCACTCGGTTCGTCGAAGCTAGATTTCAGGCAGCTGCAGCCATCGCTATCGCCATTCTGGCCATCGCCATTGGTATCCCGGCCGCCACCCGCGTTGCCATCGCCTACAACAAGAAAGATCCACAATTTGTGGTGATCGACGAAGTCGCCGGCCAGATGATTACGCTCATCGCCGCACCTGCCACATGGAAATACTTACTGCTGGGATTTATACTTTTTCGTGGGTTCGATATGGTGAAGCCGCCGCCGATTCGGCAACTCGAGCAGCTTCCGCAAGGCTCGGGTATCGTGCTCGACGACGTGGCAGCCGGCCTTTTCGCGCTGGCCGTAATGCAACTCACGTTACACTTCGGCTGGCTCTCGCGGTAACGCATTAGGAACAATCCATGGGAATTTCTGACCGTCTGCTGGGCAAGAAAACGACGAACGGCAATCCGCACATCGAGGCTATCTCGCCGCCCGCCGCTTTGCCCGGAGGCGAAGTTCGCATTCTCGGAAAAGCCTTGCGGCCAGTGGAACTCCGCCGTCCCCGCGTGCAATTCGGCGCGCTCGACGGAGCGATAGTCATCAGCTCCGATGAATTTGTGGTGGCGCGCGTCCCGCCGGGCGCGGCATCCGGCCCCATTGTGGTTTCGACCAACGGGCATTCCAGCAATCCACAAATCCTGCAAGTTGCCGTGCCCATCGCCGAAGACCTGCACCCGGTGACCAATCCCGCGCTCGATGCGGAGGGCAACATCTACGTCACCTTCTCCGGATCGCGCGGACAAAAGGTTCCCGTCTCCATTTTCCGCATCGACACCAACTACGAAATGAAGCCTTTCGTTAGCGAGATGATGAACCCCACGGCGATCGCCTTCGACCGCGCGGGGCAGATGTACGTCTCCTCGCGCTTCGACGGCACCGTCTACCGCGTGGCCGCGAATGGAACCATGTCGACTTACGCCGAGGGGATGGGCGTCGCCACGGGAATGGCATTTGATCGCGATGAAAATCTTTACGTAGGCGACCGCAGCGGAACAATTTTCAAGATCGCGCGCGACCGCCAGATTTTCGTATTCGCCACGTTGGAAGCGAGCGTCTCGGCCTATCATCTGGCCTTCGGTCCGCAGGGTGATCTCTTCGTTACCGGGCCAACCACGTCGAGCTTCGACATCGTCTACAAAATCGACCGGCACGGCGCCGTCTCCACCTATTACCGCGGATTAGGCCGTCCGCAAGGTTTGGCCTTCGACAAGGAAGGAAATCTGTACGTAGCCGCATCGTTGGCGGGAAAACGCGGCATAGTAAAAATCACTCCCGATGCGAAAGCAGTACTGCAAGTAGCGGGAACAAATTTAGTAGGTCTGGCCTTTGCCCCGGGAAAAGCGGCAGTCCTGGCAACCACGGGTGGAGTTCATCACCTGTCGTGGGACATCCAGGGCCAGCCGTTGCTGGACACCGCGGCGTAACCCAGCCGCAGATCTTCACAGAATTTCACGGATGAAAGCTTTTCGTAATTTCGACGGCCACCGAGTTTGAGGCCGTCATCGCAAATTTCCCTGTCTGAGGTTTTCCCAAGTTTCTGTTTGATCGGCGTGAATCCGCGAAAATCCATAGCGCTTTGCCTTAGACTCTTAACGTGAACGCAGAAATAATAGCCGTCGGGTCTGAGATGCTGACCCCCTTCCGGCAAGACACCAACTCTCTCTACATCACCGAAAAGCTCAACGACCTGGGCGTCGAAGTAACTTTCAAAACCATCGTCGGGGACAATCGCCAGCACCTCAAATCTACTGCCGACCTAGCCATGAGCCGCTCCGACGTGATCATCTTTATGGGCGGATTGGGCCCCACCGAAGACGATCTCACGCGAGAAGCGGTATCGGATTCATTGGGACTCGCGCTACGCCGCGACCCCGCGGTAATCGCCGACATCGAGAAGCGCTTCGCCGCCTACAAGTTCAAGATGTCCGCTAACAATTTGAAGCAAGGTGATGTGATCACAGGCGCGACCATGCTATCCAATCCCAACGGCACCGCCCCGGGCCAATGGATCACCGGCAAATACGAAGGCAAGCCCAGGATAATCGTCCTTCTACCCGGCCCTCCGCATGAGTTGAAGGCGTTATTCGAGAAGCAGTGCCTGCCTCGATTGAAAGCCAAACTGCCGAAAGTTTTTATTGCCACTCGCCTGCTGAAAATTGCCGGGATAGGCGAGTCTAATTGCGACGCCAGGGTCGCGCCTATCTACACCGCATTCACCGACGTACAAACCACGATCCTCGCGGGTGCCGGCGAGATTCAACTGCATCTGCGCACCAGCGGCACTTCACAAGAATCCGCGCAAGAACGGGTCGATAAACTTGCAGAAAAAATCGAAGAAGAGCTTGGCGAATTTGTTTTCTCCGACAACGGGGATTCGCTGGAACAAATCGTCGGCTACTACCTGCAAATGCGAAACGCAACCTTGGCGGTAGCGGAAAGTTGCACCGGGGGCTTGCTTGCCGAACGCATCACCTCAGTAAGCGGCAGCTCAAGATACTTCCTGGGCGGAGCGGTAGTTTATTCGAACGAACTGAAAACCAAAATGGCGGACGTCCCCGCCAAGCTGATCACAGAACACGGAGCGGTAAGCCAGGAAGTAGCCATCGCGCTGGCCGAAGGAATTCGCAAACGCTGTGGCACAAAAATCGGGGTAGGTATCACCGGGGTGGCGGGCCCTAACGGCGGCAGCGACGAAAAACCGGTGGGCCTGGTCTTCCACGCCGTCGCCACCGAGCAAGGGACGGAAGTAGTGGAACGCCGCTTCCCCGGCGACCGTCAAAGAATCCGCTGGTTCGCTTCGCAGATAGCGCTCGACATGGTGCGGAAAAAACTAGTCACGTAGAGGCAGGTGTCCTCGCCTGCCGAAAAATCCAAACTATTAAACTTTCGAATTAGGCAGGTGAGGACACCTGCCTCTACGTGTTCATCGCGTCCCCACCACCGTTATCTCCTCAAACAGCTCCGGCAGCATCTCCGCGTCTTCCCTGGACTCCCCGAATCTCGCGCCTTCATAGCGCTCAGTAAATTTGGCTACCGCAGCTCGGGTCGCCCCATCTTCAATTGATCCCAAAAATTCGCGCGGTGTCTGTGCCGGCGCTTTCTTCCATCCCCGTTTGCCCACGACGGCAATCATCCGCTCATACCAAAGCGCGGCCGCCAACCGCGGCGCATTCCCCGGATTAGCCACCAGCCTTCGCCGCAACCACAAATCGCGTAGTCGGCCAAGGTTGATGAGCAATAGCAAAACGACGATGACGATCACCGCAACCGTTCCCCATCGCTGCGGCGCATCCGTCGCCGAGTGACTCACCGACCGCGCCTTGACCAGCAAGAGCCGGTAGTGTTCGTGATACCAATCCTTGATCCGCTCCACCCATTGCCGCCCGCCGGAAACTGCTTCTTGCCCCAACGTGCGCTGCTGGCCCGCGTCGTAGCTGACGATCCAGTCGCGCCAGAAAGATTTCATGGCATCGACGTATAGAGCAATCCGCGCCCAACCCGTGGCCCTCGCCATTGCCGCTGATGGTGTCGGATCGAAGGTTATCCATCCGTACTCGGGAAAGAATGCCTCGACCCACGCGTGTGCGTTGCTTTGCCTCACTACATACTGCGAAGTCAGGTCGTTGAACTCTGCGCCACGGAATCCGGTGACCATGCGTGTGGGGATTCCCAACCCCCGCAGCATTACCGCCATCGAGGAAGCAAAATATTCGCAATGTCCTTTGCGCCGCGTAAATAAAAATTCCGCCACCGGATCGTCCGCAAGCGTTCCTGGCAACTCCAGCGTGTAACCGTAGTGCGTTCGCAAATAATTTTCGATCGTCGTTGCGCGCTCATAGTCACTTTGCGAGAGAGCTGTGATCTGCTGCGCCAGCGCACTAATACGCGGGTCGAGTGGCGGCAGACGCAGATAGATTGGATCAATCGGGCGATTGTCATCGCCACCCGGTGTGGGAATGGGGTTTTCCAGGTCTGACCACGCCTCATAGCGCCCGATCGGATGAGAACCATCTATGTTGAACGCAGCGCCTGCACGATCGATCGCCACCGCGCGATAGTTTCCCCGTAAGACGGCAGGGGCGGGCACCAGGAAGAATACTTCAGTGCCGATTGGCTCCATCAAAACGCTATAGTGAATCTGGCGCATGGGATGGCCCAACGCCACTCGGCGCACTGCCTGGCCAGTATCCGGGGGAGCAACCGAAAAATCTCCCCCCGGTAAACGCGGCGCCATGTGCCTCTGTTGAATATTCCGCCAGCCCTTGCCGTTGAAGGTGCTGAGTGTCACCCCGCGCCACTTCAAATCAAAGTTGCCGCGATCATCGCCTTCAATGCTGACGTGCATCACGACGGCGCCAGATTGCTGAATCTGTCCGATGCCACCAAGATCGACCTGATCGCTGAATCCAGTTTCCAGCGCGCTCTTGTGCGCGAACGCGCCCAGATATCCGCCCGAAATGCGCGGCAGCACAAAGAAGATTGCGGCCGCACCCAGCAAGATTCCAAATACGATTGCCGGCGAAAGCCGGGCCAACGAAAACACCATCTTGTGCTGTGTGGAATCTTCACCCGAAACGGACGTCTGAATACTCGCCTTCGCGGCACTGCGCTTCATCTCAATCAGCATTACCGTAACTACGGCGATCAAAAGAAACATTCCGAAGACCAACAGAAACACGCTGTCGACGGTGAGAATCGCCGCCGCCAGCACCATCAGAAATCCGATCACCGCCAGAAAGTAATAGTCGCGATCTTTGCGTGCCGAATAGAGACGCACCACCATGACGAACAAAACCAGGTGGACGGTGGCGTTAACAAACCCGCCAGAAATGACGAAGTAGTCGACGAGATAAAAAGCAACGTAGCCGAGGGTAAGCGAGGTGGTCCAGGCTTCCGGAATCAGAAGAGGCTGACGGCTGAAAAATCCATAGCCTCGCAGCAGCAAGGCCGACCCGGCGAAGCCTAGGGTGGCAACATCCAGTTGCTCGGTGGAAGCCAGCGTAGCGAATCCCGCAGCCACCAGCAGGTAGACAGCGATTTCAAAATATCGCTGAATACCCACCGAAAATTCTGCGCGAGGAATCGCCCTGGCTGACGCCATACCTAATTGTTGTAGATTTCAAACTAGAAGAAAAGAGTACCTTTGGTGGCCGCCCAAATTGCTTTGTCATCCCGAGCGCAGCCGAGGGATCTTTTGTTTCGGCCCTTGTTCTTACCTTTCCCTCATCTTGTTCTTCACATTCTTCGCCAGCTTCTCAATCGCCTCGGCCTTCTTCACCATATCCATCGACAGAATGTTGGTGTCTGACTTGTCGATGAACGCCTTTAGCTCTGCTGAAAGCTCAGCCAGACGGGCCGTATCGCGCCGGATCTGTTCCTGACGCTCCTGGTCCCATTTGACTTCACGCTTCTTGTCGATTTCTTCCTGGGACACGGTCGGCACGCTACTGGCGCCCGGTCCCTGGCTGATCATGGGAGGAAGATGAATGGTTTGCGAGGAAGTGATCGTGACCGCGCCCAGCACAACCGCGGCCGCCAACATTGCCCTGAATGTCATAGAACCTCCGAAAGTGAACGTTCCGGATCGTGGCCTGTACAAAGCTTACAGCGCCGCCCGCAATTCGCGCCTTAAAATCTTGCCGGAGGCAGTTTTGGGCACGGCGTCCACAAACCTCACCTCGCGGGGCTGCTTATAAGAGGTGATCCGTTCGGCCACAAAGGCGCAAAGCTCATCGCCCAATTTTTTGGACGATGCCACGCCATCCCGTAGCGCGATAAAAGCCACCGGAACCTCCCCAGCCACCGCGTCCGCCCGGCCAACCACACCGCATTCGCGCACCGCAGGATGCTCCAGTAACACAGCCTCAACTTCCGCCGGAGCCACCGGGAAGCCCTTGTACATGATCATCTCCTTGCGCCGGTCGAGCACCGAATAAAATTCACTTTCGTCGCGGCTGACGATATCCCCCGACCAGTACCAGCCATCGCGCAAAACACTTGCCGTAGCCTGCGGTTCGTTCCAATAGCCCATCATGAATTGTGGACCGCGCATCACCAACTCGCCAGCCTGTCCCGGAGGCAAGTCGCGTCCTTCATCATCCACCACGCGGCAATCAGTTTTCGCCATCGGCCGCCCAATGGAATCGGGGCGATACAACTCCCGCCGCAAATATCCCACGTGCGTTACCGGGGAGGCTTCTGTCATGCCATAACCCTGGCATACCAGAACTCCCGTGAGCGCGGTGAAGCGTCGCGCCAAATCGCCCGCCAGTGGCGCGGCTCCAGACTTCACCCAGCGCAGACTATGCCCAGAGGGAAACTGCCCCGCCTCGGCGGCCTGCGTCAAAGCATTCATTGCAGGAGGCACTAACGGCATCATCGTTATCTGCTCACTCAACAAGAATTCGCCCACCTTCGCCGTATCGAATCGCGGCATCAATACCAAAGTGGCCCCCAGAGTCAGCGACGGATTCAACATCACATTGAGCCCGTAAATATGGTAAAGCGGCAGGAAGCACAGCACAGTGTCATCGCCATTCAACTCGGAAGCGTCCGGCCCGATGAACTGGAACACATTCGCCACCAGGTTGGTGTGCGACAACATCACTCCCTTCGGCAAGCCGGTGGTTCCACTTGAATAAGGAAGCGCCGCAATGGTCGATTCGGGGGGAGTGTCAGCAACCGGCAACACAGCCCTCGCGGCCGCCAACAAATTAGAAAACGCATCGGCACCCGCGGCTGGAATACGAGTGGTGAAAACACGCCGCAAGTGCGGCAGCCCGGAAAGTTTCATACCCTGGATGCACGCACCGTCGGTAATCAAGAACGCCGCACCGGAATTCTCCAACTGGTGATTCACTTCCCGCTCGCGGTAACTGGGATTCAACAACGTCACCACCGCTCCGCACAATGAAGCGGCATGAAATGTGGCGCAAAATTCCCAAGAATTTGCCAGATAGATGGCGATAACCTCGCCCGGCTCTACCCCGGCGGCAACCAGTCCCTGCGCGAGAGACTCGACTATTTCGCCATATTCAGCGTAGGAAATACTGCGCCCGCAGGAGGTGTCGACGATCGCAGTTTTATGGGGAACACGGCGGCAGCTATCGAGAATCGGTTGGTGAACAAACCGCCCCGATGCATCAGCGTAAAGCGAAGTCCGTAGCATGCGCGGATGATTCTATACCGGAGGATTGGCGGGGCTAATTACTTAGCTTGCGGAGGAACTCACGTTCGTCCATCTTGTACTTGAAGGCTTTGCGCCCATCGATGAATACGACCGGGACCTCATCGGTGAACTTCTTGCGCAACTGTTCGTCGCTGTCGACGTCGATGTCCTGCCAGGTAAATCCGCCACGGCGCTGAAGTTTGCCAAGCGTCTCCTTCACGATTTCGCACAAGTGGCATCCCTTGCGCGAATACACTACCACCTGTCTTGGCTGGTCCATTGGGCGGATTCTAACCCAAAATGCCGGCCCGCTCAACACGGCTTCCGCGTCCCGCAGGCAGCCTCGTGGGCTGCCGTGCCGACGTACCTCAAACGCTAGTTCCGGATCCCCGCCACCTTGATCCTAACCTTATACACGCTGGTACTGGCCACGATGTACAACGTCTTCCCATCCTTATCGCCCCAAGCTACGTTGCCCACAACTTCCGGCACCTTAATTGTCCCGATATGCTTCCCGGTCGGCGAAATGACCCACACACCGCCCGGTCCCGCGCTGTAAATATTCCCACCCTTGTCGACGCGCATGCCGTCCGGCACTCCGGGAGTCGAATCGGTTTTGGCGTCGAGGAAGGTCTCGCCGTCGGTCACCGAGCCGTCGGCTTGCACTTTGTAGCGCAGCCAAACCTTCAGCCCCGACTCCGCTATGTACAAGTACTTTTCGTCAGGCGAGAACGCAATTCCGTTGGGACGCCCCAAGTCCTTGATGATGAGTTGAACTTTGTCGTTATCTGGCGGCGTCCCCGCCTTGTGCTGGCGCGCGCCCGGAATGCGATACACGCCATTCACCGTCTGCTCCTTCAGGGGATCGCTATCGCTCTGTGTCGGCAGCCCGTAGGGCGGATCGGTGAAATAAAGCGAGCCATCCGACTTGTAGACCAGGTCGTTCGGACTACTTAATTTCTTTCCTTGATACGCGTCAGCCAGCACGGTGATCTGCGCCTTAGGGTCGACCGACTCCAGCCGCCAAACGTTGCGCCGCCCGTGACCGGCTACGGAAACTCGCCCGTCGGCATCGAGTGTCATGCCGTTCGAACCAGGCTCAGGCCCGCCATATGGCGCAGTCCCTTCGTAGCCGCTGGGGTGAATGAAAACGGTCGCCTCTTTGTCGCCCGGCTTCCAACGGTCGATTTGGTTAGCAGGAATTTCCGCGAACAGCAGGCTGCCGTCGCGCGTCCACACCGGGCCTTCGGTCCATTTGTTGAAGCCAGTGACCACGCGCTCGACTTTGGCGTCCGAGGCGACAAGCTTATCGAAGGACGGATCCAGCTTCACAACCTCTTGAGCCTGAGCAACAGTGAGCAAGAAGAGAGCGGGGGCAAGCAGCAAGCAGATTTTCATGCGAGGGATTGTACCCCAACCCACGAGGCATCAGCGCTTTAGAAATTCGATTGGGCAGTCGAGACAGTTTCTGGTTTCAAATTTCGAGTTTCGCGAAACAACAAACTTGAAACCAGAAAGCAGATTAGCGCTATCGCCAAATTGTGTTGTGAGCACTGCGTTCTCAGCGGCTATGATGTGCCTTCTTCGAGCCCCAGTCGCCGCGCATCGGCGGCAGCCGTCTTTGTGATGCGATGCCAGGAGCATTCTCATGAAGACTTCCGTAATCCGTTACCGGGTAGCCGATTTTCTCAAGCAATACCCTCCCTTCAATGAGTTGTCCCAGGAAGAATTGTTAAGCCTCGCATCCAGCGGACGCGTCGTCTTCCATGAATCCGAGGAATATATCTTCCGCAAGAACCAGGCGAAGAAGCCGTTGCTTTGGGTGATCCAACAAGGCAGCGTCGAAATCATCGACGAGACCGCTGATGGCAATCAATTGCGCGACCTGCTTGCCGAAGGCGACCTGCTTAACGCCGAAGCCGGCGACGCGCCTTACCCTCACTCGGCGAAAACCACTAGCGACGTAATTCTCTACACCATCGACGCACCGCAGTTTTGGCAGATCGCCGATCGCAATCCGCGAGTAGGGCGCTACCTCGCGGCGCTCAGCGATAGCGGACGCGAGGTGACCACCGAGAGCAAGGCGCTAGGCAGGACAACCTGGTTGGATACGCCAGGGCCAACGGCTGACTTCTTGCGCCGCCACCTGCTAGCGGAGGGGCCCGAGATTACGCTCCGCGAGGCTGCCCTGAAAATGTCCAGAGCGAACCGCGAATGGATTGCCATCCAGAACGACGCGGGCGAACCTTTGGGATTACTAACCCTCAACGACATTCGAAACCACACGGCAAATGGCGCTCTGGCCGATGCGCCGGTGGTCGCTTCGCCAGTTGCCGCCGTGCCCCCCGGTTTGAACACCGGGGACTATTTTCTTTCGATGGTGCAGAACCGCACCCGCTTCCTCGCCGTCACCAGCGACGGGAGTGGAAATTCGCCGCTCGAAGGGATCGTCACCGACTCTGATCTGTCTCTGGCTACCGGGCATAATCCCGCGTTGCTGCTTGATCGAATCCTAAAAGCCTCTTCCGGTGAAGATTGGAGAATTCTGCTCCAACAAGCCAACCGGATTCTTTCCAGCGCGCTAGCCGCGCCGTCAAACTTCGAGGTTTGCGCTCGAATGGCAGCGGAGTTTCAGAACGCGATGCTCGAAGCCCTCATCCGGCAGGCCGAATTAGAAGAAGGTGCTTCGTCAATTTCGCATTGCTGGCTGCTCTTTGGGCGCGCAGCGCGCGGTGAAAGCGTGGTTCCCTTCCAACCAGAAATCGGATTGGTCTACGACGCTCCGTTCGGCACTGACTCGCACAAATACTTTTCTGTCCTTTTGCAACGAGTGGTTAGCTACTTGACGGACTGCGGTCTCCACGAGGCATCGGACGCAATACTCGGCGACATTCCTCCCTGTCAATCCTTAACGGAATGGAAAGAAACTTTCCAACGCAGGATCGACGATCCCATCGGTAACGCAGTTCACCGCACGCGAACCCTGTTTGATTTCCAACCGCTCTCAGGAGATCGAAATCTGGCAGCGGAATTGAAGCGAGCGGTGGCGGCCGAGTTAAGGCAAAGCGGAGTCTTCGTCGCCATCATGGCGAATGACACCATGTCGAACCTTCCGCCGCTGACGTTTTTCCACGGCCTGGTCGTCGAACTCGACGGAGCGCAGCGCGAAACCCTGGATGTCGAGAGCACGGCTCTCGGCCCCATTGCCGACGCGGCCCGGGTCTTCGCACTAGCGGCCGGCGACCTGGAGATCACCAATACTCTGGCCAGACTTAAACAAGCGGCGACTGCAATGCCGGGTCACGCGACCGTGCTGCAAGAAGCCGCCCAGGCCTTTCGCGTAGCCGCCTATCAGCAGACGCTTGCCGGCTTCGCGGGCGAAGCAGAGATTCGTCCGGCGCTGTTGGGGCGATATGATCAGCGCCTGCTCAAGACCGCCTTCGATGCGATTCAAAAGTTGCTTGAGGTTAGTTCAGGCGTATTTGATGTGGCAGCCTGAGATCGATTCCCATGGATGAAACCAGCCTGCTTCCCTTCATCGAGGAATACAACGCTCTCTTCGAACACACGTGGAGCGACGACACGCCGTCCGAGCGAGTACGTTTCGTAGTTCTCGATTCCGAAACCACAGGAGCCGACGCGCGCACCGCGAAGCTCATTACGATCGGGGCGGTCGCTGTGGTCGATGGCGAGATCGTTCTGGCCGACGCATTCGAAGAACTTATCTGGACCAGCTACAACAGCCCGTCGGTATCTGTCCACGGAATCACGCGCGACGAAACCCGCGACGGAGTTGAAGAAGCAGAAGCGCTGGAATCGTTTCTGAAGTATCTGCGTGACGGCGTGATCGTCGGCCACCACATCGACCACGACATCATCACAATAAGCCGCGCCACCGAACGCCACTTCGGAGTAAAACTGCAAAATCAATCTCTGGACACCATGGACCTAACGCTGCATCTGAAGGATGACGGCGCATTCTTCGACAAGCCCGAGTTGGAAGACTTCTCGCTCGACGCGCTGTGCGATTTATTCGGGATTGAGGCCCATGACCGTCACACCGCTGGCGGCGACGCCTTCATCACCGCGCAAATCTTTCTGCGGTTGCTGCGCCTGGCACGCAAGGCTAGCCGCAAGACCTTGAGATCGTTAACCCTGCCCTATTCTGCCCAAGAGTAAAATCGGCGGCATGCATACTCTAAAAATCATCGCCGGCGGTTTTCTGTTGCTAGCTGTTTTTCTACTGGCCGGCCGTTACCTGGTTCGGGGATCAATGGCCACGCCGGCAAAATATTTTATTCCGCTGTGGTTCGTGATGGCCGGAATCAATATGTGGATTGGCGTTTCCCATGCCAGATATAGCGTGAGAGATGAGGCGCCGATATTTTTGTTGAACTTTGTTCCGCCAGCAGCGGCCGCGGCGGTAGTGATCTGGCGGGGTCGGTGAAGCACACACGTCACTTCAACCGGAGAAATTCAGTGACACCTTCCAGTAGCAACTTCCTGCCGTGCTCGGGCCGATCCAAATGGACAAAGAGCGTCGCTCCAGGAATCCTTTTCCAGAAGCACGCTTTCCTCGGGACGGGACCAGAGATCGTGCTCTCCCGCCGCGATAAGAGTCGGCACACGAATCAGAGACGCGTCCCATAATCTTCGACCGACAGTGAGATAGAAGCTATCTTCCATGGCGCCATTTGGCGCTCGAAAACTTGGTGGAGTGCTAGTAGCGCTGGTCGCGTAACTTTCCAGCGCCGCTTTTACATAGGCTCTCGCGATCTCGGGATCACGCCATTGCGTTTTGTCTTCCACCGGAATGTTGCGATCCCATACCCCCGACCAGCAGCCTTGAGAATTTCGCGCTCCCCATATTCGCGTTCCCCAGAATTACTCAGTCTAGAATTTCTACCCGAAAGTCGCGCATCCAATGCTCTCGCAAGTTGATGCAAAACGGGACTAAACTAAAGACGTGCGATATTACACAACCAAAACCAACCACGGTGCCACTACGTTCAAGTGCGTTTTTTGCCAGCACAGCGTTAACACCACCGATTACAGCAGCCTGAATGGAAATCGCCGCACACAAGCCGCATCCACGATGAACCAACACGCGGCCTCCTTGCATGTGCACACCTGGACGCCTCCCAAAATTGTCGCCCGCTCTGTTTGAGGTCGTACGGTACCTAAGGCAGCATCCGAACGCTTCATCAAACCAAATAAAAAGCGCGTCGGCCTAGTACACTCCGAACAGGTGGAAAACAAAATGAAGAAGTTGGGTTGGGCCATCTGCCTGCGGGTGGTGATCGTGGCCGCACTTATTTTGCCGCTGCTGGCAAAGGCACAAACCGCAGACGGAAAGAAATCTGAAGAGGTGGAATATACGCGCCCTTCAGAAAAAACCAAGCTACGCAATTATTTCTTCGACACCTTCGGGCCCTATCCAATCATTGGCGCGGCATTTGCCGCAGGCATCAATCAGGCAACCAACACCCCTCCGGAGTGGAACCAGGGCGCCGAGGGATACGGCAAGCGATTCGGGTCCAACCTCGGCATCGCCGCGGTTGCCACAACTACGCGCTACGCGTTGGCGCAGGCTTTTCGCGAAGACACTTTGTACTACCGTTGCGAATGCAAAGGCATACTGCCACGCACCGGACATGCAGTGATTTCCGCGTTCACGGCACGCCGCGGCGAGGATGGACACACGGTGTTTTCAGTCCCCGCATTGGTGGCTCCGTACGCTGGCACCATGACCGCAGTCTATGGCTGGTATCCCGACCGTTACAACGCGCAGGACGCTTTCCGCATGGGCAACTACACCCTTCTAGGGTATGTTGGCAGCAATCTGGCGTTGGAATTCTTGTATGGCGGACCGCACACGCTGCTGCGTCACTTTCATATTTTCAAAAAGAACTAAGACACAATCGAGTGCGTGCCCCGTTCTCGTCGTGCCCTTTGCGACGCGGCGGGGCTTTTTAACAGATTTAGTAATGTCTTTTTCGTACCGCTCTTCGTTACCTTGGTTACGGTTCGCTTCGCTGGCGCGGTCATTATCATGTAGAGATCGACATGAAGGACCTAAATTTCCTGGTCTCGCTGACCACCGCGGATAATGACTATCAGGCCGAACAGGCGCTAGCCGCTGAGAAGGCCGCGCGCCGCCTGGGCGTGAATATCGAGATCGTCTACGCCGACAACGACGCCGTCAGCCAGAGCCAGCAAATCCTCAAGAGAATTCAGACATCCTCGCAGCGCCCAGATGCGATTCTTTTGGAACCGGTTAGCGTCACCGCCATGCCGCAGGTAGCACGGGCGGCGCTGGCCGCGAATGTGGGATGGGTGGTGCTCAATGCCTATCCGGGATACGTCACCGAAATGCGCAACGGATATCGCGCCCCGCTGTGCGCGATCACCTCGGATCACGAAGAAATTGGCCGCATTCAAGGAAGACAGATTGGCGCGCTCTTGCCCAACGGTGGATGTGTGCTTCACATTCAAGGTCCGTCGGGAAGTTCGGCGGCCAGCGAACGCACATCTGGCGCACTCCAGACCAAGCCGTCGAACATACAATTCAGAAGCCTCAAAGGGCAGTGGACAGAAGCCAGTTCCTTCAAGGCGGTGAGTTCATGGGTTTCGTTGTCTACCTCGCGCGACACGCGCATCGATGCCATCGCCGCGCAGGACGACTCTATGGCGATCGGCGCCCGGCGTGCATTCGAGGCTTGCGCCAAAGCCGACGAACAGAAGCGCCTGCTGGCGCTGCCCTTCCTGGGATGTGACGGCCTGCCCGAAACCGGCCAGTCCTGGGTCCGCAACGGTCTGCTTCGGGCCACGGTGTTCGTGCCACCCAATACCGATCTTGCATTGCAGGTGCTGGTCGAGTCATTGCGCAACGGCACTCAGCCTGCTGAGCGCACCTTCACCACGCCGCAGTCGTTCCCCTCGCTCGCCGAACTGTCGCTCAAGAAATCCGCCACAACAGGCTTTTAGTCTTCCGCGATTGCTCATTCCTGCGCACTTAGGCAAAATCGGTGTGCAGCTTGTGCAGGAGAAGACCACTGAGCGCACGCCCGTCCCCTAGAGAATCCTGGATCATGGCATATGTTTTGGTGATGGCTGCGGCCTTCGTCGCGGTGGCGCCATTTCTGCGCATGGGCAACGCATCCGGGCACGACTTCGAGTTTCACGTTTACTCGTGGCTGGAAGTAGTGAATCAGTGGAAGCAGGGAATTCTCTATCCGCGTTGGGCAGAATGGGCGCATTACGCTTACGGCGAGGCGCGGTTTGTTTTTTATCCGCCGGCGTCTTGGACCTTAGGGGCTTTTTTAGGATCGTTCCTCCCATGGAAAGTGGCGCCCGGGGCTTACATCTGGGTAGTGCTAACGCTTTCGGGATGCTCGATGCTGGCGCTGGCCCGCCGGTGGATGGGCCGCAACGACGCGATCTGGGCGGCCGTGCTTTATACGGTAAATCCTTACTACATCGTAGTGATTTATTGGCGCAGCGCTTACGCCGAGTTGCTGGCGGGCGCCCTGATTCCGTTGCTGCTGCTTTACGTTCTTCGGTTGGAAGAGGAACGGTGGAAAGTGGCGGTGCCGCTGGCATTGATTGTCGCCGCCGCGTGGCTGACCAACGCGCCTTCGGCGGTGATGGTCAACTACTCGCTGGTGCTGTTGATCGTAGTGATGGCCGTAGTGCGACGTTCTTCTCGCTCGTTGTTGCCGGGACTAATTTCGGTTGGCTTGGGATTATTGCTTGCCGCGTTCTATGTTGTGCCTGCTATCTACGAGCAGAAGTGGGTGGATATTTCGCAAGTGCTCGGCCCGGGAGTCCGTCCGCAGGATAATTTTCTGTTTACGGTTTTGAACGATGATTTGCACAACCGCTTCAATCAACTAATTTCGTTTGTCGCAGTTTCCGAGATCGCAACGTTTGTTGTGGCCGCTCCTTTTCTATGGAAAGCGCGGCGGGAAGAGTTCTGGTGGCCGCAAATTGTTTGGGGGCTTGCCGCTTGCCTGCTGATGATCTCTCCGGCGCTTTTCTTCTGGCAGCATCTGCCTAAGCTGCGCTTCATGCAATTGCCATGGCGATGGCTGCTCTGCCTGAACGTCCCTATGGTTTTCTTGATGGTACGCGCTTGGAAACATTGGGCGGCGCGGACCGCGATCTACCTCGCGATGCTGCTGGTGATCGGGTTCTGCTGGCAGCGGGTGCAGGAACCCTGGTGGGACACCGATCTCGACATGGCCGAGATGCATCGCAACCTTTACGAGAAGGTGGGGTATGAGGGAACCGACGAGTACGTGCCGTTGGGCTCGGACTCCTACGAAATTAAACAAGACGCACGTCGCGTGACCATGGAAGGGCCAGGAACTGCGCAGATTCGCGTCACGCATTGGGACGCGGAGTCGAAAAGTTTTGTGGCAACGGTGAGCGCGCCCGGAAAGCTGGTGTTGCGGCTGTTCAACTATCCGGCGTGGAAGGTGCAGGTGAATGGCGCTGCCGTAGCGGCGGAAACCCACACCGTAACGGGGCAGATGTCGATTCCGGTGCTGGCTGGAGAGAATCAGGTGGAAGTTAAATTTTCGCGGACTTGGGACCGGACTGTGGGCGGATTGGTTTCCATGTTGTCGGTGTTAGGAACGTTCATTTTTTGGCGGCGAGTTCGGGTATGAGGCGGGTGCTAATTGCTACGTCGAATGCTGGCAAGCTGCGCGACTTTGCCGGCGCGGCTGCGGCGTATGGAATCCAGATTGAAGGCTTGCTTGGCTTTTCTTTGCTTACTCCGGCAGTAGAAGACGGCCTCACCTTTGAGGCCAATGCGCGCAAGAAGGCGGAGCAGTATAGCCTAGCCGCTCCGGGAGAAGTTGTTTTGGCCGATGATTCGGGGCTTGAGGTGGACGCGCTGGGTGGGGCTCCGGGCGTGCATTCGGCGAGGTACGCGGCGGAAGATCCTTCGGCAGCCGAAGGAAATACTGACGATCAGGCCAACAATGCCAAGCTAATTCGTGAGTTAGCCGGGGCCGTTGAACGCAACGGGCGGTTCGTTTGCGTGATTGCGGCCGCACGCGACGGCCAGACACTGGGAGTCTTTCACGGCGCCGCCGAAGGCGTGATCGTAGATTCGCCTCGCGGCGGCGGTGGGTTTGGATATGATCCGCTGTTTTATTTTCCGGCGATCGATAAGACGTTCGCGGAGTTGTCGGCAGAGGAGAAGGCGAAGTACAGCCACCGGGGACAGGCGTTCCGGAAGTTTCTAGCATGGCAAACCGTGGTGTAGAGACGTTGCTCCGCAACGTCTCGGCAGCCCCACGAATCCTACGCGATGGCCAATTCGACTCCGGGAGATATCTTCAACGACGCGGCATACTCAATGTGAAGCACTCTTCTCGCCGCTTCTACCTGCGACTTCGACGACGAATGAATCAACAACGGCCGCATCGCCAAAATTCCTCCGCGGGGGACTGAACAATCCACCGACGGCATTCGCAATGACAGATCGTGTACTTCGTCGTCGCTTAGAATTCCGCTGTCGTGGGTACCGGGAAGCACGCGCAGCGGGCCATTCATTTCCGTCGAGTCGTCGAGATGCACTCGCAGCGCCACCACTTTTGTAAGCGCAGAAGTTGGAGCGTGTGCATAGGCGATGCCATCTTTCACCGACCATGGTCCCCATCCGGGCAGGTCGTGTTTTGCCCGCAGTGGTAGCGCCGTGTCTTGATGCCAGGCTACGAGCCAATTTGAGGTCGGCGATTTGTCGAAGAACGTGGCACAGAATGGAGTGGCCCCTCCGCCCAGAATTGCACTGGCTATTTCAGCGAGTTGAGGGGAGCGCGCTACAGCTGCCACGTCTGGATTTGCGAGAACATGACGGATTCCGGCGCGGCCTCGGGAAAGCGAACTGCCCGAGATCAGTTTGGCTACATTTTCCGACTCGGTCGTGGTGAATACGGAGGGGATGATAGTGAATCCGTTCCTGGTTACTTCTTCGACTATGGATCCCGGCTGCATGGATTTGAGTTTAGCGTTTGAAAGAAGCGTTTTTGGTTCCGTGGTCGCAGGCGATGGAGCGGCTTCCGCCGGGGAGCAGATTCCTCTGCGCGATGAAGCCGCGCCTCGGAATGACAAGGGTTCATCGTCCAGTTAGGTAGTGTCTCAGTTTGGATTTGCCAGCCATGCAAAAAAGAAGGTTGCAACCAGCATGAACACCCCTAAGCCGCAGCATATCCGGCGGCCAGTCGTAATCTTCTGTTGTCTTTCTTCCCGGGAGAGTCCAGCGCGGGATTTTGGCGGTGTTTGCGAGACTCTAAACTTGCGGAGCCTTAGCCCCAAGGAAAAGGATGCGAAGGAACCAATCAAAGAAA
>DATBAT010000386.1:0-2423 GCA_036271375.1 Terriglobales bacterium
CGGCAGGGTTGAGAGGACTATACGGAGTACGAATTCAGAACGGGCAGCAGATCAGGAGGCGCGCTGATCGACTCCGGCATTTTCAACTCCGGCATCGGTTTCGCCTCAAATAACTTGCGGCACGGAATCGCCAGCCAACGGGCCATGCGGGTTGCTTTTTGGCGACGGGCACTGTCGGTTGAAATTCCTGTTTTTGCATACATTTGCCGATACAACTTGGAGATGAACATGAACGCCAGCCGGCCGCGCAATGTCGGCACGCATTTGGAGCGTTTCCAGATCGCCGGCATGCTGTAAAAACTGTCCCAAACTCCCTGCGTACGCTCACGAATCTCTTCTGACGACATGAGAGGGTGAGGGCTGAACATCTTAGGCCGGACCGCAGCCGGAATCAGCCAGTGGCGCGTGATCGGAATTCCACCGACTTGCATGACATCCTCGCCGAGATTCTTTTCCCAACGATCGAAATCGATGGTGCCGGGGAACGGAGTCAGCATTACGAATTGAGCAAACGTAATATCCGCGCGCTTGGCCAGCTCCGCAGTCGCGTCAAAAGTGTCGCGACGATCGGAAGATAATCCAAAAATAAAGGAGCCCAGGACGTGAACTCCATGGTCCTTGAAGGTCTGAAGCCGCTTCACAAGGTTGTCGCCGGAGAGATTGAAATCCTTGAAGACTGCCTTGAGACCTTCTGCGGTTGCCGATTCCACTCCGACCAGAGCGCCCTTGATATTCGCCTTCCGCATCGCATCGAGAAACTCGGTATCCTCGCCGGCTTCCATCGTGATCTGGGTAAAGAACACCATGTCCTTGGGCAACTGCGACAGCTTGCGCATCAGCTCAAAACGTTCGGCGCGAATGTCGCGCAATTCCGCCACCCGCGCCGTATTTCCCTGCTGCTCCGCCAGGCGAAGATCAGTCAGGCTCACCGGATAGAAATTGTCATCGGCGAGCGCGATGAATCGAAATCCGCGGCGACGCAGATCGACGATCTCTCGCACCACAACATCCGAAGTTCGCGGCCGCGGCTTCTGGCCATCTGTCCGCCAGACAGAGCAGAATGAGCAGTGCTTGGGACAACCGCGGACGGTCTGGACCGAGGCCCACATATATTTGTCGCGCGGTGCCAGGTCCCACCGCGCCGGGATGAACTGGTCGCCCGAGATTCTACCGCCGTCATAAACGGCTTGCGCAGTTCCAGCAAGCAGGTCCGCGATCACTTTCCCCCAGATCACATCGCCATCGCCTTTCACGATGGCGTGAGCACCGCCAAGTTCCGCAGCTTCATTCGGATATAGCGAAGCGTGAATCCCGCCATAGACCACGTAGGCGCCACGTGCACGGGCGATGTTGCCCAACGCCATGCCACGCAATGCATTCCCGGTGTGGATGCCAATTCCGACGACATCGCCGGGCTCAATGCTCTCCGCCTCAAGTGGAGCCAAGGTTTCGTCCGTGATGATTGGGTCCCCGTACCGGGAGGGTGTGGCTGCGGCCAGGACATATAACCAACGGGGGGTGATGACGCCAATTCCGAACGAAGAATCACTGGGGTTTACAAGATGTACGTGCACTAGGCGTGGATCTCCTTCTGGTTGGCAAAACCGCGCAGAAGCGAAGGAAATCTTCAGATCGATCGAGTGAGCCTTCCAGGTCCCGCAGACGCACCATCGAAAGAGTTCTAAAATCTGAGGAAACCAAATCCCACGAACGCTTACAACCGTACGTTTGAGTATGGGCTGGGTTTACAAGCATTGTCAAAATTCGACAAAGCGGGCTGGCGTTCGCCCCTCGGCAATTACCGCCGCTTACGTTTACTGCACTGGAAGTAATGATGAAGGGATAGGTTGCCTATGAGGGACTTTCAATTCCGGCATGGGCTTGGCCGCAAACAACTTACGACATCCCATGGAGCTTGGAGATCTGGAGCCGGTTTGCCAAATTGTCGCCAACGAGGTTGAAACCTTTGAAAACCGCCTTAAGACCTTCCTGAGTCGCTGATTCCATCTCTGCCAAAGAGCCACTAATGTGCGTCTTCTTCATGGCATCCAGAAATTCAGTATCTTCACCCGCTTCCATAGTGATGTGCGTGAAAAACACCATAACTTTTGGAAGCTTCGCCAGCTCCTCATCAACTCGAAACGCTCCTCGCGTATGATTTGCCATTCATGTAAAGGTTGCAGAAAAAGCGGACAACGTATGGACACGTTGCCCGCGGAATTCTGATTGCCGACGCGTTCAGAAGAAGAAACACGCTCAACGCGTGGAATCGCCTCCCCAGGAAAATTGCATGCCGGTTCGAAAATTGAAAGGCAGCCCTGGGTAGCCTAGCACTTGCTGATAGTGCTGACTCAGCAAGTTATCGAAGACGGTGTAGCTGGAGACGTGCCGGTTGATACGAAGATGCGTCGTCAGGCCGAGAA
>DATBAT010000387.1:0-8611 GCA_036271375.1 Terriglobales bacterium
CCCTGCGCGGCGACATACACGTAGTCGCCCGCGTCGACACCCGGCGATTGAGTTTGATTTGCCTTGGAAGCGGCCGAAGTGGGAACGACTGCTCGTACTTGAGCCTGGGCTCCCAGTGTCAAGCCAAGAAACAATCCCACCGCCAATGTTCGCTTCGAAAATTTCATAGTCGTCGAACCTTTAGGCGGCGGATTTTCCTTTTTGCGCCGCGCCCAATATTTCCCGGAGTTTCTTGCCAACGATGATTTCTTCTCCGGGCTGTATGGTCATGGAAACCAGTTCGACGTGGTCAGGCGCTTTACGTTCTTTGCGATTCGGATTGGGATTGCCTTCGCGAACCGCTGTGACGAGGCTTGGATTGTCCAGGCCAAGAACCTCAATGACCGGATCGTTTTGACGCAGCTTGCCTACGCAGTCGGCGATGGTGAATCCCCAAGCCGCCTGATCCCAGGAGATTCTCAGCGTGGGGAAACGGTTGCCGTCGTCGGGGATGTAGATGTCGGTCTTGACGCCGGGAACGGTGTCGACCAACTTGCGAATTCGCTCCACTCGGCCATTCCACTCGCTGTAGAGTTTTTTCTCGTCGATATTCAACCAGGTTTCAAGCGCCGTCAGGCAGCCGATAATTTCTTCCTTGCCAACCTTCATGGGACGGCAAACCGCGCCTTCGCGGGGAGCATAATTTTTCAACGCCGCAGTAATCAGATCTTTGCGCCCCAGCAATAAGCCGCTACATTGCGGTCCGCGTAAGCCCTTTCCGCCGGAAAAACAATAGAGATCAATTTTCATACGGGCGTAGAGGCGGGCATTGTCCGCGGGTGGGATGCCGGCGGCGTCATCCAGCAGCATCGGCACTTTGTGATCTTTGGCGATGGCAAGTTCCTTCTCTAATTTCTCGCCGAGGTCGGTGGTGTAGATCATGGCGGTATTTTCATTGATGGCGTTGACGATTTCCTCGGGGGAGTATGCCAGTACCAGCTTGGCTCCGGTCAAGCGGATGGCGCTATCAAAGGCGGACCGTCCACCGGCCATAATCACTTCGTGCTTCAGGCCAGTCGTGTCGGGCAATTGCCAGACGTATTTGTCATCGCTGCCAGCCATACATCCGGCGGTGGCGGCGGCCATTGCTCCAGCTGACCCCGAGGTCACCATCCCTGACTCGGCGCCGGTGAGTTCAGCAAGGCGGCGTCCGACACCTTCCTGAAGTTCCTGCATGTTGACGAAATGTTGCGCGGCTTCAACCTGGGCTTCCCGAACTTCAGGGAATTCGAGAGAGCCGCTGAGGTAGGTCCATGTGCCGCGACAGTTGATGATGGTTCTGACTCCCAGGCGGGCATAAACATTCTGGCGAGGGGCTTTTCCGATCGCCGTGGCCGCTTGCGCGTAGAGTTTCTGCGCAGCGATCTGGCCCAACAGCGGAGCCGCAGCCGCCAATTTCATGAATGATCGACGACTTGAACTCCGGGAAGCCATTTTCAATCTCCTGGTGACTTATTTTCGGCAGATGAGGTGCAAATCGAGTTTGGTATATCACACATTGAGCGAGGTCGGATATCTATTTCTTTCGTTTGGTTGACTTTGTTTTCGTTCTTAGCGAGTTTGTGTTAATAGATATCCGGAGTTCTCCAAAATGCTGCGCCCGTATTACACTCGCAACGCATCAGATCGGCGGGAAAGACAATCATGAAGCTACCGTTACCGGCGGCCAGGTTGATACGACTTCTTGGAAGCGTCTTACTATTGGGCTGTCTAGGACTGCACCATGGTTTTTCCCAGAGCAAAACCGATTCGGCACGGCCAGCGAGTTCTCCTTGCCACGTGGAACCAGCGGATTACAAGGGTTGGCACGCACAACGGATCTCCAACCGGTGGGTCCAGCTGATCATTGTCCCGCAGAACGGCGGACGGTTGATGCAGCTAACCTTTGCCGGACATTCCTACCTCTTCAACAATCCGAAATTAGAAGGCAAATACTTTCCGCCGACGCAGGGCGAGTGGTTCAACTATGGCGGCGACAAGATCTGGTTACTGCCCGAAGGCAACGATGACGAACAGCATTGGGTGGGCAATTCTGATGCGATCGACGACAGCCCGTTTTCCTTTCGAAAGGTTTCGGAAGGGCAAAGTTGTGAGGTAGAACTTACCGGACCTGCCGACCCGAAAACCGGAGTCCAAATCATTCGCACCATTCGCCTGGATGCCGATTCCCCGCGTGTCCGTTTTTGCGCCACCATGAAAAATAGCAGCGGGCATTCTCTGGAATGGTCGATGCAGTCGGTCTCGCAATACGACACCAGCGATGCGAACCCCGCGAATGCATCGCGGATCAACCAGAACTTCCGCACGTTTGCTCCGGCGAATCCTGCCAGCAGCTATCTCAACCGTTATCACGTCCGCTTCGGCCCGGCGGAAAATCCGGCAGCGTCGGTAAGAGACGACGGTTTGTTTTCCCTACACTATGTCCACATGGCTGCCGAGCTTTGGTTGGATTCCACCGCAGGATGGCTGGCGGTAGTCGATGGAACCAGCCGCTTTGGCATGGTCGAGCGCTTCCAATTCGAAGAGACTCGACCCTACCCCGGGAAGGCGTCCATTATTTTCTGGACGAACGGTCCTGAGCTGAAGTTGGACGCCAACGGCACGGCGTCTTTGAGCTCGGGAGGCGATGGATCGCCCACCTATCTGGAAGCCGAAGTCAATTCTCCGCTTTGCAAACTCCGGCCAGGAGAAAGTTGCAATCTGGAGACGGAATGGTTCCCTACCCGCGTGGGAGACGAATTTCACGGCGCGACAGACGCGGGCATCTTGGTTCATCCGCTGCGCGCGACTAATCTGGAAAACGGCAAGGTTGGTTTGTCGGGCTCCTTCGGCGTATTTTTTTCTGGCCGGCTAGTAGCGCATTTCTACAGCGATCACGGCTCCGACCTGGGAAGTTCGCCCGTCGCTGACGTGGACCCCTCTGAACTGGTCACACTTCAGTCAGAGATCGCTACTTCGGGAAAAGCCGGACGAGTTTCGCTTCATCTCGAAGATTCGACCGGACTGGATCGGGGATCGCTTCAGGAAATTCGCATCAGCACGCAGGACGCTCGCTAGCATGAGGGCCTCCGGCAAAGCCTTGCCACTGGCCTTGCTGCTGTTGCTCGCGCTGGCAGTTTCTTCCGCACAAAAGCAAAGTTCCGTCGTCAACGTGGTCGCGTCCGACTTGCTAAAACATCCGGTCGGCGAAAACTGGCCTTCCTATAACGGAGACTACACTGGGCAGCGTCACAGCAGCCTGCACGAAGTCAGGGTAGAGAATGTCTCCAGGCTACGCGCCGCGTGGGCATTCCATCCCGGCAATTCCAAACGACTCGAGGTCACGCCGGTGGTTATCGACGGCGTGATGTACCTGACTTCCTCCAACGACGCCTATGCGCTCGACGCGTCCACGGGAAGAACGTTGTGGCACTACCAGCGTCCGGTCAGTTCAGGGTTACTTGATGATGCCGCAGGGCACCACACCCGCGGGATCGCGCTGTGGCAACACTACGCCTACATGAATACCGATGACGCACACTTGATTTGTCTGGATGCGCGCTCGGGAACGTTGGTGTGGGATATCACTTTCGCGGACAAGACGAAGCACTACGGTGCGACCAGCGTTCCGCTGGTGGTGAAAGATGAAGTCATCGTTGGACCCTCCGGAGGAGACTCCGGCGTGCGCGGATTCCTTGCAGCCTATGACGCATTGACAGGCAAACTCAAGTGGCGGTTCTGGACGATCCCCGCTCCGGGCGAATCTGGATCGAACAGTTGGCCGGGCGATTCCTACCTGCATGGTGGAGGCACCACGTGGATGCCGGGCACCTACGATCCCGAACTCGATACTTTGTATTGGACTACCAGCAACGCTGCCCCCGACTTCGATGGAAGCGGGCGTCCGGGCGACAACCTATATACCGCATGTGTGCTGGCGCTTAACCCCAACACCGGAGAGTTGAAATGGTACTTCCAGTTCACTCCTCACGATGTCTATGACTACGACTCCAATCAAACTCCGGTTTTGATCGACGTTCAGGAAAACGGCGCGACACGTCATCTGCTATTGCAAGCCAACCGCAATGGCTTTTTCTACACGCTCGACCGCACTAACGGCAAATTCCTGGGAGCAACCCCATTTGTGCAGAAGCTGAACTGGGCGACCGGAGTCGACGCGTCCGGACGCCCGGTGTTGTCGGGGCGAATCCCAACCGCCGACGGCACCCATATCTGTCCGGGAATCAACGGCGCAACCAATTGGCTTTCGCCTTCGTACAATCCCGGTACCGGACTCTTCTATGTCATGGCGTTGGAGAGTTGCAATCTCTTCTTCTCCAATCCAAAGCCCTTCGTAATAGGTGAGACCTATTACTCCACGGGGACAAAACTTGCGCCGGATGAGCATGCGCAAAAGGTTCTCCTTGCCTTGTCGCCGAAAGATGGAAAGCCAGTTTGGCGATACGCGCAGGTAGGGACCGGAAATTCCTGGGCGGGAACTCTCAGCACTGCCGGAGGGCTGCTATTTTTCGGAGATGATGCCGACTCGGTGGAAGCGGTCGACGCCGCAACCGGCAAACCGCTATGGCATTTCAACACCGGACAAACCATCGTCGCTTCGCCGATGAGTTACATGGTCGAAGGCGTCCAATACGTGGCGATAGCCGCGGGAAGCGATGTCTTCAGTTTTTCACTTCCCCATTGATAGTCTCAAACTTCAAATGTCATTCGTGTCACCCTGCCGGTGATTCCTCACGACCAAGTTCAACAACACGAAGATATGACGATGCGAAACATTAAGCGAAGGCGATTTTTGCAGACGGTAGTTGGCGGGCTGGCGATGAGTGCTTTGCGTCCAGCGATGGCATTGGCTGGCGACGCACCGGATCGTGGTTTTTGCTTCATGCTGGGCAATCACTGGAGCTACATCGGCATCGGATGGCAACTCGGGATCGAATCATGTGCGCTATCGGTTCTCGACTCCCTGAACGTGGCGGACGAAACTCCCCACGTCAAGACCTGTATCAATCTGGACGCGCGGGCCTACGAATTTCTGGCGCAGGAATATCCACTTTTATGCCAGCGGCTGAAGAAATATCTGGCGGAAGATAAAGTCGAATTGATTGGCGGGACCTACTCCCAGCCCATGGGCACGCTCTTTTCCGGCGAATCAGGCATACGGCAGATTGTCGTCGGGCACGAAGTCATTCGCAAATCTCTTGGAGTAGAGATAGAAAGCTTTCTTGAGGAGGAAGAATTTTCCCATCCCCAAGTCCCACAGATGCTCAATGCGGCCGGCATCCAGTACGCCAGCCTCGCGCAACACGATACATGGGGCTACGCGGGGTGCCCTGAGCTTCCATTGAACGTCTTTTATTGGCAAGGAATAGACGGCAGCAAGATTCTCTGCCACGCAAAGAATTCGATTTACTCCTTCGACGGCGCTCTTCATGATCTTCCCTATTTTTCGACGCCAGAGGGTCTAGCGGAACTGGCAAAGCTTCAGCAACTGGGAAAACCGTGCATTCCTTATTGGATCGAGTTGGGTTGGGAAGATCCAGAACAACCCCGCTACAAGAGCTTACCCAAGCAGTTTGCAGAATTTTCTGCCAAAAATAATGTGGAGTACGTCACTCTTCGCGGCTATTTGAAAGAGTACGGCGGCCAAGCGCGGGAGAGTATCTATCTAAACCTTGATAAGTGGAAAAAGCTGCTGCCATGGGGCATCGGCGGAGATCAGATTCGCGTAAATGCCAGAAAGATCGAAGCGGTCTTGCTTGCCGCTGAACGCTTCGATGCAGTTTCTTCCGACCTCGGGGCGAAGTCGAATGCCGCCACGCTTCAGAGTGCCTGGCGGAATCTTCTGACTGCACAAAGCCATGACGTAAATCTGTGCGAACTTTCACGCTGGCAGGGCGACCGCATGACGCCGACCGGGATGATCGAAGACCACCACGGTCTTACGTGGGGCTCTATCGGCTACCGGCATCTCGATGAGGCACTGAAAGAGGGTAGAGCGGTTCTCGCGAGTTCCCTGTCAATTCTCGCCGATCGGGTGTCCGCGGCGAAGGGAGCGCCCGGCTCAACAGTCGTTGTCTTCAACCCTTGCAATTGGCCACGAACTTCGCTCGCGCGCACCGGGAAGGTCTACGTCAAAGACGGACGCGGAAAGCACGTTTCTATCGTCAACAGCGGCGGCGAAAGCGTGCCCTTCCAATTGGAACGCACAGAAAACGATGTCGATGGAAATCTGGCGATGATCGATGTCACGTTCCTGGCGGAGGACGTTCCCAGCGTCGGCTATGACACTTACCAACTGAAGTTCACTACCGAGCCTGTGCTCCCGCCAAAAACTGCGCTCACCGTGGACGAAGAAAAATTCCAGATGGAAAACGGGTTTGTTCGTATTCGTCTCGACCCCACGCACGGCACGCTGATCAGCCTGGTGGAAAAAGAGTCTGGCAAGGAATTTATCTCTGCCGGCAAGTTCTCCAGTCCGGCCTTTCATGGCCAGCCGAATATGAAGTATCCGTTTCTGGATCGTGATCCTGACACGTCCTACGACAGCAGCACCGCTAAGGGCTCGGTCATGTGGCTCGGCCGCGGCCCCCTGCGGGCAACCTTGAAGGCGGTTCACCGGTGGAAACAACTCACCTTCGAAACCCGGGTGAGCCTGTTTCCGCATTCAGCGAATGTAGAAGTTTTGACTCGAATCCTTACTCGAGTGCCGCCGGCAACCGATCCCCGATCCTCTCAACGGCCGGGCGAATACCCGCAAGCCGAACGCGATATCAAGAATGGTTACTGGCTTTCATTTGCTCCGGGGTTTGATGTCGATGAGGTCTACCGTGATTTTCCGCTTGGAGTGGAAGCCACCAAAAACGAACGCCTGCATGGCCTCACGTTTGCCGATCTCACCAACTCCGAACAAGGTCTGTTGATCGTCCACTCGGGATGCCAGTACTTTCGCAAGGAGAAAGATGGAACCTGGTCGAATCTCGTGATGCGCGAATGGGAATCCGTTTTCAACAATGAATACGGCTTTCCTAATTTCGCAGAATTCACTCACTCCTTACGCGCTCACGGCGCGGAAATGGATAACGCGGAACGTGCCCGTGCTGCCGCCGAATTCGACAACAAATTCCTGATTGCGATTTCGAATTCACAAAGGGCGACGTTACCCGGGAAAAAATCATTTGTCCGAATTACTCCTGACAACGTTCTGCTGTCCGCCTTCCGCAAGGCTTCCGACAAGAGCTACGAGATCAGGGTATTGGAAACCGCGGGCAAATCCTGCATCACTAGGATCGATCTCGGCTTCGCAGCGTCGAACGCGGTGGAAGTCGATTTGAAGGGCAGAGTCATCGGAAAGCCCATGAGTGCCCGCGAAATCAGCTTGCCTTTAAGGGCATGGCAGTTCCGCACGCTTCGGATCACATAAACCTTTTGCACCAATAGCTAGTATCGCGTGCCCACTAAGCGCGACGGCTGATCAATCGCCTTGTCTCAATTTTCCGCCCGCTCGTTAGGATTTCGTTTCAGTGCCTAGCAGGCCCCCCTCGTTTTCGACGATGTATTGGCAGAGACGGAATCCATCACAGTTCTGATTTCCTAGACGTGCGAGACATTCCGAGGCAATCTGGATGGGGATGATATCCAGCACAAACTGCCATCCTGCCGGTGTAGATGGGAGTTGGATGACCACGTCTCCTGCGGTCGCCGGTAGTTCCTGCCCGATCGCGAGCACCTTGATACCCAGCTTTTTCAGGTCCGCGGCCAACGCCAAATCCTGAGCCCGCATTTTCTCGCGCTCTATCCAGAGAGCAACGCACATGCCTTCGCGGAGGACTTCCTGCGGACCGTGGCGAAACAGCCCTCCCGGCATCGCGGTGGCGGGGAGTTTGGCGGCTTCTTCCCACAACAGTTCGCCTTCGTTGGCGGTCGCCAGGCTGGCTGCGCGTGCCAGCAAATACATGGGGGCTTGGGTGTCGAGCCAGCCACTGGATTCAATTTGTGCTTTCCAGGAATCAATTCTCGATCCAGCGCCGGCGATGGAATTCTGCAACTGAGCCGCCAGCGAGTCGTCGACTGTCGAGACGGTCGCGCACGCCAACAATCCGCCAATCAGCGCCATTACCGAATACATGGAAACCGACACGGCGTTGTCGAATGCAGCTTCCATCTTCAGGACGACATCTGCTTGCTGCGCCAGAGGGCTCTCCGGAGTGTTGGTGAGCGCAATAATCTTGGCGTTGCGGGACTTGAGCCGGGGAAGTAATTTTACGATCTCGCTGCTCTTACCACTCCTCGACAAAACCACGACGGTGGCATTTTGAGGCACGTCGCCAAAATGGAGAAGCTCAGAAGCATCGAACAGGATGGCTGGCCTGCCGGCAGCGTTAAAAAATGTGATGACCGCCAAGCCCGCGTTGTAGCTGCTGCCGATCCCAACCAGATAGATGGGTTGGGCTTTTTTCAGAAGATTGACCGCTTCATTGAGCGCGGCCCTTCCTTCGCCCAGGGTGTAGGTTAAGGCTTTCAAGAGCTCTGCGGGTTGGTTAAGAATGTCCTGGTATAACCTGGTCATTTACTG
>DATBAT010000388.1:0-15196 GCA_036271375.1 Terriglobales bacterium
ACTGCGCCGGAGTGCCGTCGGCCTTAACGAAATTCATATGGCCGGTATCGGTGCCCAGCCACGTGTAAACCGATTTCTCAAACGGCTGATGCGCTGCCGCTTGTGCTGAGTGAATGTATTGCCAAACTGCTCCGCACGAAAAAACGAAAGCCAACACCACGGCCCCGACGCAGACAGCGTTGACCGTCTGCTTCCGCAGCTTTCGCCCAAAGAACAGCATGAGCGCGGCCCCACCGGCGGGAAACAGCGGAATGAGCCAGATGTAGTTTAGGAAGAACATGCTGATGCTATCTACCACTTCATCAAATTCACATCATCCACATTGACCGTCTCTTTATTACGGAAGAAGGCGATCAGAATTCCTAGCCCGACGGCCGCTTCCGCAGCCGCATCGGTAATTACAAAAATCGAAAAGATCTGCCCTTGCAATCCCCAAATCCGCGAGAAAGCCACCAGATTCAAATTCACCGCATTGAGGATCAACTCAATCGACATCAGCACGATCACGACATTCCGCCGCGTTAACACCCCAATCACGCCCAAGACAAAAAGCGCGGCGGCAAGCACGAGATAGTGCAATGTAGTTATTGGAACCATAAAAAATCGGCTTCTAGCTCCTGCCTTCTAGCTTGACGCCTGTGCCTTTGGCTCTAAGCCAGAGGCTCGGAGCCACTAGCGATCTAGATCCTTTTCTTCGCCATCACCACTGCTCCAATAATCGCCACCAGCAGCAACAATGACGCGATCTCAAATGCAAAAACGTAGTTCCCGTAAAGCATCGTTCCAATCGCCTGCGTGTTCGACTCTTCCGGTGGCAACATCATGCGGTCGGGGAACAACCCTTTCCCTTTCACGATGACAGCCACCAAAAGTCCGCCGAGTGCAACCGCCGCGAGCAATCCGATCACCCAAATCTTGTTGAACTGCTCTTCCTTGCCGGCCTTTTCGATGTTCACCAGCATGATGACGAACAGGAACAGCACCATAATTCCGCCGGCATAAAGAATGATCTGTACTCCGGCTACGAACGGCGCGTAGAGCATCAGGTACAAACCGGCGAGCGAAAGCAACGTCAGAATCAGCGCCAGCGCCGAATGCACCGGATTGCGGCGCGTGATCACCAGCAAGCCGCCCAGCAGCGCTAGTCCCGCCAAAAAGTAAAAGAAAAACGTTGTTGCAACCGGTTGCATTTATCCCCTAATAAAGTCCGTTGTCCCGGATAAAACTCAAGGACCTTCGTTCTTACAAAAAGATCCCCAGCACCGCCGTCAGCACCAAAACCCCAATGCCCATCGGCAGCAAAACTTTCCAGCCAACCTTCATCAACTGATCGAAGCGGTACCGCGGGAACGTCCCGCGATACCAGATGTACAAGTACATAAATGCCGCGACCTTGACGACAAACCAGTAGATGTCCTGCACACGGTCGCGCACCGGCGGCAAGAACAGTACCACGCCAATCAGCAGTAGCACTGCGGCAAATCCGCCCAGTCCGATTTTCTGAACTTTGAAGTAAGGATGCTTCGGCATCCGGGTGGTGCTGAAGATTGCAATCGCCGCCAATCCCAAAAATGTCAGCCCCGGAAATAGCGAGAACACTGAATCCCATGTCTCGCCTCCCAGCGCGTGCGAAAACGGACGCAGCCATCCCCCCAGCCACAGCGTCACGGCAATAGACGACACCGCGATCATCGCCGAATATTCTGCGAGAAAAAATAAAGACCAGCGGAAACCGCTGTATTCCGTATGAAATCCAGCGGTCAATTCTGATTCGGCTTCGGGAAGATCAAACGGAGCGCGATTGGTCTCCGCCACCATGGCTACGGCGAAAACAAAAAACGCAATCAGCCCCACCGGAAAAAACTTGAAGATGAACCAGGTTTCCTGCGAGGCCTGGGCCTGCACAATCCCGATCATGCTCAGGGTTCCGCTGCTCTCGCTACCCAGGCTCGTCATAAGCACCGCCGAAATCACCGCCAGTCCCATGGCGATTTCGTACGAAACCATTTGCGCGCTGGAACGCAACGCACCCATCAGAGGATAGTGCGAGTTCGACGCCCATCCCGCCATCACCACGCCTAGCACGCTAAGCGACGAAACTCCCAGCATGAAAAGCACGCCAATATTCATGTCGGTCACGGCATGCGTCGGACCAAACGGCACTACGATGAAAACCGTGAACGCCGTGATGACGACTACTAGCGGCGCCATCCAGAAGACCCATTTGTCGGCTTCCGTCGGCGCAATATCTTCTTTGATCAGCAGTTTGAGTGCGTCGGCAATCGGCTGCAACAAACCGTGTGGACCAACCCGCATCGGCCCCAGCCGTACCTGCATGTGCGCAAGAATCTTGCGCTCAAGCCAATTCATCGCGATTACCGCGACCGAGAGCCCGGCAAAAATCGCCAGAATATAAATCAGCGACCACAGCACGTTCCCCGCCTGGCCCGGCGTCACGCTGCTATTGAAATATGAGGTGACGTAGTCGAGCATTAGCGGTCTACCTCGCCCAGCACAATGTCGAGCGTACCGATGACCGCGACGACATCCGCGACCATCGCGCCGCGCACCATTTGGTCCAGCGCTTGCAAATTCACGAACGACGGTGGCCGCACACGAATTCGGTAAGGTTGTGTCGATCCATCGCTGACGATGAAGTATCCCAACTCGCCTTTCGGCGCCTCGATCGAGTGATAGATTTCACCCGCCGGTGGCTTAATCACTTTCGCCACCTTCGCCATGATCGGCCCGGAAGGGATCTTCCCCACCGCCTGCTCAACAATGCGCAGCGACTGTCGCATCTCCTGCATGCGAACCAAATACCGGTCGTAGGTGTCGCCGGTAGTGCCCACGGGGATTTCGAAATCGAATTCCGAATACGCCGCATAAGGCTGCGCCTTGCGCAGGTCCCACTTCACGCCGCTTGCGCGCAACACGGGTCCGGTTACTCCCAGCGCCACGCAATCGGCCGCTGAAATATATCCAACGCCTTTGGTGCGTTCTACCCAAATGCGATTGGTGGTGAGCAACTCTTCGTACTCATCAATCTTGGGCGCAACAAACTTCAGAAATTTCGTGACATCCGATTCAAAACCGTCGTAAGTCTCGTAAAGGCAGCCGCCAATTCGAAACGCGTGCGTGGTAAGTCGCGCCCCGCAGTACTTCTCAAAGATTTTTAGAATTTCTTCGCGGTCGCGGAAGGTATAAAACAGCGGAGTAATCGCGCCGATATCGAGCGCATGTGTCCCCAGCCAGAGCATGTGGCTGGCCAGCCGGTTCAGCTCCGTCAGAATCACGCGGATGTAGTTCGCCCGCGGCGGCGCCTGCACATTGAGCAGCTTTTCAACCGCCTCGCAATATCCCAATCCGTTCGAAACCGCCGCCACATAATCCATGCGGTCGACATACGGATTGAACATGGTGTAAGTGCGGTGCTCGGCAATCTTCTCGACACCACGATGCAGATACCCGATGACGCATTCCGTTCCCAGTACCTTCTCGCCATCCAGCTTCAAAATCACACGCAGCACCCCGTGCGTAGCCGGGTGCTGCGGGCCCATATTGATAATGAGCTCATTCGAATCGAGAAATGTTTTCTCGTGATCTTGAAGTTCCAGGTGGGAGGTCCCTTGACTCATTGCCCGCTCTCGATCCCCAGGTTGATCTGCACCCACTCATTGTCTTGCTGAATGATGCCGTAGTCTTTCCGCAGTGGGTGGCCCTTCCAGCCGTCCGGCAGCAAAATCCGCTTCATGTCTGGATGACCTTCAAAGGTGATGCCAAACATGTCGAACACTTCCCGCTCCAGCCAATTCGCCGTCGGCCAGATCGAAACCACGCTCGGCACGCTCTCGGCGACAGAAGTCTTCACGCGAATGCGGTCATTGCGCGCATAAGAGTAAAGGATCCAAATCACTTCGAACTGCTTCTCGCGTTCCGGATAGTGCAGCGCCGTCACGTCGACCAGATAATCAAAACTCTCTTCATCGCGCAGCATCCGCAGAAAATCCGGAATCAGCGTCGCATCCACCACAAAATAATTCTGTCCTAAGTATGTTGTGGCTTCGTGAACGCCCGATCCATGGCGCGCCTGAAGCTTCGCCACCATGTCGGACTCCCACGGAGTTGTCACAGGCCCGGCAGGCTTAGGCGGAGTAGCATGCGCCGCCGGCGCGGTTTTTGCACCCGGCTCTACAGGTTTTTGTGCCGGCACGGCTTCCACACTGGGAGGGTTGGGAGCGCCTGCGGGCGGCTTAGGCTCGCCGGTGGCGGGTGGAGCAGGCGATTTGGTCTCGTCAGGCATTGCTGCGAAGGTACTGACCTCCGACGCCCAAGACTATGAAAAATACTTCCAAAAAAGAACGATAACTTCTAACAGCTTGATATGGCTCTGTCAACGAGTCTCGGCGTCTAGCGACGCCGCCTGACAGCCCTCAATCAAATCGCGAATGCGCAACGCATCGCCCTTGCGATGTCCGTGGCTGGTGATGGGATCGGTGCCACCGGTCGACTCGATGCGAATCTCCGACCAGATCATTCCGGTGGCGATGTGAACGGATGCAACCTGATGAATCCCAATGCTCTCTTCATTGCGTCCAAACCAGCGCTTCTTCACGCGCGAAACGCGCTGCGGCGTGACCACTATCTCAGTAGGAAACAGAAAATTCCCTCGGGTCCACCGGCTGGCAGCAAAGGATTCCCCGATATCAGAAGAAGCTGAAGTCATAAATAGGTCACGTAGAGGCAGGTGTCCTCACCTGCCCGGGCAGAAGCGAGAAGCCAAAGGCGGTCCTTTAAATCCACTCCAAAGCGCCTTTTTGCCAAATCCAAATATACCCGGCGATCAGGATAGCCAGAAACACCATCATCTCAACCAATCCAAACACACCCAGCGCCTTGAACCGCACGGCCCACGGAAACAGGAAGATGGTCTCCACGTCGAAGACCACAAATAGGATGGCAACAATGTAATAGCGGACCGTGTAGCGTCCACGCGAACTGTCCACCGGATCGATGCCGCACTCATACGGCATCAGCTTTTCTTTCCCCGGATTATCTGGCCTGACCAACTTGGCAAGGATCAGCGGCAGCGGGATCATCACCGCTACTACTGCGATGAAAATAAAAATAGGAACGTAGTTTTGCGGCATAGTCCCCCGCCCGAAACACAGGCGGCTAATACTATCTCCGAATCGCCCACGCTTCAAGCGCGGAAAGGCGGCCACGGATTCACATATCTTCGCGGATAAAAAATCAGGAATTATCTGTGTTGATCCGCGAAAATCTGCGACCGCTCTATTTCCGCGGCCTCAATTCCACCCAGGGTACCCGCCGATCCGCAAACAAATCGCGCCGTTTCCGCACCATATAAGGAGGCGAATGATCGCCTACCACCACAAACCGAGTCGGCTTCAACGCCGGATCAAGCGCGATGCGCGCAATCTCCGCCAGCACGCTGCGCTGCTTCAATACCATCCAACAGACATCTGCCGCCAGTCCTTTGCAGTCTCCTGCCGGCCGGCCGATTGCGGCGTCATCCAACTGCAAGTGCGACTCAACCGTCAGCCAGTAAACAAAAGTCGGACGGGTTGCCGCCCGCAACTCATCGTGGACTACCTCGGCCCCATCCGCATCGCAAATGCCGTGAAACTGAGCATTGCAGACATTCGCGTTTTTCCTCGGCCAATCCTCCGGAAAAATCATCCGCTGAAATCCCAGCGTCGGATACCAAGATTTCCTGCGAAACATCGCCGACGTTACCCCATGAACTGAAACCGTCTGATACCCGTTAGCATTCAACTTTGACGGCAGGCATGACGCGGTCTGCGCAGGCTTTAGTTCCGTCATCCGCATCCCCACTCCACGGATTCCGCACAGTTCACGCAGTTCCCCGAATACGGTTGATCCGTTGAATTCAACGGTACCTTTCCTCACTTGATAGCGACTTTGCACTTCCTCGCTCAACAGAGGTTCCTCAAGCCAGCTGGCGATCGCTGGATCAACCGGTTGTCCCAGCGACTCAACCACCACCAGCACCACGTCCTCTCCCGCAAGATTCCCCGCGTCGATATCTTTGTTAAAAGATTGAGTAGCCGACTCCGCGCGCCAGAAATCTTCCGGCTTTAAATCCAACGGCCGGAAGTCACCTGCAGCCGCAACTGCCGTCTTCCCCACACTAGACCGCGCAATCTGAAATCGGTCGTCCCCCAACCATCGACTGGCTACCAGGTCTACGGCGATTAGCAACAGCAGGATCGCCGCAAGCTCGTAGGTCGAGGAATTCCTTCCTATGCGCCGCCATTGGGTCGCCGCCCGCACCACCGCGTAGACCGCCAAAAGCGCCAGCAAAAAGACTGGGACAGTAACTCCCATCGAAACGTCCCCCACGCTGTGCAGTGCGCGCAACGCATCCGCCACCGGGAAGTGATAAATCCCGCTTGTCGAAAACAAAATATCCAGGAAAAACGCGACGGCAAAAAGAAAAAGATTGAGCGCTTTGGGGAACAACGGGGAAAGCAGCCCCAACACGATGTAGTCGAGATTGATTACCGCGCGCTCAAGAAAAATAAATCGAGCGGCGATAAAGAAGGGGAGATTTGGCAATACCACGTACGCGCCCAGAACCGCCAGCCAGTCGCGCCAGGGGCGCGCTTCGGCAATTTTCTGACTACTCGATTGGCGGACGTCGTCGCTCACTCTTGGACGAAGTGTAACGCAGCCCCACTCTATAATCGCAACGTGACCCGTGAAGATATTGTCGGCAACTATTCTCTGCTCTCGTCCTACATTCGACGCACTCCGGTAGTAGAAGTCCGTGCGGAAGACTTCGGCCTGCCGCCGAACCGCATCCACTTCAAGCTGGAATTCCTTCAGCACTCGGGATCGTTTAAGGCGCGCGGCGCATTCACCAACCTGCTGCGCCGCAAGATTCCCGCCACCGGAGTGGTCGCCGCATCGGGCGGCAATCACGGAGCCGCTGTCGCGTTCGCGGCGATGCGCCTGGGCAAGCCCGCCCATATTTTCGTCCCAAACGTTTCGTCGCAATCAAAGATCGATCGCATCCGCGGCTACGGAGCAGAGCTAGTGGTCACAGGAGAGCGCTATGCCGACGCTCTCGCCGCAAGCGAAATCTGGGCCGCCGAATCGGGAGCGCTGCAGGTCCACGCCTTCGATCAACTCGAGACGTTGATTGGACAAGGCTCCGTCGGCCTGGAACTCGAACAGCAAGTTCCCGATCTCGACACGTTGTTAGTGGCGGTCGGAGGTGGTGGACTGATCGGAGGAATCGCAGCGTGGTACGGCGGCAAGATAAAAATCATTGGCGTAGAACCTGAAGACTGCCCGACCCTTCACCGCGCCATACAGGCTGGACGGCCGGTCGACACCGAATCGGGCGGCATCGCCGCCGACTCCTTAGCCCCCCGCCGGGTCGGAGAACTGATGTTTCCCATCGCGCAAAAAAATGTCAGCCAGGTATTGTTGGTGTCGGATCGAGCCATCATCCAAGCCCAGCGCGCGTTGTGGGAAACGCTAAGAGTCGTGGCTGAACCGGGTGGCGCAGCAGCCTTCGCGGCGCTGCTCTCAAAGAAATACCTGCCGGCGAAAGACGAAAAAGTAGGAGTACTTCTTTGCGGTGCCAACACTACCAGCACGTTTTAAACGCTGATCCAAAGAGGACACCGAGTTATTCAGAGGAATTCCTCTGTGTACCCCTGTGTTCTCTGTGGTTAGAGCTTCGGCCCGTTTCACCACAAAAGTGAAATTTTTTGCGATGCGCTAGCGATTCCTGCTCGAAACCATCCGTAACCCATTCACAATCCCTTTCACCTCAATAACCTGGCGGGAACCTACGACCGACGAATGCGAACCAACGTGCAAGAGATCAGAGGAGAACTCCGCCCCCGCGATTCAGGAAACGCATGCGTCGCCCCAAATCCTTAGTTTCGCACCTCGCGGCCTTCGCGTTTCTATTTCTATTCAGCCCGCCGCGCTATGCTGGCGCTGAATTGCATTGGCAGGCGACAAGGAAAGAACACCTGCGCGTCCGCCTGATCGCGTTGGCCTCGCACTATCCGCGGTCGTCGTTTTTTCCGAATGAAGAGGTGTTTGTCGCGGAGAAAGAGTTGGAAGAAGGCGAATCGCGCCTGGTGAAACTGATCTACGGCTACCTGCCCTACCAGCCGCGCCTCTCCGAACAGGGCATGGACTATTCACTTGTCCACGAAGTACGCGCGTTGCGCGACCACAGCTGCGATGAAACGTTGTCGGACATCATGAAGAAAGAGGAGTCTGATAACTGGGTGCAGACCAAGCGTTCCAGGCCCACGAACCACTCGCCCGCCAATCACGTGCAGGAATACACGCCGCAGCCAAAAGATCCGATCCTCGACTATTCGGAAGATTCGCCAAGCTTGAGCCTGAACCGCCGCCGCGCGCCACTGCCCTGTTACGTCACCAACGCGGACGACTACTCCAAAGGCACTCTCCGGCCTGCCGACCCCAACGACCGGCCTTAGACGTTCTTGTCCGGCATCACGAATTGCCGGCGGGCTTCCGGCGAAGCCAGCGTCTCATCACGATAGTATTTCTTCAAAATCGAACTCCGCCAATCGAGCAGATCGCCGTTCTCGCTGGAAAACCTTTCCCACGTTTGTCCTTGCATGCGCTCGCGGACAAGGAACAGGAAAGCCCATGTGATGGTCTCGTGATAGCGGCCAGGCTTGCCGTTTGCGGCGGCGAAGCGCTTCAGCGAGTTCGAAAATTTCTCCAAGGCCTCGAGCAGCGAAAAGCGTTGAAGATAAATAAACGCCACCCGGACATGCTCGGCATGATGAAAGCAATCCCCCGGGATCGAGGCCGCCTCAAACTGTCGGAGCAACTCCTCGTCGGTCATGACTTCCGCCGACTGGCTTTTGCTTTGACTTCTTTCAGACGGTGGCTGGCACTCGAGTCCAGATCCAGCCCGTAGAATTTCCTCAGATCCTGAATCTGCTTTAGCGAAGACTCCCCAAAAGGACACTTCCCGTCAAAGGCGTGCAACACAATCCCCTCCAGCAAATCGCCCAGGCTAAGGTCGTGATACTCCCCAAAAGCCTTGAGTACCTTGAGCAACCGCTTCTCCATGCGGACACCCGTTTGCACCCGCTCTACGATCAATTCACTCATGGTACCAATGTACCACGGTAGCAAAGCTACATTATCCTGAGCGAAGGGGGGGACAAGCGAAGCGCAGTCCCCACTAATCGAAGGCCGCCTACCCGCTTAACCGAACTACAGCCACCACCACGCCCAAAAGCAAAGCCTTTATCCCCGCCGATCCATGAAAATCCGTGGCCGCCTTTATAATCAGCTATCCCTGAATTGAAGGAACCCCATTGGCACTCGACGAAGAAATCTATAACCTGCGCCTGGAAAAGCTGAAGCGCATTGAAGAACTGGGGCAGAAAACTTATCCCAGCAAGTATGAGTTCACCCACACGATCCCGCAGATTGTCGGGGCCTACTCGGAGAAAACCGGCGAGCAACTTGAGAACCCGCGCGTCAGCGTTAAAGTAGCCGGACGCATCATGGCCATCCGCCTGATGGGCAAGGCGGGATTCGCCCACCTGCAACAGTCCGGCAAACAACTTCAGATTTACGTCAAGAAAGACGCCGTCGGCGAAAAAGGATTCGATCTCTACAAACTGCTCGATCTCGGCGACCACATCGGCGTCAGCGGATATTTGTTCCGCACCCGAACCAACGAGTTGTCGATTCACGTGGAAGAGATTACGTTTCTCTCGAAAGACCTGCTTCCCCTGCCCGAGAAGTGGCACGGCCTCACTGACGTAGAACTGCGCTACCGTCAGCGCTATGTCGATTTGTTCATGAACCCGGAAGTCCGCGAAGTTTTCTTGAAGCGCAGCAAGATGATTCAATCCGTGCGCCGTTTTCTCGACGCGCAGGGCTTCGTCGAAGTCGAAACTCCAATGATGCAGCCCATCGCTGGTGGCGCGGTGGCACGTCCGTTTGTCACCCATCACAACACCCTCGACATGGACCTCTACCTGCGCATCGCGCCTGAGCTTTATCTCAAGCGACTGGTGGTCGGTGGCCTCGATCGCGTTTACGAGATCAATCGCAACTTTCGCAACGAAGGCATCTCGATCCGCCACAACCCCGAGTTCACCATGGTCGAGTTCTACCAGGCGTACACCGACTATCGCGGCGTGATGGAGCTTACCCAGAAGCTGATCAATGACGCGGTAACCAATGTGGCCGGCGGCACCACCACCAAGTGGGGCGAGCAGGACATCGACTGGGCAAACTGGCGGAAGATGACTATGCGCGAAGCCATCATTCATTTCTGGCCAGAAACGGCTGGCGTCAAGCCATCCCTGGGGGATTTCGCGACTCACGATTCCGTCAACGGGCTAATCAACAGATCGATTGAATCAATGCAGTCAACAACCAACAATAGAGGGGAGATTTTCGAGGGAAAACGTGAGCGTAAACAAGCGGTATTTGAGTTAATCAGAATAGAGTTAGGGAAGGGTGGGAGCGTCGGTTCGGCGATTGCGAGCCTATTCGAAGCGGTTGCCGAAGAGCATCTCACGCAACCGACAATTATTTACGAATTCCCCACGGCCATCTCGCCGCTCTCCAAGCAAAAGCCCGACGAGCCCGATTGGACCGAGCGCTGGGAAATTTATGCCGGACAAATGGAAATCGCCAACGGCTTTAGCGAACTCAACGACCCAGAAGACCAGCGCCGCCGTTTCGAAGGCCAACTAACCGAGCGCGAACGCGGCGACGACGAAGCCCACCAGATGGACGAGGATTACATCAGAGCGCTCTCCTACAGCATGCCGCCGGCCGGGGGCGTGGGGGTGGGTGTCGATCGCCTGTGCATGCTGATCACGAATTCGCAAAGCATCCGCGACGTGATTTTGTTCCCATTGCTGAGGCCAGAGAAGAAATCGGAAGAGGAAGAAACCTCGTAGAGGCAGATGTCCTCACCTGTCGGACATAGACTTCAAGGTTCGTAGTGGGCAGATGAGGACACCTGCCTCTACGCAAGACCCGTGATCGGCGAGCCCGGAACCACGCTGTGTACTAGAAGTACAACACCCGAACTCCTACACTCCCGACATTAGGCCGAACATTTTTCGGGCAGCGCTACCGCGGCGATTCCTCCCAGAGGACGTAGGGCCGGTAGCGCTTTGCTATTGGTTGCGGCTCTCGGCCCACTTCCACGCCGTCGAAATAATCTCTTCCAATCCGCGCTTCGCTTTCCAGCCTAAGACTTTCTCCACCTTGCGCGGATCGGCCACCAACTCCGGCGGATCACCCGCGCGACGCGGCCCCATTTTCGTGGGAACTTTCTTGCCGCTGACTTTCTCCACCATCGCGATTACTTCTCTTACGCTCGAACCTTTACCAGTACCCAGATTGAGTGCGACCGAAGTTCCCTTGTCTAGATATTCCAGGCCCAACACATGCGCCTCAGCCAGATCGCTGACGTGAATGTAATCGCGAATGCACGTGCCATCCGGAGTGGGATAGTCGTCGCCGAAAATATCCAGCGCACCACGCTTGCCCTCGACAGCTTCAAACGCTACGGGAATTAAATGCGTTTCCGGATCGTGAAGTTCGCCGATGGTGCCATCCTCGTCGGCACCCGCCGCATTGAAGTAGCGGAAGCTGACCCAGCGCATGTCGTAAGCGCGTCCATAGGCCTCCAGAGCAAATTCAAACGCCAGCTTGGTCGCGCCATAAGGATTCAGCGGCTGTCGCGGAATGTCTTCAGGGATGGGAACTTTCGCCGGCGTGCCATAGACCGCGCAGGTGGAAGAGAAAATAAATTTCTTCACGCCCACATCCGCCATGGTGTCAAGCAAAGTAAGCCCGGCGTTAACGTTGTTCTGAAAATACTTGCGCGGATTGGTCACCGACTCGCCGACATAGGCGTGCGCCGCAAAGTGCATGACGGCATCGACACGCTTCAATGCCGCAGCGAGCCTGGGAACATCTTTTATTTCAGCCTGAATCAGCTCAAACCCTTTGGCTAATTCGGCGAAGCCGGTATTGAGATTGTCGTAGACAATCACTTCGTGGCCTTGGTGCCGCAAGACCCTCGAGGTATGACTGCCTATGTAGCCTGCCCCGCCAATCACCAGAACTTTCACGCCATCCTCCTCCGTGGTTTCGAATCAACATGATAGCGGAAAACCGAAGGCTGCCGCGGATTGGCACTGATTTTCACCGATGAAGAAAATAAAAGAGTTAGCTGGAAATGGCCTTTGACGTTCCACGTTCAAGGCCCATTTATACTTATATTTTTGTACTTACATGTTACGGAATAGACCTGATCTATCCATTTAATTCAGGGACGCGCCTCAAGCCACCCTGACGCTCTCAAATGGCATCCTGGAAGAGTTCTGGATCGCCTTCGGCTCAAAATGACGCGCTGTTAATTTGCAACAACTTAGCCACATCCCAATTCCAAGAAAAAACCACGGATTTACACCGATCTACGCAGATCAATAAATTAGATCCGTGAAAATCAGCGAAATCCGTGGCTTGGTTTAGAACGTGTACATCAGGTCGAACTGCATGCGGCGTACCCAGGGCTCGACCCCGCCAGGAGCAAACCCAGTTGGAAGCGCAGCATGCTCCAGAGCGCTGTTTAAGGTACGGCCGATCCAGAAGGTATATCCGAACGTCGTGTTGGGACGCGCCTTCCATGTCGCATACAACTTGTGCTGCAAGATGTTCGTCGGTGCGCGCTGATCGCTTTCCGAGAAAGATGCAATCACCGCATCCTGCTCTTGCCGCAACCAGAGATAACCCACCTGCACGTCGTTTTTGCTCTTGTTCTGGCCGATGCTGAGATCACCCATGTAGACGTGCCCCTGCTTGCCCAGGTTAGTGAGAACATTTCCCTTCGCGTCGAGCGGGTGCTCTTCAGCATTGAGGTTGTTTTCATATTCCAGGATCAAGTTGACCGGCAGGCGGTCGATTCCTGTCTTGATCTGGTTGTTCAGAATCAAATCGGCATAGAGAAACTGCGAGTAGAAATGCGCTTTGCCGCCGGCGTCGGTATAGGTGGCGTTGGTCATACCGTTAGCCGCGAAGGCGCAAGGCGCTACGGTGGATAGGCCGAACCCCTTGGCGCAACCTGGACCTTCACCAGTTATAGGCAGTCCGCCGGTGGTGGTGGTCGCACCAACCGCAAATGCAGTCGCGTTCAGGATCGGGTCTGGACTGTTCCACTTCAACGCCAAAAACGACGGCGTGCTGGTGAGGGCGCCGATCTTCAACTTGGTGGCGATCTGTCCACCGATCGCGTAGGAGTCAGTTCCTCCCGTCACTTCGTTGAACAGCAACTGCATCGCATTCAAAGTGAAGTTCTTAAACACCGGAGCATCGAAGTCCCAGGAGAACTTCTGGCTGAAGCCTTCGGGATTGATATCGGGATCGCCCGTAACCGCCGTGCGGTTCCAGGTGTAGGCAAATTTTCCCGCCGTCGCCTGCAACCACTTGTGGGCTTGCGGTTGGTAGACCACATAGCCTTTGTCGAGCGCGATGGTCTTGCGGTCGAAGAAGTTGGTGAAAGTTTCGTTGGTAGTCGTCGGATCGCCTAACGTTCCGGTGGCCAGGGCAAAGCCGCCGATGAAGTCGTCGTTCAGCTTGCCTTCGACTCCGAAGCGGACGCGTATGCGGCCGCGGTTACGGTCGGCGACGCCATCCTGGAAGATGCTCTCACCGCGGACCCGAAGGTCGCCGCTGAAGCGAAACCGGCCCGCGAGAGTTTCCAGAGTGCCCAGTTTCTTTTCATCCTGTTGCGTTTGCGTTTTCACCGCAACCAGAGCGCTGCTGGCCTCAGTCGCTTTACTCGACGCCTGGGCGGCCGCGCGTTGCGCCTCTTCTGCCGACTGTTGCGCCTGCACCGCGGTTGCCTGTGCCTGTTCCGCGCTGCTTTGCACTTTCTGCGCGGCGGCGCTTCCCTGTTGTTGCGAGTCAAGCAATTGCTGCAACTGCTGGCTCACCTTGTTGACCTGTTCGCGCTGGGCTTCGAGTTGTTGTTGTTGCGCGACCACCAGGTCACGAAGGTCTTTAACTTCTTGCTGGGTAGAAGTCAGTTTTTTGGGCGCGGCATGGGCGGCCGTTTTCTTTTTCGGTTTGGGCGGATCAGACGCCGCGGTTTGGGCGAAAAGGTTCGTGGATACGGCGAGGGTCAACGCCGTAATCCGGAACCATCGGGAGTACGTTTGCATTTGGGGGCTCTCCTTTAACATTCAGTGAATGTTGCTATTCGGTGGCTTCCTTGGCACAGGTTTAATCCCGTGAATCTGGAGCCGTGAAAAATTTCTGGGTTCGAAAGACGCCGGACTAAAGGGCGTGGATCAACAACAACTTTTGGACGGGCAACAGCATAGCCGCAAGCGGGAGCGCAGGGCCATCATTGTTTTGCAGGATAAAGAAATCTTAATATTCATGAAAACCTAACAAAACAATCAGTCTTTCTTAGCGCGATTCGAATTCCCAACAACCATGGGAAGCACCCGCACTTCCTGACTGCTTTCTTTCTTCTTACGATCACGCTTGGTTTTGGCAGCACCACCCGCCTCCATGATGTCGGCCAAAGTCCGGTTATCCAGAATTTTGACGGCGGCGTCCCGAACATCGAGGAAAACCTGGTAAAGCGCACGATGTTCCACATCGCGATGGATCAGGCCGCGAAGCTGTTCGGCGTCTCCAAACGGAGCCAGCGGCCCGTCAATCAGTCGAATCACTTCGCTGAGGTGAATATCGCTGGGCGGCCGACGCAACGCATAACCGCCCTTGGCGCCGCGCACACTTTCCACGATGCGGGCGTTCTTTAGCTCCAGCAGAATCAGCTCGAGAAATTTTTCTGGAAGTCCCTCTTCATAAGCGATGTCGCGGATGCGGATCGCTCCCTGCTCGTAGCGGCGCGCCAGCATCATCAACGCCTGCAACGCGTACAGGCCTTTCTGAGAGATCTTCATGAAGAAAACATAATCCCATAAAGCCTATGAAATTACTAGAGATTATTTTAGATCAGGAGCATCACGAATCTTTATGGAAATGAAACATTCTTTTACTAGGCGGGCGCATCTATCCAGTTAACGCGTGCAGTAATTGCCGGGGACGAGGAACTTTTGGCAGGTGGAAAACTTTGGTGACTACCTTT
>DATBAT010000389.1:0-11181 GCA_036271375.1 Terriglobales bacterium
CTATCTGCCGCAGCAGCGCGCCCCTCATCGGTAGAAACCCGACCATCATCAGCGCCGTTGCGAGCAGCATCCAGTTATCGAGGTCCCAAAATATTAGGAACAGCAAACATCCCAGAACAGCACACGCGATCGCCCATAGCCGAACCACTCGCGTCCCCACCAGCGTAAGTGACTGGACTGCCAGGCCAATCATGGTGAGTTTGGCCAGTGTTGTTGTCACCAGAAATGCGCCCTGCGGTGTCGTCATGGCCGTGAACGTGGCGGTGGCTCCCGCGAGGTTCGCCGGATCGACCAAACCCAGCCCACGATAGAAAGCAGTCCACATGCCGAAAAGGCCACCCATGTAGATGGTGCCGCTGATAGTGATCATCAGCGTGATGGCACTGGCAATCGGGCGTTTGGCCCTTCCCAAAAGGTAAAGAGCAAATGCGCAGAGCGGAAAAACCGGCAGCGCGAGATAAGCAATCATGTGCGGATCGTGGATCAACGGCCAACGATTTTGCGCGGCCACCAGGCTCGCCACTACGCGCTCCGGAGATCGGGGAACATAGTGCAGGCGAAAGTGGGTGAAGTCCGCGAGATGATGGAAGTGCATAATGAAGACCAGACCAAAAATGCACGGAAAGACAAGCAGCGCACCAGCCAGTATCTTGCGGACGGAATGATCGGGCGATGATGACGTCATGCGGCGGATGCTATAAACACTGACGGCGGCGCGCAACAGGAAAAGCTGGTTCATGGCACTTACCAAACACAAATCTGCAAGTGTCTCGCAACTTCGGCGTGGGGTAAAGCGGGACCAGCGCGTGGTTCGCACTGGCAAACAAATCGATGCCGCCTTCGTGGAACTTCTCCATCGCCGCGCATATGGCGACATTCGAGTCAGCGACATCACCAGGAAAGCCCACGTGGGCCGCGCTACTTTCTACGCGCACTATGCTTCGAAGGACGAGTTGCTGCGCTCGCAGTTCGGCCGCATTGTTGCGCCGATGCTTGCAATCCGGAACGGTCGTTGTCCGCTGGAGGCCACGGCATTTTTTCTGCACGTGCAGACCTCGCCGCGAATCTACAAAGCTCTGGTCGCGAGCCCTACCGCGGGAAACGCCCCCAGGATAATTCGGGAGTGCTTCGAGGACCGCGTGGCAGAAGCACTCGCCACCGCTTGCTTCGCGGACACTCAACAACCCATGATTAAGCGCTTCGTGGCCTCTTCACTGTTCGCGGTAACTGAATGCTGGGTGGAGAGGGGCGCAGTGGAGTCGCCCCACGAAATCCAAGAGTTGTTCAGCAGGCTGGTGGGCGAGGGGCTTGGGGGTGCGGGCCGATGATCGTTGTCATGGCGGGATTGCCAGGTACGGGCAAAACTACTTTGGCGCGAGCATTGGCCGATCATTTCTCAGGGGCTGTACTCAACAAAGATGAAATTCGCGCGGCAGTTTTCGCGCCTGCTGACATCGAGTATTCGACCGAGCAAGACGACTTGGTCCAGCAGATGATGCTGGAGGCAGCAGAGTTTATTCTTCGGAAAAATCCTGAGCGCTTCGTCTTTCTCGACGGGCGCACTTTCTCGCGGCGCTATCAGATTGATCGCGTGCTGGAGGTAGCCCATCGACTAAACCAATCCTGGCGGATTTTGGAATGTGTTTGCTCGGAAGAAACCGCTCGCAAGCGAATTGCGGAAGACGGACATCCCGCCAAAGATCGTGACTATCAGCTTTATTTGCGCGTGAAAGCGCGCTTCGAACCGATTACTCTGCCCAAGTCTGTTATCGATACCGATCGCCTTGAGGAAGAGTGCCTGACTTTGGCGATTCTATATCTCTCCCACTGAAACCCGGTTCCAACAATAGTTTTCGTTCCTGGCTCCTGGTTTCACGCGCACCCTTCCGCTTACTCCCCCACCATTCCTCCAGCAATTACAATTCTTCCCTACCCCAAGGAATCGAGTAAATGAGACATTACGGTCCGCTCGTCATCGCGCTTGCAGTTCTCACCCCGGGTTTGGCGCAACTGTCCAATGACTCTCTGAGCCCGAGGGCCAGGGAGATTCAGGGAACGGCAATCGTGGTCGACACCCACGCGGACACGCCGCAACGTTTCCTCGACGAAAACTACGACATGGCCAATACCGACCCGGCCGATCCCGGACACATAAGCCTGAAAAAAGTCGAGGCCGGAAAGTTGGGCGCGGAGTTCTTTTCCATCTGGGTCGATCCGCAAACTACCAAGCCGGGGGACTACGCTCGCCGCACCATCGATCTAATTGATACGGTCTACGAACAGGTAGCGCGGCACCCGCAGCAGATGATGATGGCCTACAACGTCGCCGACATCGAGCGCGCTCATAAGGAACGCAAATTGGCCACGCTGATGGGCATCGAGGGCGGACATTCCATGCAGAACGATATTCGTCTACTGCGCGAATATTACCGCCTGGGAATCCGCTACATGACCTTGAGTTGGTCAAACACCAATGACTGGGCCGACTCCTCGGGAGACCTCGACAACCTCAAAGTTCCTCATCACAACGGCCTCACCGATTTTGGGCGGCAAGTGGTGGTCGAGATGAACCGTCTTGGCATGATGGTCGATATTTCGCACGTGTCGGACAAAACATTCTTCGATACGCTAGCGACCTCCAAGGCGCCGGTGATCGCATCCCATTCTTCGGCGCGTGCTCTCACCGATCATCCCCGCAACATGACGGACAATATGCTGCGCGCCATCAACAAGAACGGCGGCGTAGTACAGGTGAATTTCTATTCCGCATTTATCGACGAGAATTACCGCCGCGCCGTCGAAGCGCAAGCCAAAGAACGCGACGCCGAAGTGCAGGCCTTCATCGCCAAGAGCAAGAAAGCCGGTCGACCGGTTTCCTACATTCAGGTGGACCGCATTGAGCGTGAGTGGTATTCGAGAATTCCCCGTCCGCCACTTAAGGCGCTGATCGATCATATTGATCACATAGCCGACGTCGCTGGCGTCGACCATGTCGGACTCGGCTCCGACTTCGACGGTGTCAGCGGTGCGCTACCCGAAGGTATGGATTCCGCGGCTGATCTGCCGAAGATTACGCAAGCCCTGCTCGACCGCGGCTACAAGCCCACGGACGTGACGAAAATTCTCGGCGGCAACCTGCTGCGAGTTTTCGGCGAAGTCGAACGAGTAAGCCAGCAGATGCAGGGCATCGCGAAATAACCTTGTCGTACAATTTAGAAACACCTTAAGGAGAAACCATGCAAAAGCGGTTCATGATTCTTGGACTGTTGTGCGCGATGGCAGTGGCGCAAACCAAACCTGCCCCCAAAGCCGCGACCAAGCCGGCTGCGCCCAAGACCGGCACGGCAACCAAACCCGCGGGCGCACCTGTTGCCTCCACCGGCCCGACCGCGACTATCGAAACCACCGCAGGAAAAATGACCTGCAAGTTGTTCCCCGATAAGGCTCCCATCGGTGTCGCCAACTTCATCGGCCTCGCCAAGGGCACCAAAGATTGGACGAACCCGGTCAGCCACGCCAAGAAGCACGGTGTGCCGCTCTACAACGGAACCATCTTCCATCGTGTGATCCCTGATTTCATGATTCAAGGCGGGGACCCAGCGGGAACTGGCGAAGGCGATCCCGGCTACGCGTTCAAGAACGAGACGTCACCGGCGCTGAAGTTTGACCGTCCCGGACGCCTTGCTTACGCCAATGCTGGCCCTGGCACCAATGGCTCGCAGTTCTTCATCACCGAAGTTGCGTATCCCAGCTTGAACGGCAACTACACCATCTTTGGACAATGCGACGAGCCTACCATCGCTTTGGTGAAGCAAATCGCCCACATGGGACGCGACTCCAACGACCGTCCGAACCGTCCGGTGAAAATCAACCGCATCGTCATCGTAAAATAGATTTGAGATAACTTGGACCGCCGCGAGAGCATCTGCTCTCGCGTACTTTTGTCTAGCAAAGAGAGGATTTCTATGGCCCGTCAACCTGGCACTTATGCGACATTCGACACTTCCGAAGGCACCGTTGTGTGCAAACTGTTCGAAAAGGAAGCCCCAAAGACCGTAAAGAATTTTGTCGACCTGGCGGAAGGCAATCGCGAATGGACGCATCCCGTAACCCGCAAAAAGAGTAAAGATCGGCTATACGACAACACGATTTTCCATCGCGTGATTCCCGATTTCATGATCCAGGCGGGCGATCCGGCTGGCACCGGCTTCGGTGGCCCCGGCTATCAATTCGAAGACGAGACCAAGGGCTCTCCCCACAAATTCGACAAGCCGGGAAAATTGGCAATGGCCAATTCTGGCCCCAACACCAACGGCTCGCAGATCTTCATCACCGTAGCGCCGACACAGTGGCTCACCGGAAATCACACCATCTTCGGCGAGGTAGTCGAAGGACAAGATGTAGTGGCTAAGATCACGGCAACCCCGCGCAACCGCCAGGACAAACCGCTGAAAGATGTGGTCCTGAATTCAGTAAATATTTCGAAAGAGTAAGACCGCCTCCAATTTTTATCCTCACGTAGAGACGTAGCTCCGCTACGTCCGGCGCTTGGTAAGGTCTTAAACGTTCGTGGCGCCGCTAGAGACGTTGCGGAGCAACGTCTCTACATTGGATCGTCGTGGCTCAGGCGAGCAGCGGCATCCGGGATTGCGGCAACTCATCCGAGAGAGGATCAGCAATATCCCGCAAACTGGGATAGCGCTCCAATAACTCCTCCGGAGCGCTCACCCTCTTCCCTTCCAGCATGTTCTTCAGCTGCAAGGCATTCACTGCACCCTTGGCATCAAAGTGATTGTTGGCCAGGACGTAAGTGAGCTTCGACCTTGCCGCTACTCCCTCAATCTTCTCTTTCCAAATCATCAATTCAGTTTCGTCGTAGAGATAGTTATAGCGGTCATGCGGCTGGTCGGCTTCGAACCATTCATCGTGGCTACGCCCATTCAACCGAACGTAGCCGATGGGCGCCAGAGAATCCGGATGGTTGATGTTGCAGAATGAAACGCCCTGCTGCTGCATCGTCGCGATAGTTCCGGGATTGTCCCAGGTGTCGTTGCGCACTTCGATGACCCGCGGAAAATTGGGGAATTGATGAGCCAGCAATTCGATGTATTCGCGATTCAGCGGCGTGTTTTTATACGACACCGGAAACTGAATCAGCAGCGCTCCAAGTTTCCCCGTCGACGCCAGCGCATCCAGCCCCTCGCGCGCCATGCGTGCATCCTGCTCGTTGGGTTTGATGGTCGCCGCCGATGTCGGCCCCGCCATAATCAGAGGCGAATGCGTAAACGACCGGTGAAGCTTTACGGTAAAACGAAAATCAGGATTAACTCCATCCGCTCGCTTCCCCCACAACTTGGCAAGCTCCGGCTTGATGTGTCCGTAGAACGATGTGTTGATCTCAACCACATCGAAACAGCGCGCGATGAATTCAAGCGGATGCTGCCGGCGCCGGTGCATCTCAGACGGATAAAACACGCCTTCCCAATCTTTGTAAGACCAGCCGGCAGTGCCAACACGAATCTTCGGGGGAGAATCCATCGTTAAGGCAGGTTAGCAGAAACAGGCCCAGGCGTCTGAATGCTAAGTGCTGAGCGCTGAATGCTGCTTAATAAAAAACCAGCAGAGTCCAATAAATGCCATTGGGGTAGCTGCTGCTTCGGGCGAAGCACACTCCCGACGAAAACGCCGTGACCGAGCGATCGTTAATGGCTTTCCCGGCTTGCGAAGGAACGCTATCGGGCTGCGCCGTGTTGTAGCGCAACACATAGCGGCCCTGCGGCGGCTCCTCTCCGGCAGGCGCATGAATTGAATTGTTCTTGCCCATGGCGCACGCGCCAGATTGCAGAAGCGGACTTTCGCGGCGCTCCAGCGCGGGCAGGCTTTTCTCGTCACGCATGCGGTTGATGGTCATAGCCAACATGTCGCCCGATGATTGGGCCGATGGATTGGGCAGGCTATGCCCGAAATCCTGCACCACGTAAAGCATGCGCCCTTTGCGCACCACACCAAAGCCGACCACGTTGTACGAGGGATGCAGCAGGTTCTCGCGGTGAGGCGGTGAGTGCATCAGCGACTCATGCACCCGGTCCACGCTATCCGCCATCGCCACATTTTCTGCCGCCTCTTGCAGAAACAGCGAGGACGCTGCCGCCAGACGGTGCCCCAGCTCGGGCTCGCCGGAAAATTGATGGGAAAGTTGCTGATGCTGCGCCATGGCCGTCGCGTGATCACGCGCTGCCTTAACAAGGTCCGGATCCATCTTGAAGGGCGGAAGATCGTCCTTGGCGCGCGCTCGGTTCGCCAAGTCCAGCAACTCGCTCTCGGCACGCGAGTCGTAGGAACTGTCATATTCCTGGAAGGCAGCCCGGGCCGCCGCCACCTGCGGCGTCGGCAACTCATTCAGGGTTCCACTGCTCGCCAGCAAAAGTGCGAGGGACGACACGATCGGCCAGATCATAGCAAATGCACCCCAGGGGACTGGGAAGCTGGAATTCCTCACTTCCGGACTAACGTCAGCCGGAGCCTAACCCGGTACTTACGAGAGTCATTTAGCGCTTTTAACCTTGAGACGAAGCAAGGCGGAAACACGCCGCAGGAGCTTATCAGGAAATCGGCCCCGGCTGTTGAAAAACATCAGCTTTGTTTACAGTAATATAGCTACTACAACCTCTCATGAGTCTCTTCTTGCTGGGCATTCTTCTGCTGGTGAACGTCGCCCTATTGGCACTCGGAGCCCTGCTGTTTAAACGCGTCTCCCAGGCCTCTTCGCAGGAAGAGTCCCTCGTCCGCCTTGCAAGGCAGGCGGAATCGCTGCATCAGACCCTTTCCCAGCAGTTTGCTTCGTCCAATGTCGACATTGCGACCCGTCTGGAACAGACCAAGGGGGACCTTCGCCAACAGGTCTCAGATCGCCTGGCAGAGGGCTTTAGCGGTATCCGAGGCGCCGTAGAAGAGCAGATGACCGCGGGTCGACAGGAGCAATCCCAGCGCCTGACCGAGGCCCGCACCGAGTTGACCAATTCGCTTGCCCTGACCACGTCGCAACTGAAGGCTCAATTCGACGGGCTCAACCAGACGACTGTGCAGAGTCTGGATTCCATCCGCGACCGCGTGGATGCCAAGCTCATGGCGATCACCGAGCAGGTGCAGACCAAGCTCGACCAGAACATCAAAGAGGGATTCGCACACTTCGAGAAAGTTCAGCAACATTTGAAAGCTGCCGAAGAGCAGTTGCGCGAAGTCGGCGCGCTGGGACATTCCATTAACGACCTCAACAATCTGCTCAAGCTGCCCCACCTTCGTGGGAAGTTCGGCGAAGCCAGCCTGGAGCGAATTCTGGCGGATTTCCTTCCCGCGCACATGTTCGCCATCCAATCCGCCGCAGGCGATGGCGGACGGGCCGACGCCGTCATCTTCTTCCCCGATCGCCGTCTGCCAATCGATGCCAAGTTTCCCCGCGAACAGGTGCTGGCATTGTTCGAGAGCAACGTCGAGGCCGAGATCATGGACGCACGGACCGAATTTGTCCGGGTGATGAAGGTTGAGGCCCGCCGCATTAAGGCGTACATCCAGCCGGAAGAGGGCACTACCGATATCGCCCTGATGTACCTTCCCAGCGAGACGCTCTACATGGAGGCGGTCCGCAATCGCGATCTTGCCGACTGGCTCAATCAGCAGCATGTGTTTCCGGTTTCTCCGAACACCTTGTTGATGACGTTGCAGACCATCGCACTGGTGCACAAGTGGTACGAGGTGGCGAGCCGCTTCGAGAAAAGCCGCCAGGAACTGGGCAAGGCGCAGAAGTCATTCGACTATTTCCAGAACCAGTTCGAAAACATCGGCAAGAGCTTGAACAAAGCGCAGGAAGCCTTTGAAACTGCACAGCGCCATCTCAAGACGTATCGCGGCCGCGTTACCGCATTAAGCGGCCAGGAGCAGTTGGAACTCGATACTTCCAAGTCGGCTGACGATACGCCGCTTCCACTGCTCGACAAAGCCAGCGCCTAGCATTTCGTCCCAAGATCGTTCTGAATTCCGAATTGCAACATATTGGAACTTGACGGCTCGGAGGTTTGGGTTATCATGTCCGCGCCCATCCCCCGGGTAACTAGATGTTGCTCTAGAGGAGTTACGTATGAACTTCCTCCAAGGGCCCCGAAAGTTTAAGCGAACCGCTGTTGCGGGTGAAGCAACCGACCACTGGCTGTTTCCTTCCGACCCGCAGCAATTACTGAAACTCGCGCGTGGACTTTGGATCGTGCCCGCCGAAGGTGGCGCGGCAGGCGCTCCCGCACCCACGCGGGTGTCCGGTTCTGTTCTCGATGAACAGGAACAATTGTTGTCGGCGATGTTCGCCTCGTCCACCATTGGCGTAGGGATATTCGATTCTGAACTCCGCTTCGAAAAATTCAACGACGCGCTTGCCGCGATGAACGGAATTCCCGCCGAAGATCTCATTGGGCGGAACGTTCTCGATATCCTGGGGGACGCCGCCGGGCACATCGAGCCGATCTTCAGGCGGGTGATCGCTACGGGGGAGCCGGCCCTCAATCAAGAGCGCTCCTTCAAAATCGCCACCCGCTCGGACACCGGCCATTGGGTCTGCGATTTCTTTCCTCTCAAGAACGTAAATGGGAAAGTGATAAAAGTTGCGGTCATCGTGGTAGAGATCACTGCGCAAAAAACTCAATCTCCCACCCCGAAACCACACCTCGTGCACAACGAACCCCGGCACAACGAAATCGTTGGCGAAAGTGACGCACTTGGACAAGCTCTAAGCAAGGCTAAAGCCGTCGCCGCCAGCGACGCCACCGTGCTGATACTCGGCGAAACCGGCACCGGTAAAGAGTTGATCGCCCGTGCCATTCATCGCATGAGCGCCCGGAGCGAGAAGAATTTCCTGGCCATCAATTGCGCCGCCATTCCAGCCGGCTTGTTGGAAAGCGAGTTGTTTGGTTACGAGATGGGCGCCTTTACGGGAGCGAACCAGCAAAAACTGGGACGTTTGGAACTTGCCAACCACGGCACGCTTTTTCTCGATGAGATTGGAGAGATGCCGCTTGAAACCCAGCCGAAATTGTTGCGGGTGCTCGAAACCTACGAATTCGAACGCCTGGGCAGCACGCGCACCTTACTCGCCGACATTCGCATCATCGCTGCCACCAACCAGGACCTTTCGCGGCGCGTAGCCGAAAGCGCGTTTCGCAGTGATCTCTATTACCGACTAAACGTGTTCGCCATCACTCTGCCTGCACTCCGTGAGCGAAAGGAAGACATCCCCGTACTCGCGCACTATTTTGCCCGCAAGCACGCCTCCAGGCTGCATAAAAAAATCGACGCGATTGACGAAGGAATGATTGCTGCTCTGGCCAAATACGACTGGCCGGGAAATATTCGTGAGCTGGAAAATTTCATGGAACGCGCAGTGATTCTGGCTAGCAGCCCAGTACTGCAGGAATCGCCAGGTCTGCTGCCCTAATTGAAGTTGAGCTTCTGCCGCTTGAGAATCAGCAGGCGGGCGAGCGCGTCCAGGAGGTTGCGCTGCGCTCTGGAATAGGGGGCCGACTTCTCGATCTGAGTCAGGATCGCCGCCTCCGCAGCTTCGACCTTCTTGAACAAACGATCCTGGTCTGGTTCGAGCATCGCGCTTTTGTGAAGCAACACCCATTGCGGCTGCTTTCCGCTTTGACGCCATTCCGAGACGATGCTTATCCTCGCGTCGTCCGAAACGATCGCTGAGTGTGCCGCACAGACTTCAGTAAACGGCTCCAAATCTTCGAGCACGTGAAAACGCCTCACTGGGTAGGCGCACAGCAACGTGAAAGGCCGAGTCGCTTGAAAGCGGTTCCAAAAGTCTTCCAGCCGCACCGCCTCTTGGCGCCGATTTCGTTCCCACATCAAACCCACCACTTCGCCAAAAACCAGCATGCCTGCATTGTCGACAGGCACAGGGCAGTCAGGCCGAAATACCGTGTTTTGCAGCAATTCTTGAAAGTCGAGTGGGGTGTGATGACCTTCCAGGCTCTCAAGAACTGTTGCCGCGTCCACTTCGTAGTAGCGTCCGCAGGCCTGCGCGAATTGGAGGTCAATGCCGCACCACTTCAGTCGTTTCGCCAATCCCCGGCGATGTTCTTCGGTAGCGACAACCACAGCGGAATCGCCTGAGCCAAGGGCGCCGCCAACCACCCGCTGCAGAGAAGCCAGAAGTTGATCGTCTTCGCAATAAAACTGGACGAGATGGTCGCGGGTTTGATGCTGACGCTCTGGCGAAGGCGATCCAGACAGGCTGGGCTCCGGATCCTCATTCGTGGGATAGATCACAAAAGCATCCCCTTCGCCCCTGAGCATACCCCTAACCCTTCCACTTTGCAGTACAATCCCGATGAATTATTTGCGAGCGTTTTACAAGGAAACAACGAAAATGACCGTTTGCAAGTCGCTGGCTTTCTTCCTTCTGTTGCCCATGCTCTCCTTCGCCGCCTCCAACAACCTTCAAGTCAAGACCGGTATTGGTATGGTCGAAGGCAAACAAGCTGGCCCGGTGCGCGCATTCCTGGGAATTCCCTACGCAGCTCCGCCAATCGGTGACCTCCGTTGGAAGCCGCCGATGCCAGCAGCGCCGTGGACAGGCGTTCGTAAAGCCACCGACTTCGGCAACCGTTGCCTGCAAAACAACGTATTCGGCGACATGATTTTTCGCGATCCGGCCGCCAGTGAAGACTGCCTGAATCTGAACGTGTGGACGCCTACCAAGGACGCAAAGACCAAGCTTCCCGTCATGGTCTGGATCTACGGCGGAGGTTTCGCCGCCGGGGGCACCTCCGAACCGCGGCAGGACGGCACGGTACTAGCGCAGCAGGGCGTAGTAGTGGTCTCGATGAACTATCGCCTGGGGATTTTTGGATTCTTCGTGCATCCCGAGTTGGCCAAGGAATCTCCGCACGGAGCAGCCGGCAACTACGGACTAATGGACCAGCGTGCCGCACTGCAATGGGTACAGGAAAACATTGGGGCATTCGGCGGCGATTCCGGCAACGTCACCATCTTCGGGGAGAGCGCTGGATCATTCTCGGTCAGCGCACAGATGGCCTCGCCGACCACCAAGGGACTATTTCATAAAGCAATAGGCGAAAGTGGCGGAGCATTCAACAGCAGCGGGCTTCCATTCGATCCGATGGCGGC
>DATBAT010000390.1:0-2527 GCA_036271375.1 Terriglobales bacterium
GCACGATCAGCGAAATTAGCGGCTGATCTTTGGTTCGGATTGCCGGAGCGTTGGTTTGTGCCGATCGCTGCGTGGTGAAACAGCGGCGTGCTTCTTCTCCGCAACGGGCGGCCATGGCTTCGTCCCCCAGTTCGCGATAACAACGCTTTAACAACCCCAACGGTTGTGCCAGTGCGGGAGCCAGTTTGACCTGCTCACCGAGCCACCCAAAGATGTGGCGCAGTTGATCGCGAGCTGGCATGGTTTTTCCATGGCGCAACAACTGTTCTGCCAGTTGAATATAGAAATCCAAACGGGCGTACACGCGGGTCTCGCCGCTGGTTTGGTCTAACAGTTGGGCGTAAATGGAGTCGACAAGCGTCATCGAGAAGACATCTCTCCGCAACGCCTTGGCCGCCATATTGGTAGCGATCGAAAGTGTTTGGGAGAGGGCCTGTTCCTGGGCAAGGGCCGCCTGAATTCCTTGCACTGCCAATTCCGTGATTCGTTGCTGGTTTGGAACAATCACCAGATCCGCGCGCTGATAGGCTTCGTGCTCGCGCTGCGACCAATCTTCCGCAAGTTCGTGGTGGCGTAGCTGCTGAGTCTTCCTCGCATGGTCCGATGCCGCGGCGCCATGCTGCGCTTCTTCAAGAATCGCGATTCGGGTCTGCGGAGAATGGCGGCGGATGGCGTCGAGGTAGTGTTCCGGGACAGAGATTCCGCGAGTGAAATTGTGCGTCAGGATGGCCAGGTTGAATCTTCCTGACTCCAGAACTTCCGGCAGCGACCAATCCTTGCTAGCTGCAGAAATGCCCAACGACGGCAGGCGCTCGGCGTCGCCCGCATAGACTCTGCTTCCCAGATGCGAAGTGTTTTCATTGCGCGTCTTGTCACGGGAGAGGAAGGTTACGCGATGTCCCAGTGCCTGCAGGTTCTTGATTATTTGCAGAACGTCGGCTTGGGATTCGTTCGGGACGACATCGTTAATGATCAGAATTTTCGCCTGCACCGATCGCAGCGCGGCCTGCAAGACTTCCTGCTGCTGTGTGGGCAGCAGTGAAATGCATTCCTCGATCAGCTTGATGCCTTGGGCATTTTCCCCTTTGCTCAACATCAGAATGCCGAGGTCGGCTTTCGCGGGGTGGTTTTGCGAATCGAGCTGCAGGGCGCGGCGGAGACCGGCTTCGGCTTCGGTCACGTTCCCGACGGCCGCCTGAATCGTCGCCCAGTCGTTCCAGAGTTCGCTGGTCTCCTGCTCTTGCAGGAGTTCTTCGAACAGACGGAGTGCCTGTTCCGGTTGGCCGTTGTGGAAGGCGTCGACTGCTTTGTCGTGCTTGGTCATTCCGAGTCCTTAGGGCGCGTTTAGACGCAGTGGTGCGTAAGGACACAGAAGCAATTGGTTTGCCTAATGTGGTTCTAATTTCAATCCAGCGGCAAGAGGATTTCGCAGGTATGGGTTTCGCTTGCGGGCGGAAGCAAGTCACGGCGTAAATAGCAGAATTCGCCGCGATGGACCAGCGCCGAGTGTGCGCGCCAGAGAACGTGGCTATCGGCCAGTAACGCGTCGATCAGGCGGCGGTCGCGGTCACTATGATATTCGACGTAGATCAGCTTGATCGCGGGCAAATACTCTCGCAGCGAGCGAAGGATGGGGACTTCGCAACCTTCGGTGTCGAGTTTCAAAATGTCGATTGGTTTGATAGAGCGTTCCTTGAGGAAATCTGGAGCCGCCTGGAGTTCGATATTCTCGCATTCTTCGCTGGTGCGGCCGGTCGAGAAAACCGAGGATTCGACGCTGTCATTGCGTCCTTTATAGAGCGGCACCGTCTGGGCTTTGGAGAAAAGCCCGAAAGGGAAGGCCCGGATATTCGTTAGCGTTGCTGCGTTCTGTTGCAATAGTCCGAATTGCTTGCTTCCGGGTTCGAGCGCATAGACGGTGGCCTTTGGATAGGTCGTTGCCAGCCAAACGCTGGCCGCGCCGATGTTGGCGCCGATGTCGAGAATCGTTTTCACGCCGCTGACGAACGGAACTTCGGGATAGGTCTTTCCCGCGAGGATTTCTTCCGAGATCCGGATGCAAACTTCGTTGTTGAAAAGATGAAAGAGTAGTTCGCCGCCGGGATGCTTGAAGACTCCGTCAACGATTTCTGGTTGGGCCGGGGCCGCGCTTTCCATTAACGTGTGCTCCCAACGAGTTGGGCTTCGGCACTGCGAAGCTCGGGTGATTCTGGGAAAAATTCCAAGCCGCGTTGAATCAGCGTTCTGGCCTTTTCTTCCTGCTGGAGATGAGCGCGGATTGCGGCGGCGCGCAAGATCGTCTTGGGATGGATCACTCGCAGCGCGAAATCTTCGGCTGCTGCTGCGGCTTCGGGGAGTTTTCCGATCGCCATATAGGCCTTGATCAGACGCTCGTGCAATTCAGCGCCGTTCGGCAGAAGGGCGATCGCGCCTTGCAACTTGGCGAAGCCTTTGTCGAAGTCGCCGAGGCGGACTTCCACGTAGCCCAGTTTGCTTTCGACCTGCGGATCAGGGCCGGTCAGGCGCA
>DATBAT010000391.1:0-4404 GCA_036271375.1 Terriglobales bacterium
TTCAACATGACGCCTAAATTGCGCTCAAGTCCCTCGGAGTACCGCAGAGCGGCATATCTTGTTGCTTTCACTGCGCGCTTCCTCACCCAGAAGTGACGGTTCGTGTCTATGACAACGTCGCCGGGCATCAACCAGCAAATCGCTTGTGGATAGTTTTGGGTTGCAAGAAACGTTCTGAACTTCTCTTCGGCTTCCGAGAGCGTCTCAGGCGGGTCAGGTTTGGTGCTGGTCATCGTGTAAGTATGATCGACTTCCCTCAACTGTTGCAAAATCGCCATTTCGCTCATTGAGCCGGGTTGTGAGAAATTGCCTGTTAGCAACAACTGATACCCACCCCCTACAGAATGGTGTCTAATTCTTACGTGAGCCGTGTTTTCTTAAAATTCGTAGCGTACTCGGTTGGCATTATGGTCGCCGTCGGGGTAGCTATAGCCGTTTTCGTCTACTCGATAGAAAGCCACGAAGTTCGGACCGCTCAGCAGATGATGCAGGACGCATCTCGCCTCCAAATCGAGGCGGCCACTCTTAATGATGTGCTTGCGTTTGCCCGAAAATACAACGGGGACGTTGCCGGATCGGAGCACGGCAAGCCATGTCTCGAATCAGACTGTCTCATTACGACTGCGCCCAACAAGAATGACTTCTGGGAACGACATCCAAAGCTTCGTTATGCCGGGACCCGTATTTCAAAGAAGAGGATGGCATTTCTTAGTCTTGATGTGGGTTAAGAACGGGAGGCTAGCGGCAATACAGCAGTGGTTCGGTTATTCGACGCCAAACGCCAATTCATTCGTTATCGCTACTCTTGGCCGCCCTAGCCCAGGATTGTGCCACACGCCGTCATATCGCTTGCATCGCATGTTTGCCGTATATCCCGGTCCCAAACACTTTAATGTCTGGATCAATCCAGCGGCTACGCACGAAAAGGAAATGTTGCAGCTTAATGTCGGGTGCACGCTGTCCATGTCGGGATGCGTAAGCGTTGCGGACATGGTGCCGGGAGCCTGGAAAGAGTATGAAGCCGACCAGCAGCTCCTTAACGCCAGTAATGGCAATCGGAACCAAACTACCAGGGATTCGGATTGTCGTTAGGATTGAGCACCATGCGATCTCGCCTTGGGTTTGGTTAAGTTGGCGAAATATCGCCATTTCACTCTTTAAGCCGGTTGCGGTTGAAATTTCCTGTTTGTGGAGCAGCAATCGGCAGCTATCTGCCACAACGTCAGTAGCCCCCAAAGGACTCACCGACAAACGTCCCATCGGGACGGATGATGAAGTCGCACGTGAGTGGCTTGAATGCCTGCCAGCCGCCGTCGTCGCCTGAGACAACAACCCTCAAGTCGCCCTCTTTTTCACTGTCCCATAAGGCTTGAATCTCAACCTGGCAGGAGTTGCCGTCTTCGGCGATAATCCGCCTCGTTTCAGGTTTATCGACCAGAGTAGTGAGCTCTGAATACGGAGTATTCCGCAACCGTTTAAGCTCGGAGTCAATCACTGCGCAAGCGACTTGGTCGTTCATGGGTGCGAACGATTCTCCCACGGGCCACGCCATCGTTGGTGAGAAATCGCCATCTCACTCATCGGCCGGGTGGTGAGTGAAATTGCCTGATTACAACAATCAAGGTTTTGCGGAACGTCGCCTTCGTGACGACCAGAGCGTCACGGCGGTAATGAATATGGCAAAGCCTGTGTCATCGCGGAGTCGTTTGGAAGTGATGTCTGCGTGATGAAGGAAGTGGGCATCTGTGTATATCGCTCCGACTACCAGCACGAAAGCGGCGAGACTCGCGAATAAATACACGAGCCAAGTCGGCCGGGCTATCCACGACGCGCGCGTTGGGTAAGAGCGTCGTCGTAGCGGGCGAAGACTTCCTGGTCGAGTTCGTCATTCGAATGGGCGTAGAGGTCGGCGCGGTCTTTGCCCAGCGCGAACATCAGCAGGACTTCAGCGTTGAGGCGCGGGAGCCGACCTCTGCGGCGGTCTCGCTCTTCGGCTTTCAGTCTTTCTTGCTCCGCCCGTTGTGATTCTTGTAGTTTTAGAATCGCTGCATGAGAGTACCTACTGTGCCTCGCTCATCCGCGTCCAGCTTCCCACTTCACCCGCCTGTTCCGGCGTGTAATTGGCATCATCGGTGGTGCGATAGTTCCCGAAGCCGTCGGTGAAGTGATACTGGCCCGCGTTGGAAAGCTGCGTGGTGCCGCCGGTACTGGGATCGTTGACTGTGTCGACACCGCGAATCAAATCGTCCCAATGGTCGGCAGCACTGCGGGCGCCGCCATCCCGTAGGTAACTGTCGTCTGCGGCAGGGGTATTACGGAAGGCTTCTTCCTGTTTGTCGAAGTTGGCCTGGAACGCGGCCTGCTGCCTCATGGTTTGATCCATGATCTTTTCCGCAGCGACGATCTGATCAAGGCCTTCCTTTAATTTCTGATTGAAGTCATCCTGCATCTTCTTGCCGATCGCTTCGGCGAGCCGGGACCACTCCGGATTTACATACCAGGATTTGGCAATCACGCAAAACACGGGCATGCGTTTTTCCAGAGTGCCGGCAGGGGCGCGAAAGCTTTGCAGGCCCTGGAATCCCCAGTTCGTTTGTTGAAATGCGCCTGCGGCGATGTGCTCGTGCCCTGCGCTCACGGCATCGCTGCCCACTTTGGTGATGTAATAAACGCCAAAGAAAGCCTCCTCAACCGGCTGCCCGTTCAGGTCATAGCCGATCTTGATGGCGATGCCGTGCTGGTTGGGCCAGGGAGCCAACTTGAGAGCCTTCGCCAGGCCCGGAAGGTCTTGTTGCCCAAGCCATTTTAAGTTGGTGACGTTAGGCCGAATTTTCTTGATAAGCATTTCCATAGCCTGGATCGCGGGAAGCGGCGCCAAGTTGGCCGGGCCGGTGGCCATACGATCTCCAGGCTTGGTTCCGCCCCGGTTGTATTGCCTCATCTGGGGTGCGACTTCGATGCTATCGAAACGCACCAGCGGGTATTGGAAATAAGCCTCCGCGTTGTCGGGATTCTCCGCTTGCGAGGAACCGGAAAATGGGTACTCGACCCAGCCATAGTGCCACTCCATCTTGCTCTCGAATTTCCATTTCTCGGGCACCCGGAGGGTGGCGACGCGCATTCCCTGATGGTCGGGATCCGCGATGATGCGTTCGGCGAATTTTTCCGACCCCTTGTAGGCAGTGGTATTAGCCGAGGCCGCTGCGGCAGGAGCAATTTTCGGTGCGGACGCCGATTTCGGGGGCGCCGATTTCGCCGGCGCAGGGGTCGGAGCCGTGGATCCAGCGCTGGAACCGGCACTCTTCGAACTGTCGTCGCCGGAATCAGAACTACCGCTTGGGGTCACGGGCAAACCCGCGGCTTGTTTGCATCCATCGGACAGCGAGTCCTTGTGCTGCTTGAGACAGGCCACGACTCGGCCCCCGCCCGGCTGCACTCCCGCGCAGAGCTTCTGGGCATCCGCGGTGCAGGCGGCGCGAATCGCAGCCATATCCTGCGCATGCGCGGATTGCGCCGCTGTAAGATACACACTTACGATAGCCAGCCACACCAAACCTGCGTTCCTCAACTGCTTCGGTGCGAACTGGATGAATGTACCTTTGCATTCCATGCTGTTTTCCCTCCGCTAGTGGAACCCAGAGTGGGTTCATTAGAAGACTCGGAAACGGCGGGTAAAACGGCTCACTGTTATAGAAAAGCAGTAAAGATGTGGAAAAATCAGTTAGGGTCGCAGACGAACTCCAATGAACCCGGCGCGTTCATTGGGGGCACCCACTGGATTCGCCCTGGAAGGAAGATGAGATGCGGAAAGGGTTTACAAGAGAACCGCAAAGGGACGATCCCGCGACGCGAGTCACTAACTACATAACGCCGAGCGGGCTGCAGCGCCTCAAAGACGAGCACCAGTTTCTGCTCACCCGGGAACGCCCGGCCGTGACGGAGGTGGTGGCGTGGGCTGCCGGCAATGGCGATCGCAGCGAAAATGCTGACTACCAGTACGGCAAGCGGCGGCTGCGGCAGATCGACGGGCGGATTCGCTTTCTCTCGAAGCGAATCGAAGCCGCGGAAGTGGTGGACCCGGAAGTTCCAAGAGCGGGACAGGCGGCGACCAGGGCATTCTTCGGAGCGACGGTGCGCTATGCCAATGGTGCGGGTGCGGAGCGAATGGTGAGCATCGTGGGCGCCGATGAGGTCGATCTCACCCGCAACCACATCAGCTGGGTGTCACCTCTTGGGCGCGCGTTGATGAAGTCGGCAGCGGGTGACGAAGTAGTTCTACAAGCGCCGGGCGGCACGGAGTATCTCGACGTGCTGGAAGTGCGATACGAGCGCATTGCTGTGGAACCGTTCCGTGAACCACCTGGATCCGAGTCGTCGGCAAAGGGACTGCCTCGCCGAGGCTAA
>DATBAT010000392.1:0-14202 GCA_036271375.1 Terriglobales bacterium
GCTGACGATCTTCTGCGGAGCCATGGTCGGGGCGGCCATTGGATTCCTTTGGTATAACGCGCATCCCGCCGAAGTATTCATGGGCGACGTGGGATCGCTGGCCCTGGGCGGGGCAATCGGCACGGTCGCGGTGATCATCAAACAGGAGCTACTGCTTCCCTTTATCGGCGGAGTGTTTGTGATCGAGGCGCTGTCGGTCATCTTGCAGGTCGGGTCTTACAAGCTGCGTAAGAAACGCATCTTCAAGATGGCGCCGATTCACCACCACTTCGAGTTGCTGGGCTGGTCGGAATCGAAGATTATTGTGCGCTTCTGGATCGCTTCGTTGGTGTTCGCGTTGTTCGCCTTGACCACTCTGAAGCTCCGTTAGCGACGGCTAGTCGAGTCTTTTACCACAGAAGACGCTGAGGTTACAGAGGAACCCCGATCGGCGGTCACCGGTATTGCCCCACGGGCTGTTCTTTTGCTTCATCCCAATTTGTGGTTCAATCCAACTGTGAACGTTTCCGGTAAACGCGTGCTGGTCGTGGGTTTGGGGAAGTCGGGCGTGGCCTCCGCGCTGTTCCTCAAGGACCGCGGCGCGGTCGTGACGGTTACCGACGCCAAAACCCCCGATCAGCTTCAGGATGAAATTCCTCTGCTGCTCGATCACGGAATTGCTGTAGAAACGGGCGGCCACGGCGAACGAACCTTCCGCGAAAAAGATTTGATTGTGGTCAGTCCTGGGGTACCAGTAGATGCCCCGCCGTTAGTGCAAGCCCGGGCACTGGGCGAGCCAGTCATCGGAGAGATCGAACTCGCAGCACAATTTTTTCCGGGCCCCTTGGTCGCCATTACCGGATCAAACGGGAAGACGACAACGACGACGTTGGCTGGCGACATTGTCGCCGCCAGCGGAAGGCCCACGGTAGTCGGCGGCAACATCGGCACGCCAGCGATCTCTCTGGTTGAGGGTTCGACCGCCGAAACCACGATGGTTCTGGAAATCTCCAGCTTTCAGCTTGAGACCATTCAGACTTTTCACCCCATGATTGCCGTTGTACTGAACGTGACCCCAGACCACCTCGACCGTCACGGGACCTTCGCTGCTTACGTTGACGCCAAGGCGCGTATTTTCGAAAATCAGGGACCGGGTGATTTTGCTGTCCTAAATGCGGACGATCCGAGGTGCGTCGAACTTGCCAATCGGGTGAAGTCGAAAGTCGTTTGGTTTAGCCGGAAGAAAGAGGTCGCGTCCGGGGCGTTCGTTCGCGACGGCAATATTTATTTTCGGGAGACCGCCGACCAGAAAATCCTGGCCGTCGCCGAGATTCCCCTCAAAGGTGCCCACAACGTCGAAAATGTTCTGGCGGCGGTAGCTATCGGCGTTCTGCTGAAGTGCACGCCCCAGCAAATTCGTCAGACCGTTCAAAAATTCAAAGCCGTCGAGCATCGCATTGAATTCGTCGCCACGGTGCGCGGGGTGGAGTATTACAACGACTCAAAGGCCACCAACGTCGACGCGACGATCAAAGCCCTGGAATCATTCCCCGCCAATATCCATATCATCCTCGGCGGGAAAGATAAGGGCAGCGATTACACGGTGCTTAAGGATTTGTTGCGGCAGCGGGTAAAGCGTGTCTACACGATAGGCGCCGCCGCGGAAAAGATCGAGGCGCAGATCAAAGGATCGACCGACATTGTCAGCGCGGTCACTTTAGAATCGGCTGTCAAGCTTGCTACCGCGAAGGCTTCCACCGGCGACGTAGTACTTTTGGCCCCTGCCTGCGCCAGCTTTGATCAGTTCCAGAATTACCAGCATCGCGGGCGGGTTTTCAAGGAGGCGGTTAAGAAGTTGGCCTCGGAACAAACCAGCATTTAGCACTCAGCACGTAGCCTTAAGCCCTTGAACCAAGTCAGTCACTCTTTCTCGAAAATCCTGCCAAAAAAATCTTCGTTGGGCTCCGCCTACGTGGTGGAATTGATCTTCCATGGCAAAGCGTGTGAGTGTGGATGGGTGGCTGTTTACCGTCACCTTGCTACTGGTATTTCTCGGTCTGGTGATGGTCTTCAGCGCCTCGGCAATCATGGCCAAGGAGCGCTTTGGCTCGGGCTATTTCTTTCTCACCAAGCAACTGGGATGGGCCGTTGCCGGCATGGCCACAATGGTCATCGGCATGAAGATCGACTACAAACGATATAAGCAACCAGCGGTAGTTTTTTCGGTGCTCGGTGTCACGACTCTGTTGCTGATTCTGGTTTTCTTCCTCGATCGTTCGCACAATACGCATCGCTGGATTCACCTTGCAGGATTCTCATTGCAGCCGTCTGAACTCGCCAAGCCTGCTTTGATTTTATTTCTGGCGTTCTTTCTGGAAAATCGCACCAAAGAGATGAAGGACTGGCGTCACACCCTTCTTCCAGCGATCGCTCCGACACTGGTCTTTCTCCTGTTGATCGTCGCCCAGCCTGACCTTGGAACTGCGATTGCCTGTGCGGCCATCACGGTCTGCATCATGTATGTTGCCGGCCTCGATATGAAGTATCTGGGTTACGCGATGTTGGGGTCTCTGCTGCCACTGTATTTTCTGATCTTTCATGTGGCCTACCGCCGCGCCCGTATTTTGGCGTTTTTGAATCCATATTCTGACCCGCAGGGGCGTGGCTTTCACATTATTCAGTCGCTGATCGCGGTGAGCACCGGCGGTATTACCGGCATGGGCCTGATGGAAGGGAAGCAGAAGCTGTTCTATCTGCCGGAGCCGCACACGGATTTTATTTTCTCGGTTACGGCCGAAGAGTTGGGACTGATTGGCGGACTGGTAGTGGTGGCGCTGTTTGCGACTTTCTTGTGGAGAGGTATTCGCACCGCGCTCCGTATCCAGGATTTGTTCGGCAGATTTCTGGTGGTTGGCATCACCTCGATGGTAGTGGTGCAGGCCTTTATCAACATCAGCGTAGTGCTCGGCATGATGCCGACCAAAGGCATCCCGCTGCCGTTTATCTCCTACGGTGGATCGTCGCTCTTCATTACTCTTGCCTGCGTTGGCGTTTTACTCAACGTAAGCAAGCAGGCTGAGTGAGCGATAATGCGGGCGATTCTGGCGGGTGGCGGCACCGGCGGACATGTCATCCCAGCGCTCGCCATCGCCGATGAACTAAAAAAACACTACGGCGCCGAAGTGCTATTCATCGGCACCGCGCGCGGCATTGAGACTCGCCTGGTGCCCGCGTCCGGATATGCCCTTCGCCTGGTTCAGGTCGGCGCGCTAAATAAAGTGAACCTGAAGACGCGATTGAAAACCTTCTTTGGCCTGCCCACGGCAGTCCTCGAAGCGCGCCGCATGCTGAAAGAGTTCCGGCCCGATGTCGTGATTGGAGTCGGTGGCTATGCCTCCGGTCCTGCGATGTTGGCGGCGGTACTGGGAAGAATCCCAACCGTGGCCTTCGAGCCGAACGTAGTTCCGGGCTTCGCCAACCGCGTCGTCGCCCGCTGGGTTTCCGGGGCAGCGGTGCATTTCGAAGAAACGGCAAAGTTCTTTCGTCGCGCGAAAGTCACTGGAGTACCGGTGCGGCAGGCATTTTTCGAAATACAGCAGATGCCAGCAGGAAAAAACCTGCTCGTCTTCGGCGGAAGTCAGGGTGCCAAGGCAATCAATCGGGTGATGATTGAGGCTTTGCCGGAATTGCTGAAGCGAGTTCCGAAAATTCATGTAGTTCACCAGACCGGAGAGCGTGATTTCGAGCCAGCACAATCCGCGTACTCCTCTTTGGGAAATGCCGTCGAGGTCTATCGTTTCATCGATGACATGCCGAGGTTTTTTTTGCGTGCGGATTTAATTCTTTGCCGGTCGGGAGCCAGCACTGTCGCGGAAATTACCGCGGCAGGGAAGCCGTCTGTTTTCGTCCCGTTCCCCCGCGCCGCCGACGACCACCAGAAGCGTAACGCGCAAGCCTTGGAGCAGGCGGGCGCTGCCGTCATGGTGGAAGAGGCAAACCTCACGGCTGTAACTCTGGTAGAAACTATTAGCGGACTTTTCGGCGATCCGGCGCGTTTGCAGGCCATGGCGGGCGCTGCTCGGAAGCTGTCGCATCCATCGGCGGCACGAGACATCGCCGCGATGGCAGCGTCACTTGCCGGAGTTCAAGCCTAGCCATTGTTTGCCAAGATACAACGCGTGCATTTTGTAGGAATCGGTGGCATCGGCATGAGCGGGATCGCCGAGGTGCTGCTGAACCTGGGATTTAAAGTTTCCGGATCTGATCTGAAAAGCTCCGCGACGACCATCCGTCTTGCCAGCCTTGGAGCTATCACTTACGAAGGCCATCGCCCAGAAAATATTGCGGGCGCTGAGGTCATCGTTACCAGTTCCGCTATCTCCAAAGAAAACCCTGAAGTCGCAGAAGCGCAGAAGTTTCACATTCCAGTAATCCAGCGTGCGGAAATGCTGGCTGAGTTGATGCGGCTTAAATACGGCATCGCCATCGCTGGCATGCACGGTAAGACAACGACGACATCCATGGTTGCGGCTGTTCTGGCCGCTGGAGGACTCGACCCGACGGTGGTGGTCGGCGGACGTGTCGATGCCATGGGTTCCAACGCGCGGCTGGGGAAGTCCCAATATTTGGTTGCTGAGGCCGACGAGAGCGATCGTTCGTTTCTCAAGTTGTCGCCCATTCTTTCCGTGGTTACCAACATCGACCGCGAACACATGGACTGTTACCGCAACATGAACGATGTGAAGCGGGCGTTTCTCGAGTTCATGGACCGGGTACCTTTTTACGGGATGGTGGTTTTATGCAATGACGATCCGATCCTCCGGCGCATGATGCCCTCAATTCGCCGCCGCATATGCACTTACGGTTGTCGTCGTGGTTCGGATTTTCACATCAAGCTGGGAGCGGCAAGTTTCGATGGTGAGCACAATCGCCCGGTCAGCCGGTTCCGCGTGAACTATCGTGGCGATGATCTCGGCGAATTCGTATTGCACGTGCCTGGAACGCACAACATTTTGAATGCGACGGCGGCGATTGCGGTAGGAACGGGACTTGATATCCCAGCTGACCAGATCCGCGAAGCGCTGAAGATTTTTCGCGGAGTCGACCGGCGGTTCCAACTTAAGGGCAAGATCGCTGGCGTCAGCGTGATCGATGACTATGGACATCATCCGACCGAGATTCGCGCTACGCTGGCTGCTGCCAGGCAGTGCGGATTTCGAAAGGTCCATGTCATTTTTCAACCACACCGATTTACGCGCACTCGCGACCTGATGGATGACTTCGCCACGGCCTTCGGCGACGCCGATTCTCTGACCTTGGTGGATATTTATGCGGCGAGTGAGCAGCCAATTGAAGGGATTACGGCGGAGGTATTGGCTGGGCGCATCCGGGAAAACGGGAAACCAGTGGTCAATGCGAAGTCTTTTGATGAGGCGGTTAGGCTTGCCATTGGTGAGGCCCAGGACGGGGACATGATTCTTACCCTTGGGGCTGGAAGCGTATCGCAGTTGGGGCCGATATTGTTGGAGGGACTCGCAAAACGGCCCTCTTAACACTAGATAAGTCCGCCTGGTGGACAAGAGTGTCCGCCCTACATTTTTCCGGAACTTCTCCCCTTCTTCCTCCGTACATAACAAATACAAGCCGCTTGGTGACGATTTGTAGAGAGCCCCGTCTAACCTCGGTAAGCAAAACCTGGAGTGACTTATGGCTTCCGATAAGAGTATGTACCTGATCGCAACTGTGGTTTTGGTGCTGGGGATTGGCACGCGTTACGGACATCGCCATTCCGCAAATGCCTGGACGGCGTCCACCTTCGAGCGCAGCTCGGACAATATCTCCGAACGGATCAACACCAGGATCATGGAAATTAACGCCCGGCAAGACTGTGCCAACGATCGCGCAGCGGCGGTGATCGCCCGAGCTGAGGCGCGAGCTGAGGAAGTGATGGCCCGGCGCGAAGCGGCAAACGCGCGGGTGCAGGCTGCGATTGCGAGAATCAACAGTAAAGTTGTGAGTGTGCAGATCAACGACGACTCAGAGTAAGCCTGTGCAAAACTGCGGCAAATTTCCGCTATGTCAATTCTGCAAAAGAAGTTATAGTTGAAATCGCTCGCGATTCCCACGACAACTGACCTGTATTGATGGCACGGAAAAGTGGTCCTACCATCTCGCAGGAGGAGTTGTATCCGCCATCCGACGAGGCTGTGCGTCCCGATGTTGATGAGGCGCGCGTACTCGACTTGGACGCGGACGAGGAATCGCCATTCCTTCGCGGGCAGAAGCGTGTCTCGGCCCGCCGTGGCTCACTCCCTAAAAAAACTGCGAAACGGCTGACTTGGATCGGCATGGCTGCGGGCATTCTTGTGCTCGTCGCTGTCGCCGGCGGGTTTGTCTATCGCTATGGGAAACATTCGTGGCGCTTTCGCATCGCTTCGAGCGATGACATCGAAATCGCCGGTCTGAAGAACGTGACAAAGGCGCAGGTGATGGAAGTGATGGGCGGCGATATTGGCCGCAATATTTTCTTTGTGCCTCTCGCGCAACGCAAAGAGCAGATTGAGCAGATTCCCTGGGTTGAGTCGGCCAGCGTGATGCGCTTTCTGCCTGAGCGCCTCAAGGTCGAGATTCAGGAACGCACGCCTGCCGCGTTCGCTCGCGTCGGTTCGAAGATTTTGTTGATCGATCCCAGTGGCACGTTGATGGATTTGCCAGCGAACGATCGCGGCAAGTATTCGTTTCCCGTGATCATCGGAACGAATCCTGGAGAGCCGCCCTCGACACGGCTGGCTCGCATGAAGATTTACGCCGACGTGATTGGGCAGTTGGATTCCGGCGGCGGGCGCTATTCGCAGGAGCTTAGCGAAGTCGATCTTACCGATCCGGATGACGTAAAGGTGATGGCGGACAGTCCTCAGGGTGAAGTGCTGATTCATCTCGGGTCGTCGGACTATCTGGACCGCTACAAAATTTATGTGAGTCACATTCGGGAGTGGCGGCAACAGTTCGACAAGCTCGAGTCGGTCGACTTGAGGTATGACCGGCAGATCATTGTGAATCCAGACCTGGGTGGAGCGGCGAAACCCACGCCATTGGCGGCTTCCGCAGCGAAGGCGGCAATGGCGGCTGGAGTGAAGCCTGCCGCTCTGGTTACACACTACACTTTGGCCAAGGGGCCGAAGGCCGTCGTTCCCCTCTCTGCGAAGGCGGCGGCGATCAAGCCGGTTACGAAGAAAAAAGCCGGACCTACGCGTGCGCATCATCTGGTCAGGGCGAAGCCCACCCCGCATGTGAAGAAGGCGGTCGCCAAGACACTGCCACCTAAGCCGAAGCCGGTGGTGAAAAGTAAGAAACCAAGTCCAGGAATTGCGAAGTATCAGGATTAACGAATGGCGAATCAATACGGACAATTCTTGACGGTCGTTGACGTAGGCAGCGCCAAGACCTGCGTGTTGGTGACCGAGATCACCGACGGTGGGCTGCGCTATCGCGGCCACGGCGTCTCCGAGAGCCGGGGTACGCGCAAGGGCGTGATCGTTGAGTTGGAAAAGGCGTCGGCGTCGATTCAGAAAGCGGTTGAAGATGCCGAGGACAGCGCCGGAGTTCCGGTTGAGCACGCGCTGGTTGGTGTTTCGGGACCGCATCTTCGCGGCGTGAATAGCCACGGCGGAATTAACTTCGGATCGCGCTCGCGTGAAATTGGCCGCGAAGAAATCCGCATGGCGGTGGAGAAGGCTCGCGGAGTACCGCTTCCCGCCGATCGCGAAGTGATCCACCTGCTGCCGCAGGAATTCATTATTGATGACGAAGCCGGCGTGCGCGACCCGCTGGGCATGATGGCCACCCGGTTGGAAGTGCGGGTACACATTGTGACCGCGGCTTCGACCGCGGTGCAAAACGTGGTGACGGCAGTCAACCGCGCGGGAGTTCATGTCGACGACACAGTATTCGAGGCGCTGGCTTGCGCTGATTCAGCGTTACGCTCTGACGAACGCGAGCTTGGCGTTTGCCTGGTCGATCTCGGCGCTGGCGCCAGCAGCATTGCGGTTTTTCAGGATGGTTCGGTGGGGCACACGGGTGTGATTCCTATCGGCGGCGACCACTTTACCAGCGATCTTTCCGTTGGACTGTGCACTCCCGTGGCTGAAGCGGAAAAGATCAAGCGGCTCTATGGCAACGCGACGGTTACGTTGATTCCTGAAGGGAACGAAGTCGAAGTGCCGTCGGTGGGAGATCGTCCGTCGCGGTTGGTGTCGCAACGTCACGTCGGCGAAATCCTGGAGCCGCGTGCGCGTGAGTTGTTTGAGTTGTTGCGCGATAACCTGCGCCACGCGGGCGTCCTCGAGAATTGCGTGGCGGGAATTGTTCTGACGGGCGGCGCATCGCGGTTGCCGGGAATTCTGGACGTGGCGGATTCGGTGCTGCGGCGTCGCCTGCGCATCGCGTCGCCTTCGCCTCTGGCAAAAATGCCGTCGACATTGGCTGAGCCTGAGTTCGCGACCGTTCTGGGAATGGCGGTCTATGGGCATCGCTCGCGCACAGCGCGCGGCTACCAGGACGGTCGCTGGAGTTCGAAGTTAAAAGCAATGCTGGTCGGCAAGGGAGCTTAAAAGTTCGGAACCACAAAATTCATCTGGAGTGCGGCGCACATGAAAAAAGAAGACGTTCGAATCAGCTACATCGAAGACACCCGCAACGACGCCAAAATCAAAGTTATCGGCGTGGGCGGCGGCGGTAATAACGCAGTCAACCGCATGATCGATTCCGGCATGGAAGGAATCGAGTTCGTGGTCGCCAATACCGACCTGCAGGCGCTCCGCATGTCGCGCGCGCCGGTGAAGATCCAGTTAGGCGTGAAACTGACAAACGGACTCGGCGCGGGAGCCAATCCGGAAGTTGGGCGCAAAGCCGCGCTCGAAGATTCCGACAAGATTATTGAAGCGCTCGAAGGCGCGGACATGGTGTTCGTCACCACCGGGCTCGGCGGCGGTACAGGCACAGGCGCTGCCCCGATCATCGCCTCGCTGGCCAGCGAGATGGGCGCGTTGACGGTTGCGGTTGTCACCAAGCCATTTGCTTTCGAAGGCAAACGCCGCATGCAGCAAGCGGAGCGCGGCATCGCAGAATTGATGGAATCGGTCGACACCACGATCGTGATTCCCAACGAAAAGCTTCTGGCGGTGGCGCAAGACGCTGGCTTCTTCGAGTCGTTTCGCGTGGCCGACGACATTCTTCGTCAAGGCGTGCAGGGCATTTCAGACATCATCACTATCCCGGGCATCATCAACCGCGACTTCGCCGACGTGAAAGCGATCATGGCCGGCATGGGATATGCGGTGATGGGCGCGGCATCCGCGAGTGGTTCGCGACGCGCGATTGAAGCGGCACAGAAGGCGATTTCGTCTCCGCTACTCGAAGCCGGTGCCATCGATGGTGCGCGCGGCATTCTCATCAACATCACGGGTTCGGCTTCGCTGAAGCTTGCAGAGGTGCAGGAGGCTTGCTCGATTATTCAAAACGCCGCGGATGACGACGCCAACATTATTTTCGGCGCTGTGCTCGACGAGAAGATGAAGGACGCGGTCAAGATCACCGTCATTGCGACTGGATTCAAAGACTCGGACCGCATGCATCGCCGCCGTCAGAGCCTGGACGCGTTTGTTTCGCGTGAGCCCGAAGAGTACGTTGAGCCGGAACCTGAGCCGGCTCCGCGAGTAATGTCGTCACAATTCACTGGTAGTAGCGCGGGATTGGGAATGATAGAAACGCCACGCCGGGATGCGGCACCGGAAGCGGTTGTGGCATCGTTCGAGGCGGATGATCTGGATGTGCCGGCGTTCATGCGCAAGCGCACGGAGACGATGTAGGGGAGCGCGCCAGCGTTAGCAGCATCGCGCCGAACAAGAGTTAGGTTCCGGAGAAACCGCCGAAAATAGCCCGCCAGTTCACTGGCGGGCAGGCCGGTAAGGAAAAGCGTCCCGGAGGGACGCTTGAAATGCGCTACTTCAGGCGTCCCTCCGGGACGCTTTTCCTTTTGCTCGGCTTTCCCGGCGTTGGAAACGCCGGGCTATTTTCGCGTTGTCCCTCCGGGACGTGGATCCGTAGTAATTGAGAGTGACTGCTTGAGGGTCTACGTAAACACGACAGTCTTGTTTCCATAGAGCAACACGCGATTCTCAATGTGCCAGCGAACCGCGCGCGAGAGCACGACTTTTTCCAGATCCCGCCCTTTTTGTAAGAGGTCATCCAACGTATCTCGGTGGGAGATGCGAACCAGATCCTGCTCGATGATGGGGCCATCGTCGAGAATGTTGGTGACGTAGTGGCTGGTGGCGCCGATCAACTTCACGCCGCGTTCGAAAGCTTGGTGGTAGGGCTTTGCCCCGACGAATGCGGGCAGGAAGGAGTGGTGAATGTTGATGATGCGGTGCGGATACTGCGCGACAAAATTCTCCGACAGTATCTGCATGTAACGCGCCAGCACAATGAAATCGGGACTGTGCTGTCGTAGCAAGCTGAGAATCTTTTCTTCCGCTTCCTGCTTATTGTGTTTCCCCACCGGCACGACGAAGAACGGGACTTTATAAAAATCAGCCAAGGCCTGATTGTCGGGATGGTTCGAAATCACCAGCGGAATTTCACAGGTTAGTTCGCCGCTTTTGTGGCGATAGAGCAAGTCTGCGAAGCAGTGGTCGTACTTCGATACCAGAACCGCCATCTTGGGACGATGGCTCGACTGCGCCAGCCGCCACTGCATCTCGAACCTTTCCGCGATCGGCGAGAAGTGCCTGGCGAAATCTTCCAGGGGAACGCTGAACTCGCTGGGATCGAACTCAACACGCATCAGGAAAAGACCCGATTCCGCATCTCCGTGCTCGTCGGCGTGCAGAATGTTGCCGTTGTGACGATAGACGAAGTCGGAAATCGTGGCCACGAGGCCGCGGCGGTCGGGGCAGGAGATAAGCAGGATAGCGGAGTTTTTCATGAACACGGCTCACGTAGGGGCAGGTGTCCTCACCTGCCCAGGAGCGAAGCTCCGTTTAGAGATTCTAGCGACCGCCGGGCAGGTGAGGACACCTGCCCCTACGTGAGCTGATTATTTCTTCAACGCCTTCGCGATTTCTTTCGCCGCATTTGCCCCAGATGCTCCCGTCAACCCCGCGCCCGGATGTGTTCCTGATCCGCACAAAAATAAATTCTGGATCGGCGTGCTATATCGTGCCCAGTCCAGCAGCGGACGCATGGTGAAGAACTGATCGAGCGAAAGCTCCCCGTGGAAGATGTGGCCGCCGGTGAGCCCGTAAGTGTCTTCCAGATCTTTCGGCGTGATGATCTGGTGATGCAGGATCAGCTCCGGCAAGCTCGGCGCATACTGCGCCAGCGTATTAACCACTGTATCGCCGAGCGCGACGCGTTGCGTTTCCCAATCGCTGTTCTTCAGCTTGTAAGGAGCGTACTGCATGTAAATCGACATCACATGCTGCCCTTGCGGTGCGAGAGACGGGTCACTCAACGATGGGAAAGCTACTTCGAGATACGGCTTCTTCGAGAACTCGCCGTATTTCGAATCGTCGAACGCGCGCTCCAGATAGTCGATCTCCGGCCCGATCTGGATTCTGCTCTGAAGCGCCGCAGGGTTTCCCGCCAGCGCGGTAAACTGCGGCAGTCCGGAAAGCGCCAGGTTTACTTTGGCCACTCGTCCTGGCGTGCGATAGTTTTGCAACTTCATCACAAAGTCAGGAGAAAGATGCGTCGAGTCGACCAGCTTCAGCAAAGTACGCTTAGGATCGGCGTTGGAAACGACTGCCTTTGTCAAAATTTCTTCGCCGGACGACAGCACGACACTGGTCGCCGCGCCATTCTTCACGCGAATCTCGGCGACTTCGGCGCCGCTGCGAATCTCGACTCCGGCCTGTTTCGCGGCAGCGGCCATGGCTTGCGTGACTGCGCCCGTACCTCCGACCGCGAAAACTGACGAGCCCGCCGGATGAGAGTCTCCCGCAGCACGAATCAACAACACCAGACTGCTGCCGGCTGACCACGGACCAAGAAAAGTTCCAAACACGCCGCGGGCTGCAATGGTCGCGCGCAGCAATTCGGTCTCGAAATATTCGGCGACCAGATCGGCGACCGCCATGGGTCCCCAGCGCAGCAGGCGGTACATATCGCGCTTGCCGAGCTTGCGGACTGAGCGCCCGGCTTGCAGCATGCCCCAGAGATCGCCCTTGCTGGGGTCGTCGATATTCGGCGGCGTCATCGCCAGTACTTGGCCGATCACCTTCGCCATCTTGGCCAGCGATTCCTGAAACTCGGGATATTTCGCCGCATCTTTTGCGGAGAATTTCGCAATCTCCTGCACGGTGCGCGCGGTGTCGTTGTAAAGACTCAGAGCGCGGCCATCGGGCGAGAGCGTAGTGATTCCGATTTCCGGCTGGACGAATTTCAGCCCGTGCCTCGCCAGATCCATGTCGCGCAGAACATCCGGACGCAGCGGCCCAGCGGAGTGCGACAGAATCGATCCGCGAAATCCGGGATGGAATTCTTCGGTGATGGCCGCGCCGCCCACCTGCGCGCGGCGTTCGAGCACCAGCGGTTTGAATCCGGCTTTGGCGAGGTAGAAGGCGGTGACCAGTCCATTGTGCCCGCCACCGATGATGACGACGTCGCGTTGTTCAGGCATCGTCTAGGCCGCTCCCTTATCTTTGAGAATTTCGAGCGCTGCTAGGCGCCCCGGTGCGCCCATGATGCCGCCGCCGGGATGCGTGGCCGATCCGCACATGTAGAGATTTGCAATCGGCGTGCGGAAGCGCGCCCAGCCGGGCACCGGCCGCAAGAAGAAAAGCTGCTCGAGCGATAGCTCGCCCTGGAAGATATTGCCCTCGCTCAATCCGTAATCGCGCTCGATGTCCAACGGGGTAAGCACCTGCTTGTGCAGGATGATGTCTTTGATGTTCGGCGCGTATTCGGCAATGGTATTGATGACATTGTCACCGAAGGCTTGTTTTTCCGTGTCCCAGTGCAGGCCGGGTTTCAACTTGTAGGGCGCGTACTGCACGAAGCACGACATCACGTGCTTTCCTGGCGGCGCAACTGACGGATCGGTCAGCGACGGGATCACCATGTCGATGTAAGGCTTCCGCGAAAAATTCCCGTACTTGGCGTCATCGTAGGCGCGTTCCATGTACTCGACACTGGGCGAAATGGAAATCGCTCCGCGCAGGTGAGCGCCGGGGCCGGGCATGCACTTGAAATTCGGAAGGGCATCAAGAGCCAAGTTCACTTTGCCGGAAGACCCACGATACTTGTAGCGATTCACGTCTTCGAGAAATTCGGATGGCAGATGTTCTTTCTCGATGAACTTGGTAAACGTCAGCCGCGGATCGACGCTGGAAGAAATAATGTCGGCATGAATCTCATCACCGTTGCCCAGTACCACGCCGGTAGCTTTGCCGTTCTTCACCAGAATCTGCGCGATGGGCGCTTCGGTGCGGATTTCCACTCCCGCCTCGCGGGCCGCGTCGGCGATGGAATTTGAAATCGCACCCGTGCCGCCGCGGGCAAATCCCCACGAACGGAACGCGCCGTCGATCTCGCCCATGTAGTGATGCAGCAGCACGTACGCGGTTCCCGGCGAGCGCACTCCAAGGAAAGTCCCGATGATTCCAGAGGCCGACATGGTGGCTTTGAGCACGTCGGTCTCAAACCACTGGTCGAGAAAGTCGATGGCGCTCATGGTCATCAACTGCACCTGGTTATATTTGTCACCGCTGGCCATGTCCTGAAAACGGCGGCCCAGGAACAACAGCTTCATCAGTTCCTTGGGATTGAGCGTGTTCGGATCAGGCGGTACCATGCTGAGAATCGGCTTCACGAAACGGCACATCGCCTGCATGGCCTTGCCGAATTCGTCGTAGGCTTCGGCGTCGAGCTTCGAGTGGCGAGCAATCTCGCGATGCGTCTTGCCGTGGTCATTCACTCGCCACAGATAATCCCCGCTGGGCATGGGGGTAAACGTGCCATCGAGTGGCAGGATTTCCAGTCCATGGCGGGGAAGGTCGAGGTCGCGGATGATCTCGGGACGCAGCAGGGAAACCACGTAAGAGCAGACTGAGAACTTGAACCCCGGGAAAATTTCTTCGGTGACCGCAGCCCCACCGAGAACGTAGCGGCGCTCGAGCACCAGAACTTTTTTACCGGCGCGGGCCAGATAGGCCGCGTTGACCA
>DATBAT010000393.1:0-17495 GCA_036271375.1 Terriglobales bacterium
GCGCCCTTCGCCGAAAAGCTTTCCATGAAGGCTGCGGCATTTGCGCTTTCCGACGGAAGTCGCCTCGCGGCCGTGCAAAAGTTGGCGCGCGTGGCACAGTGGCCATTTGAGAAGGACGGGTTGCTGCATCATCTTCCGGGATTGATGGGAAACTGGACGGAAGCCCGCGATCTGCCGACGATACCCAATGAATCATTCCGCGAATGGTGGGCCAAGCGCGAGAAGGCGAAACGCTCATGAACGATGCTCGCCAGGAGATTCTCGGCCGCATTCGCAAGAGTCTGGGAGACGTGTCAGCGAATCGCGCTGAAAACTACGAAGAAGTTGCACGCGGCTACGTTCAAGCGGGCACACTCGACACCGAATCTAAGCTGGCTTTGTTTGAAGATCGGCTGCGTGATTACGACGCCATGGTGTATCGCTGTTCCAGAGTTACGCTGCGGGAAACTATCGCGGAGGCGCTCAAACATCGGGGCAAAGTCCAGATGCTGGTACCTGAGGGAATCGACCCGGAGTGCCTGCCCATCGACTCCGTGGAATTTGTTCGCGACAACAGTCTTTCTTATGAGCAGTTGGATCGCAGCCAGGGCGTCCTGACGACCTGCGCGACCGCCATCGCTCTGAGTGGAACCATCGTGCTGCGCCACTCGGCGCGTGATGGACGCCGCGCACTTACGCTGATTCCTGACTATCACCTTTGCATCGTGCACGCGAGCCAGGTGGTTGAAACCGTCGCCGAAGGAATTCGCGCACTAGGAAATCCGACTGACCCCATCACCACGATCTCTGGACCATCCGCAACTTCGGACATCGAGATGACCCGTATCAAGGGCGTGCACGGCCCGCGAACCCTGGATGTAATTATGGTTGTCGATTAGTTCGGAGCGGTGAGCAATCCGCGCGACCGCAACCAATGCGCCAACAGTACCGGCCATTCTCCGAGACTCGGGTCGCCTAGATCGAGTCCGACTCCATGCTCCCCTTTCTCGAAAATGTGCAACTCCGCCGGAACCCCTGCCTTGTGTAGCGCGGCGTAGAAGTTCAGGCTGTTCTCCGGAGGCACGGCGGTGTCTTCGCTGGTTGAGAATAGAAAAGTTGGCGGCGTTTGCGCCGTGACCTGACGCTCGTTGGAAAGGTTCTCGACCAATTTCGGATCAGGGTTTTCCCCCAGCAAGTTTTTTAACGATCCGCGGTGCGCATAAGGCGGATAAAGCGTAATCACCGGATATGCCAAAATCGCGAAGTCGGGACGGCTGCTTTCGCGGTCAATGGGATCGGCAGCATTCGGATTGCCGCTGTCGAAATGCGTCTCCACCGTGGAGGCGAGATGTCCCCCGGCTGAAAAACCCATCATGCCCACGCGGTCAGGGAGGATGCCGAACTCTTTGGCTCGGCTGCGGACCAGGCGAATGGCTCGCTGCGCGTCTCCGAGCTCGATGGGATGGTGATACTTCGGACCGAGACGGTACTTCAATACAAACGCCGTGACGCCGAGAGAATTGAACCAGTTGGCGACTTGGCGGCCTTCATGATTCGAGGCGAGAAATCCGTATCCGCCGCCGGGCGCTACGACTACGGAGGTTCCAGGATTTTTTCCCTCCCATGGCTTGTAGACGGTGATGGAGGGTTGATCGTCATCGGTTTGCCCCTGTGCGCCGGGTGCGCCGTTCTGCCACAGGAGAATGGTTTGCGTGGGCGCGGTTTCGTCGTGACGGACTTGGGCGAGGGCGGTGGTGGCGAGCAAAAGACAAACGACGAAGAGTTTGGTCATTGGTTTTTCCGTGGGCTACCGGGTGGGAATCTTACCGCAGATATGCAGCCAAAAAAAGTCCCGCTCCGTTGCAAGAAAACGCGATCGGAACGGGACATTCTTGGACTGCTTAGGCTGTTTGAAGTTGAGCTACGGGTTCACGAGTCATTGCGCCGTCGACCATCCGCCAGATGCCCAGCGGGTTCCCGTCTTTCAGGGAATCGGGGAGAACGACGTCGGGAAATCCCTGGTAGCAAACTGGGCGAACGAAGCGGAAAATCGCCTGCGTGCCGACTGAAGTTGAGCGTCCATCGGCAGTCGAAGGATACGGGCCGCCATGCACCATGGCGTGCGAAACTTCGACCCCGGTCGGGAAACTGTTGAAGACCAGCCGGCCAACCTTCTGTTCGAGTATCGCAATCAGGTCGGTGAAGTCGCGCAAATCCTGCTCGGTGCCATGAATAGTAGCGGTGAGGTGGCCTTCCAATTCGCGCGCAGCCTTCAATACTTCTTCACGCTTCGAATGCTTAACCAGCAAAGTCACCGGGCCAAAAATTTCTTCGGAGAGTTGAGGATCTTTCAGGAAAGACTGCACGTCGGTTTCCAGCAGCGCTGCACCCACGCCAAAGGCTTTATCTGCGGGCGCTTTCTCCGCTACCAGCTTCACGCCAGACTTGCCTTTGTGCGCAGCGAGTCCTGCGTTGTAGGAAGAGCGAATGGCTCCGGTGAGTAAATGAAATGGCGCAGAGTCATCGACCGAGCGTTGCAACTTTCCAACGAACGCCGGTGTTTCCGACGCTTCGGGAATAAAAACCATGCCAGGTTTCGTGCAGAACTGGCCAGCACCTAGCGTGAATGAAGCGTGCAAACCAGTCGCGATGGCATCCCCACGTTCGCGCAGAGCGCCCGGAAGAATAAATACAGGATTGGTGCTGCTCATCTCCGCGTAGAACGGGATCGGCTCTGGGCGGGCGGCACAGAGATCCATCAGGATTCGGCCAGCCTTACGCGATCCGGTGAAGCCTCCGCCTTTGACGAGCGGGTGTTTCATCAGCGCCGCGCCGATCTGGTTTCCACCGCCAAACAATAAGGAGAAGGTGCCTTCCGGTAGATTGCTTTCGCGCACTGCTTTGGAAACCGCCTGGCCTACCAATTCCCCGGTGCCGGGATGCGCCGAGTGCGCCTTCACGATCACGGGATTGCCCGCCGCCAACGCCGAGGCGGTGTCGCCGCCAGCCACGGAAAAGGCCAAGGGAAAGTTGCTCGCGCCAAATACGACTATCGGGCCGATAGGCCGCAACATGGAGCGCAGGTCAGGCTTGGGCAGAGGCTTACGATCCGGATCAGGCCGATCAAGGCGCGCGCCAACCCACGAACCCTCCTCCACCAACTGGGCAAACAAACGTAACTGACCGCACGTGCGAGCGGTCTCGCCTTGCAAACGGGCTTTTGGTAACGCCGTTTCCTGCTCCGCGCGCTCGATGATCTCGGCTGAGTTCGCTTCGATATTGGCGGCGATTTTGCGCAAGAACGCGGCTCGTTCACGGCCGGTAGTCAGACTGTATTTGGGGAATGCTTCGTGCGCTAACTGCGCGGCCCGTTCTACTTCGGCGGACGTGGCGGCTGCAAAACCCGGCTCCAACTTCTCGCCGTTTGTAGGGTTAACCGCATGGACAACTTCGCTCGATCCTGCACCAGCCTGAAATCCAACAATAGAACGGCCCGACAATTTCATTGCTTCTCCCGGTTATTTTGTGGCTTGCGGTATTCGGCTCGCAATTGCCTGAGGCCGATCACGCAATGCCTGCTTGATGATTGCTTTCGATTTTTCCAACTCCTCCCCGACCAATTGCAACCGGGGCGCTCGCACTCGCGGATTACCCATCCCCACTTCCGCTTGCACTAATTTAATCAGCTGAACGAAGTTGGGGACGGTATCCATGCGCAAAAGTGGTAAAAACCAGCGGTAGACTTCGAAGGCTTTCTCCCGCTCGCCATTGACAGCATAATTATAGAGTTCAACCGACTCGCGCGGAAGCGCATTGGCCAAACCCGCGATCCAGCCTGACGCGCCGACCGCAACTGCTTCAACGATTGCGTCATCTACGCCCACGAAAATCTCAAGACGGTCACCGAGAATGGCTCGAATTGCCGCCACTCTGCGCACATCGGCAGAAGACTCCTTCACTGCTTTTAGATTCGGTTGCTCCTCGGCTAGCTCCTTAATTTGTTCGGGGAGAAAATCGGTGCCGTAGGCAATAGGGTTGTTGTAGAGCATGCAAGGCAGCGGCGTCGCATCCATCACAGCCGAAACGTGGGTCTTCATCTCTCGCCAGTTGCCTAGATAGACGTACGGCGGCAGAGCCATAAGCGCATCGCATCCCGCATCGGCAGCGGCTTTTGCCTGGTCAATGGCATCCGAGGTGGAGAGCGATGAGATAGCCGCGACTACGGGAGCTTCGCCGCGAACTGCTTTTACGCAGTTCTTGAGAATGCTGACCTTCTCATCGAAGGAAAGGGTTGCGCCTTCTCCCAGCGATCCCAGAGGGACGACGCCCGTGCATCCGTTGTCGATCAGCCAGCGGAAGTGCTCCGCCATGAATGCATGGTCAACCTTCAGTCCTTCGTCGAAGGCGGTAGTTACGGCGGGCATGACACCTTTCCAATTCATCAATCTCCTCCTGAAATGCTTTGGGCGGTTTGAGTTTCGGTATTTGCTAAGGCAGCGATGCTGGAAAATCGCGCGGGGAAAACTGGCGGGCGCACCGAGTCTGGGCGCCAGTTGAAAAGAAATTGGGTGGCGGGACCGCAGATGCGGCCCTGGCATGGGCCCATGCCACAGCGGGTTTGCAACTTGGCGGCGCGCCAAGATGTGTGCGGTTTCAGCTTGCCGAATGTGACGTCTTCACAGCGGCAGACGATGGTTTCTGGTTGTGGCAGAGCTTTGAGTTCGCTACGTGGAGCGAAGGTGTAGTCCATCTTGGCAGCGAAGTTACATAACTTTTTTCGGACTTTGAAAAGCTCTTTGGCTTCATGGTCACGGCCCGCTGCGGCAAAGCCAGCGATCTGGCCTTCCACCAGAGCCAGTTCCAATCCGCCGATGCCGGTTGGTTCGCCAGCGCAATAGACTCCGGGCACGGATGTTTGTTGCGAATCGTCTACTTCGACGACATCGATCTTCAGTCGGCAACCGAGGAGCGCGGCCAGTTCGGTATTTGGGACCAGGTGAAAGCCGCAGGCGAGATAGTCGCACGCAAGAGTTTCCAGCTTGCCTTTGCGCGAAACGGTGACAGACTCGAGCTTCTCTCGCCCTTCGGCGCGCACAGGCCATGAGCCCGGGGTATAGGAAACTCCGAACAGTTGTTTGCGGAAGGAGAGGCCCTCGGCGATTTTGTGGGGATGAAATAGAAGGCTGGAGCCAAAGTTCGCGAGCGATGACCACGATGCCTGCTCACAAATCATTAAGACTTTCGCACCGTGATTTTTCAGGTAGGCGGCGACTGCCAGCAAGAGTGGACCACTCCCGGCGACGATGATGCGTTTGCCTTCGATGGGGAGGCCACTCTTGACCATGGCTTGCAGGCCGCCTGCTCCCATCACGTTAGGTAGCGTCCATCCGGGGAAGGGCAGAAATCTCTCTCTTGCGCCGGTAGCGAGCACTAGCTTGCTGTAGGTCAATTCCAGATATTGGGCGAGCGATTCTGCCAACAGTTTTCCAACTTGAGGTTGGTGGAAGACTCGAGTGCCGGGGAGCACTTCTCCGCCAGCGCTTTTCAATCTCTGCATCCACTGGCCTGCGGGTGAGGCCACCTTCGCGCGTTCCCCGCGCCAGATTTGTCCGCCGGCATTTGGATTGTCATCCACCAGGCCCACGCGCTGCCCGCTCTCTGCGGCGCAGGTAGCGGCTGCCAGGCCAGCCGGCCCGGCCCCAATCACCAGCACGTCAAATTGTTGGGCTCGGCTAGTCATGCGTGGTCACGCTCATTCCCGGCTCGCACAGGATTTGGCAACTCCGGCAATGTGCTTTTCCGTCGATGGTTACGCGGCACTCGAAACAGATTCCCATTCCGCACAACGCGCTACGCGGCTCGCCGGACACCGAAGTTCGACAAAACGCATTCGCCAGCGCGACCGCAACTGCAACGCTTGTGCCGGAAGAAACGGTGATCGGCGATCCGTTAACGTTGAGCGAAAAATTTTCAGGCACAGACGACTCCGGACAAGACCCGCGCGGGCAAGTAAGGATCAACAGGTATTGCCGACTTCGCGCCGGTGATCTGATCAACCAATAGCCGTCCCGTCGCAAGCGACGTCGTGATACCCAGACCCTCGTGCCCACTGGCGATGAACAAGGTCTTGTCTTCGGGCCAAGGGCCGATCAGCGGGAGCTTATCAGCGGTGGCCGCTCGAAATCCCGTCCAAACGCGAATTGCCGACATGTCGGATAAGCTGGGAATATATTCTTGCGCCCGCTGAAGCATGCGGGCAAGAATGCCGCTATCGACTTCGCTGTATTCGGCATCGTATTGCCGCGATGAACCCACCAAGATTTGGCCGGTCTTGCGCGGCTGAACATTGAACGCCACCGAATCACCGGTCGTGGAATGCGCGCTTTTCAGATATCCGAGTTCGACCAACTGGTGCCGCACGACATTCGGGTATCGGTCAGTAATCAGCAGGTGCCCCTTACGCTTCTTAATTCCTAGTCCGGGCGTCAGCGCGGTCGACCAGGCCCCGGCAGCGTTGACGATGATCGCCGCAGAAATTTCTGTGCCGTTAGCCAGGCCAACTTTCCCTTGCCCAATCCGCGACACGGCTTCACCCTGCTGAACTTCCGTCCCCAACCGTTGCGCGCGTTCCAGCAGAAACCGCGCTGCACACGGCGGATAAAGGACTCCATCTTCAGGGACCAACAGTCCGCCAGCCATTCCTTTGCGCAAATACGGCTCGATCTTTTCCAGCGACTGCGAATCGAGCACTTCCACCGGAACATTGCGATCGCTGTAATATCCGCGCTTGCGGCGAACTTCCGCCATCTCTTCTTCGTCAGTGGCCACCCAAATCGTTCCACACTGCTCGTATTCGACATCGGCGGGCAACTCTGATCTCAACTGCTGCCACAGTTGCTGCGAATATCGAGTCAACGCAAATTGCGCTTCAGAGTCGTCCATGACAACAATGTGTCCCATGCCGGCCGCGGTAGCACCGCTGCCCACCACATCGCGAGTGATGACGAGAACTTTCATCCCCTGGCGCGAACATTCGTCGGCGCACGCTGCCCCAACGATTCCCGCGCCGACAATGATGACGTCGAAACTCAAGCTCGAATCCCCATGCAGAGCGGATCACGGCTATCCAAAATCAAATCAGCCTCGGCGTTCACAAACGCAGAACCCTTAATACTGGGATAAACCTTGCCATCCCGCACCGTGACGCTACCCTCGAAAACGCTGCCAATGATGCTTTCCTGTTTCCAGACCTGGCCTTCTTTCAATTTTCCATCAGCATAGAGGCAAGCCAACTTCGCGCTGGTGCCGGTACCGCAAGGTGACCGGTCATAAGCTTTCCCCGGACACAGCACAAAATTCTTACTATTGACGCCCACCAACTCTGACGAGGCGAAGAGTTCGATGTGGTCGATCTCCTGACCGTTCTCCCCCGTAATGCCTTTTGCAGACAACTCCTGCCTCACTGCCCACGTATATGAGGTCAGCATGTCCACGTTCTTGAGATCCAAACTCTGTCCGTGATCTTCGATGAGGAAAAACCAGTTACCTCCCCACGCGATATCGCCGTGGATTTTCCCGAAGCCTGGCACATCAAGCGGGATTTTCGCCGCCTTGCGATAGCTGGCGACGTTATTGACGGTCACTTCGCCGTTTTCATGGAGAACTGCACTGACGGTCCCGACCGGGGTCTCGATTCGGTGTTCTCCAGCCTTAATCTTCCCCATGTATGAAAGCGTTGCCATCAAGCCGATGGTTCCGTGGCCACACATTCCCAGGTATCCGACGTTGTTGAAGTAGAGGACGCCGGCGGCGCAGGTAGGATCGACCGGCTCACATAACAGCGCTCCGACCATAACCTCGGAACCGCGCGGTTCGTTGACCACGGCGGAGCGGAACTCGTCGTGATTCTGCCGAAAACGCTGCAAACGCTCCGCAAGAGGCCCTTTACCGAGATCCGGGCCGCCTGTAACCACCAGCCGCGTGGGCTCGCCGCCGGTATGAGAATCGATGACGCGAACCTTGTTTAGAGTGCGATTTGACATGTGCGGCAACGCTTCCGGTCCCTTCGCATTATCATCCATTCGCCTTGCCTCCTCTTGTGGTTAAGCGGCGCGGCGTATTCGCTTGAGTAAACCGTCTATCATATGTATACAATATCCATCCTGCAATAGAAATCGTCCTCCAAGCCGACAACGAGGCGGCAATATTGAATAAAGACTACGAATTTTCCCGCGGGTTGGGCCTTTTCGACTCAACCATGATGGTCGCCGGAGTGATGATTGGCTCCGGCATCTTTATTGTTTCCGCGGAAATGGCGCGAAATATCGGTAGCCCGGGCTGGCTGCTGGTGGCATGGGCCATCGCCGGGGCGCTCACCATCGCGGGCGCGATGTCGTTCGGCGAGTTGTCGGCAATGATGCCGGAAGCTGGTGGAATGTACGTCTACCTGCGGGAGGCGTACTCACCGCTTTGGGGATTTCTCTATGGATGGACGCTATTTACAGTGATCCAGACGGGAACCATCGCGGCAGTGGCGGTGGCCTGCGCGCGCTTTACCGGAGTCGTCTGGCCGGCAATTTCAGAAAGCAACTATTTGATTTCGCCGATTCGTATCACCACACACTACGCGATTTCGCTCTCGACCGCACAATTGTTAGCGATCGGCGCGATCATCATGTTGACGTTCACCAACACGCGGGGATTGCGTTACGGCAAAATTGTTCAGAATCTATTTACGGTAACCAAGACCAGCGCGATGCTCGCTCTGATTCTTCTCGGGATCTTCGTGGGCCGCAACGCGGCTGCGATACAAGCCAACTTCGGAAATCTCTGGGCGACGCGCGGAGTTGACCACATCACTTCGAATCTTGACGCCAACAGCATGCTCGGCCTGTTCGTCGCGCTCTGCATCAGCCAGACAGGCTCATTATTTTCGGCTGATTCATGGCACAACATCGCATTTGCCGCTGGAGAGGTGAAGAATCCCGAGCGTAACGTCACCCGCGCCATGGTGATCGGCACCATTCTGGTCATCGCACTCTACATGCTGGCCAATCTAGCGTATCTGTGCACGCTGCCACTGGCGGCCATTCAGCACGCACAATCGGACCGGGTGGGCACGGCGATGTTGCAGGTGATTTTTCCCGGTATCGGAACGGCGCTGATGGCAGTCGCCATCGTGATTTCAACCTTCGGCACAATCAATGCGTTGGTACTTACCGGAGCGCGGGTCTATTACACCATGGCCAAGCAAGGGCTGTTCTTTCGCTTCGGCGGGACTTTGAACCCAGCCAAAGTTCCCGCACCGGGGTTGTGGGTGCAGGCACTGTGGGCGATGCTTTTGGTTTTGCCACGAACGTACAATCCTGAGACCGGCGCATGGGGAAATCTTTATGGCAATCTGCTCGACTACGTTGTTTCGGCCGCGCTAATTTTTTACATCATGACGGTCGCTGGGGTATTTCGCTTACGTAAGACGCGCCCGCATGTGCCGCGGCCGTATCGAACATTTGGATATCCGCTGGTGCCGGCGGCCTACATCCTGGGTGCGGGAACGATTCTTGTGGTGTTATTCGCGTACCGTCCAGCCACCACCTGGCCGGGGCTGGTGATCGGGTCATTGGGGATTCCGGTCTACTACCTGATTCGTAAGCCCCGCGACGTGAGCCCGCAACCTTGACTTTGCTTCTCACTTCACACAAAATGCCCTACCAGCCCTTTGTTATGTGTTGCGGATGAAATTCGCTTTCGCCAATCCCAGTGCGGCCCTTTCGCATCCGCTTATTCCACTGAGTTTGAACAGCTGAGATTTCGTCTTATGGACTCAACAGAGTCGGCAATTCCCAGAAGGTCGCTTACCTCCGCGGTCGCGGAAAGACTGCGCGACCAGATTATTCGCGGAGAAATCCAAGAAGGCTCGCAACTGCGCCAGGACGTAATTGCTGCGCAATTTCAGGTGAGCCGTATTCCCGTGCGCGAAGCGCTGCGGCAACTGGACGCCGAGGGACTAATTACCATTGTCCCCAACCGGGGCGCGGTGGTCCCGGAGCTTTCGCCGGACGATATCGAAGAACTGTTTGCGATTCGCGCGCTGCTCGAGCCGGAAGTGTTGAAGATTTCCATTCCTCACCTGACGCCGGCAGACTTCACCAAAGCTGAGGCGATTCTGAAAAAGTTTTCTCACGAGCTAAACCGTGAAGAGCATATTGGGGACTGGGGTGTGCTGAACTCGGAGTTCCACTCCGTTCTTTACTCTGGCGCCAATCGGCCGCGATTCATGTCGGTGATCCGGAATGTGAATCACAATGGGGAACGATACACTCGGCTGCAGCTCTATCTCACGCACGGCATGAAGCGCGCGAACGAAGAGCACCACGAGATTCTTGAGTTGTGCCGCAAGCGTGAAGTGGCGGCGGCGTGCAAACTGCTACGACAGCACATTCAGTACGCCGGCCAATCTTTGAAGCAAGTCGTGCAGGAGAATCGGGCGGCCCGGCAACAAGGCAGCAAGTAAGGTTCTTTGTGACGGCTGGGTCTTTGCTCCGTTTTTTCGGATACAATATCCTAATTGGATAGATGAAGCCATCTGCCTCGATCCATCCAAAGAATCCTGGGAGGAAATCGACAATGTTTTCCGGGTTATCACGCCGACAGTTTATTGCCAGTGCCGCCGCGGTAAGCGGATCGGCTCTCCTTCCAAAACCTTTGTTTGCCGGCCCTTTTCAAGATCCGGTGGTGAATACGGTCCGGAAAGACGGCAAGGCGATTAGCCGCGACAAGGTGGTGTGGAAAGCTCGTCCATTTGCAATGAAGGACGTGCGCCTCGGCAAAGGTCCTTGCACCGACGCGATGGAGGCCAACCGGAAATATCTGCGTTCCCTTCCCCCGGACCGTCTGCTGCACACTTTCCGCATTAACGCTGGCGTGCCCTCTTCGGCGCAACCGCTTGGCGGATGGGAGGCTCCTGACTGCGAACTTCGTGGCCACTACGTTGGCGGACATTATCTTTCCGCTGTGGCCCTCATGTATGCGACCACAGGCGATGAAGTACTCAAAGCCAACGGCAACACGGTGGTCGCCGAGTTGGCGAAATGTCAGGACGCGTTGAAGAGCGGATACCTCAGCGCTTTCCCCATCGAATTCTTCGACCGTCTGCGCGAGCGGCAAAAAGTTTGGGCGCCTTTTTATACGATCCACAAGATCATCGCCGGTAATCTCGACATGTATTTGTACTGCGGAAACGAGCAGGCATTGCAAATCGCCGAGAAGTTGGCGGGATGGACTGCAGGTTACACGCAGTCACTGAGCTACGACCACATGCAGCGCGTGCTGGGCACTGAGTTCGGCGGCATGGGCGAAGCGCTGTGCAATCTGTACGCTGTGACCGGTAAAGAACATTACCTGGAAGTTGCGCAGCGCTTTGATAAGAAGGCTTTCTTTGAGCCGCTGGCCGCGCATCGCGACGAACTCAAGGGACTACACGTCAACACACATATTCCCCAGGTGCTCGCGGCCGCGCGGTATTACGAGCTTACGGGTGATCGCAAGTATCGAGACATCGCAGAATATTTCTGGGATGAAGTGGTGAGCGAACGCTCCTATTGCACGGGTGGAACCAGCAACGGCGAGGGCTGGACGACCGATCCTGGAAAACTGTCGACGGAACTCAGCACCAACACTACGGAGTGCTGCTGCGCGTACAACATGATGAAGTTGACGCGCCATATCTTCGGTTGGACGAAAGACGCGCGGCTGATGGATTACTATGAGCGCCTGGTTTTCAACCATCGCCTCGGGACCATCAATCCGGAAGATGGCACGATGATGTATTACCTGCCGTTGGCATCGGGCTACTGGAAGACTTTCGGCAAGCCGTTCGATGCGTTTTGGTGCTGCACCGGCACCGGATCCGAGGAATACGCGAAGCTTACCGACACCATCTATTTCCAGGATGACGATTCGCTCTACGTGAATCTCTACATCGATTCGCAACTGGATTGGCCTGAAAAAGGCGTGCGCGTAAAACAAGAAACGCGCTTCCCCGAACAGCAAGGCACTACGCTGGTCATTTCCACCAGTAAGCCGCAAGAGTTGACGATCCATCTACGCATTCCCTACTGGGCGCAGGGTGGCAACGTGAAAGTCAACGGAGCGATTTTGCCGGCATTCGCCAGCCCTTCAAGCTATCTGGCATTGAATCGTGTCTGGAAGAGTGGCGACAAGATTGAGTTGAGTTTGCCCATGGCGCTGCACGTTGCGCCAATGCCGGACGACGAAAAGATCCAGGCAATGATGTACGGGCCACTGGTGCTCGCTGGGCGTTTCGATCCGGTGACCGATCAGATGATGTACAGCGGCGACTACGAACCCAAACCTACCGACCAATTCAAAGTGGCAGGCGTAATTGCCGATCCGGCAAAGCCAACCGCATGGGTCGAGGCGGACGCGAAAGATCCGTTGACCTTCCGCTCTGTGGGACAATCGCAGCAGATTACCATGGTGCCGCTCTACAAAATTATCCGCGAACGTTACGCTGTCTACTGGAAAGTGCAGAACAAGGCTGTCTAAATTCAAAGCTCTTCGGGAGACGCGATGACCTTCCGCTCTTTTCTCGCTGCCGCTGCTCTTACGGTGAGCGCGGTTTTCCTGCTTTCTTGCTCTCCCCAAAAGAGCGAAGTAGTAACCCCTAAAGTTGACAGCGCGAAACAATTGCACGCGCTGTTCGACGAAGAGTGGGAATACGAGCTAAAGCAAAGTCCAGAAACCTCCACTTCGTTGGGCGACAACCGCTTCAACGACCGCCTGGATGACTATTCCGCCGAAGCCGCACAGGCCGATACGTCGGCAAAGCAGAAATTCCTTCCCCGCTTCGAGGCGATTGATGCTTCCGGATTGTCACGACAAGACGCTCTGAGCCGGGAGTTGATGGTTCGCAAGCTGAAGCAGGAAATCGACGGCGCGCAGTTCAAGTCGTGGGAAATGCCGGTGAACCAGATGAACGGGCCGCACCTTTCTCTGGTGGACATGGTCACGATCATTCCCTTCAACAATGCCCGCGATTATGACAATTATCTGTCGCGACTGCATCAGATTCCGCGCGTGCTTGACCAGGTGACAGCTAACATGCGGCAGGGGATGAAAGATCACCTGATGCAACCGCGCTACCTGCTGGAGAAAGTTGCGGTCGAATCTGGAGAGATCGCCACCAAGAGCGGCACGTCCAGTCCCTTCGCCAAACCCGCCGATAAATTTCCTTCGACTATTTCGGCGGACGACCAAAAACGGCTAAAGACGGCAATTCTAACGGCGGTAAATGCTGAAATTGTTCCGGCGTACAAGAAGTTCACGGCATTCGTCCATGATGAGTACGCGCCGCAAGGCCGCACCGATCCTGGCGTTTGGGCGCTTCCCGACGGCGAAGCCCGCTACCGTTACATGATCAAGCGCATGACCACGACCGATCTCACCGCCGATCAGATTCACGAGATCGGCGTCAAGCAACTCGCGGAAACCGAAGCCGAGATGATCGAAGTGGCACACCAGCTTGGCTACAAAGATCTGGCCGCGTTGAACGATCACATCAAGAAAGACCGTAAGTTTTATGCAACCTCCGGGCAGCAGGTACTCGATCTCTATACCAAGTACACCCGGCAGATGGAGGCGCAGCTACCGAAACTTTTTGGAAGGTTGCCAAAGAACAAACTCGACGTGATTCCGATGGATCCGTTCCGCTCGAAGAACGCCGTCCCGGCCGACTACTCGCCGGGAGCGCAGGATGGGTCACGGGCCGGCAGAATCAATGTCAATGAGTACGACCCGGCGCATCGGCTCACATTGAATATCGAAGCCATTGCCTACCACGAAGGCGTCCCCGGACATCACTTACAGATTTCGATTGGGCAGGAACTGCCCGACTTGCCTTCCTTCCGCAAGAATGGTGAATACACGGCATTCGTCGAAGGCTGGGCGCTCTACTCTGAGCGTCTGGGAAAGGAAATCGGATTCTACCAAGACCCCTACAGCAACTATGGACGGTTAGAAAACGAGATGTGGCGCGACATTCGGCTGGTGATCGACACCGGAGTTCACGAGAAGCACTGGACCCGCAGCCAGATGGTCGAGTACTTCCATAAGTACACCGCGATGGACGAACCGAACGTGCAGAGCGAAGTCGACCGCTATATCGCGTGGCCTGGGCAGGCATTGGCTTACAAGCTGGGGCAACTCGAAATTCTTAAATTGCGGGAAGAAGCCAGGCAGAAGCTGGGCAACAAGTTCGATCTAAAAGCATTTCATGATGAGATCGTGGGCTCGGGACCGTTGCCGTTGGATGTGCTTCATTCGGAGATCGAGTCCTGGATCGCGGCGCAGGCAAAGTAGCAAGACAAAATCTTTAACCCCAGGGATTACGGAGCTGCAGAGGCGTTCCCGCTAGTGGTGGCGATTTTGCTCGATGATTTGCAGTTCGTCGTCTTTGCCCAGGTATTCCCAGCGCTGCAGCGAGATTGGAATGTTGCCGTTCTTCCATAGAAAATCGTGAAAAGTTCGCAGGCTGAATTTGTCTCCCTGTTCGAGCTTCGTGTCTGCCAGGAATTTCAGGATTTCGTTCTTGCCGATCTGGTAGCTGATGGCCTGTCCCGGAGTAGTTGCAAACAGCGCTGCTTCGCCTTCGGCGGTCTTCAAGTCCATCGGAACGTGCTGCGAAAGATACTCCGCAGCCTGTTTCATGGTGAAGGTTCCGAGCGCCAGCTTCACGTCGACTTCGACCCGCAACGCGCGCAGCCGCATGAAGTTGTCTATGATCTCGTGGGTGCGCGGACTGTTGTCGAAGAGACCCATCTGGTCCATCATCTCTTCCGCGTAAAAGCCAATTCCCTCGTTGGCCCCCGAATCGTAGTAGTGGCGGCGAATGGGATCTTCATGCATCCACGACCATGCCATCTGGAAATAATGCCCCGGAACGCCTTCGTGGACCATGTCAGGGCGATCATCTTTCGCGGTCGCAAGCGCGAAGTAACCCAGTTGATCGCTCGGAGGCTCAATCCAGCGTACGCAATCCTGGTTGAGCCGCGACGGGCCGGTGAAATCGTCAAGTTCCCCGAAATCGCCCATGCCCTCGAGATAGCCGGGCATCGCCAGCAACTTGTAATGCTGAATCGCCGGCGGCACCGACATGACTCCCTTTGCGTCGAGGAATTTGCGGATCGCCAGTTCGTCTTCCACCGAGCGCTTCAACATCGCGTCCATGCTGGGGGCGATCTTCAGCGCGGGTAGTCCTTCATTGCGCTGCTTTTGGTATTGCTCAAAGGCGACCGAGCGGGCCCACTCCTGCGCGCTGGTGGCGAAGAGCTGCTCAGGCGTGTAGGGCAGCAGAGCAACTTCATTCAGGAAAAATTCATAGTTGGCACGGCCGATCGCCGCGTTGGTGGGCATCTTGTCGAGACTTTGGCGTAGCCAAGCCTGGTAAGCCTCGAGTGAAGCCGTGGCTTTCTCGGTGGACTGTTTGAATTTGTCCGCGGCCCCTTGCCCTTGCAGCATCGGCCCGACTTGCGACTGAATCCGGTCCATCTTGGCGCGTACTTGTTCCAGTTGGTCGATCGCCAATTGGGCAAACGGACGCACAGGGCGCAGGTTCGTCTTTCCGTCCTCGATCAAGCTGGGGATTTCTTCCATGCGCAGCATCACTTCGGTGCTTCTCTTGGCATCGAATGGAGGAGGTTGCGTTAAATCTTCCAGCAACGCCGTCATCGCCTGGTCGGTATAAAACGACGGATCCTTTTCCCAGCGGCGATTGATATTGAGTTCCCATTGCACGCGTGAAAGCGCGGAGCCGATCAGCCGGTAATCCACTTGCTGTGGTACGCTCCAGCTTCTTGTGTCGATTTTCTTCCACCGTACCTGAAATTCTTCGAGAGCCGCTTGTTGCCTGGAGATGGAAGCCGCCGACCAATCGCGCCGGCCTTCGGGATGCTCGATGCGCGGAATATCGTCTTTGGAGAACGGCTGGTAGCTTGCCCGCCATTGCCAGAAATCGTCTGACAGCGATTGCAGAACTTTGGGAGGCTGATCGACGTTCTGGGCGTTGGCGAGACAGACAGCTAGAGCGAACACTACGCTGAGCCATACTTTCAATTTCATGAGTTCTCCAGAAACATTAGGCGGCAGTTTCCCGCTTCAGTGCGTTTTCGATCTCGGCAAGTTCGGCTTGAGACAACCGGAAATCTCCGTTCCCCAAGATGCCCTCAACTTGTTTTGGACTGCGAAAGCCAACAATGGCGCCGGTTACAGCGGGATTCGCCAACGCCCAGGCAATCGCAACCTGCCCTGGAGTCTGTCCATGGCGTGCGCTAATCTCACGCAGAGAGTCAACCAGCCGCAGGTTGCGCGAGAGCAGAGGCTCGCGGAAATTAGGCAGGCGTTTGCGCCAGTCTTCGTCAGTGAAATTTGCCACGCGTTCTTTGGTCATCGATCCGGTGAGCAGACCTGCGCCCATCGGAGAATAGGCGATCACGCCAATGTTATTGCTCTCGGCATAAGGCAGGATTTCGTTTTCGATCTCTCTCGTCACCAGCGAATAAGGCGGCTGCAACGAAGTGATGGGGGAGATGGCCTGCGCTCGCTGCATCTGATTGACATTGAAATTGGAAACGCCGATGTAGCGGACTTTGCCCTCTTGCTTGAGCTTGGCCAGAGTCGTCCAGCCTTCTTCGATATCGGAATCGGGGTCGGGCCAATGTATCTGGTAGAGATCGATCACGTCGGTCTTTAGCCGCCGCAAACTGCCTTCGCATTCCTGGCGAATAGAACCGGCTTTGAGTGAGGCGCCGACCCGGCCGCCGCTGTCGAAAACACGCTCACACTTGGTGAAAATATAAGGCCGCGGATTTCGCCCCGCGATAGCCGCTGCGACGATTTCCTCGGAGTGTCCCAGACCGTAGAGCGCAGCCGTGTCGATCCAATTGATGCCGTGATCAAGCGCGGCTTGAATCGCGGGCACGGAATCCTTTTCGTCCTGCGGCCCCATGCTGCCGACCCAACCGGCGCCCCCGACGGCCCAGGCGCCAAATCCAAGTACGGTGATTTTTAGATCGCTGTTTCCGAGTTGTCGAAGCTCCATAGTTCCCTCGCGTCTTTATGTATACAATATCCCCTCAGATTCATCCACGCTAAGGAGATGCCAATGTCGCTGCGCCGGATCTTTGCTGCATGCAGTTGGATTCTGCTCTTCGCCGCCAGCGCCTGGCCGCAAACACAGGCCATACCGTACCACCAAACCGACTTTCAACCGGAGGAATTCAAGGCGCGCTGGACAGCCATCTTCGACAAAATCGGTGATCAATCGGTCGCCGTGCTTCAAGGTGTTTCGCAGACCAACGGCTTTATCTTTCCTCGGCAGACCAACGATTTTTATTACCTTTGCGGCATTGAAACCCCACAGTCCTATCTGCTGCTTGATGGCCGCACGCGCAAAGTTACTCTTTACTTGCCCGCGCGAAATGCTCGGCTGGAAGCCGCGG